>CAZOBB010000130.1:0-18483 GCA_964577975.1 uncultured Thermodesulfobacteriota bacterium | reverse complement strand
ACGAACATGATCACCGCCGTGACGCCAAAGGCCTTCGCCACGAAAATCCGATAGAAAAGTAACAGCAGGCTCAAAAGAATAAAAAAGCCGCTGATGGGAAGGAATATCTTCAGGGGGTTGAAATAAAGGATGGTGCGGATAATCAGTTGCAGGAAGTTCAGGGTATCGTAAAAAGGACGAATCTTTGATTTGCCCCCCCTTTTTTTATAATTGATGGGGACATAGGCCACTCGATACCCGTTCGTGAGCATTGCCAGCGTAATCGTCGTTGTAAAAGAAAATCCATCGGGGAGGATGTTTATGAACCTTTTCACCACCTCCCTCCTGAAAATCCGAAGGCCTGAGTTCAGATCGGGGATCTTGAAGCCCGCCAGGTAATCGGCTATCCTGTTCAAGACCCACTTCGCCGGTTTCCGGATTTTCGGGATTTCCACTTCACTTCCCGTCCTGGCTCCCACCACCATATCGTACCCTTCCCGGCATAACTGTTCAAACAGCTCTGGGATACGCTCGTTGGGATAGGTGCCGTCTGCATCGGTAATGGCTATGACCGAATATGAGGCACATAGGATTCCCGTCTTCAAGGAGGCTCCGTATCCCCTGTTGATGGGATGTCGGACAACCCTCACATTCTCGGCAGACAGTTCGGGCAAAATTCGGTTTGTCCCATCATTTGAACCGTCATCCACGACGATCACCTCCACAGGGAAAGAACTTGACGCTACCAATGCCGAGAGTTCACGAATCGTCTGTCCAATCATGCCTTCCTCGTTATAGACAGGGACAACGATTGACAATCCTTGGTTTGTCATAGTCACCTTCTTTCCAAATTCTGAATTGAATCCTTCGCTGAATTCCATACCACGACTTATCCGTTCGGTAAAGTCCGGCAACCGGTTGAAAACGCACTGTATCTCCGGAAGATACGGCCAAAAAGCTTGACATTTCCCGGCTATTATGTCATAGGTTAACCATTCATGGGACATGAGAATTCCATTATATTCAATCAGTTCCATTTCACCCGGTTGGTTATACCCCTTCCGTGATGAAGCACCTACCTCCTCGAGAAAAGAAATACCACATCTTCCAGAAATCGTCTTTCTCGTGGATGGAGTTGGGCTTGGTAAGCGCGATTCTCCTTATAGCCGCTTTCCTTCACATGGGGGCACTCCTCTCGGATATCCACCGGGGGATTCCCGATTGGCATTTGGACTCCGCCCGGTACCTTGTTCAGTGCGAACAATACATTCGCGGAGACTTTAGGCCTATCGGTAACTCCCCCTGGTACACGGGAAACCCCTACGCCAATATCCTGATGCTGCGTTTCATCTGGCAAGGTGTCAACGTCCTCAGCCAATGGATGGGTTATGACCCCATCTCTCTCCATAAATTGACCATCTCCACGATTGGTCGTTACTTTTATCTCTTTCTCTCCCTCTTGCTGATTCCCATCCTCTTCCGGTTCGGGAAAAAGGTCTTTCATTCTCCTACCATCGGGCTTTTTGCCGCCCTTTTTTGGGCTTTGTCCCCCTTATCCATCAGTTTGAACCACATGATCAAACCCGAAATTCCCTTGACTTTCTTTGTGACCCTTGCCGCTATAAACGCCTTCAACCTGTCGGAGAAGGAACATCTGCGTTACTATATCTTCGGTGGAATCTTCGCCGGAATCGCCACGGCACTGAAATACAACGGCGCGATCGTCCTGGGCTACCTTTTCCTGATGCATGTCTACCGTATCCACAAGCAGGAAGAAAAAAAGTTGCCCTCTTCACTTCTCCAGGCTGTTCTATCCTATAAACTTCTCCTTTCCGGGATCTTCTGGGCGATTTCCTTTTACGCCTTCGAACCGATCTTCTGGCTCGGTTTTTTCAAGGCCATCCACTATATCCGTCAATACCTTCACACGGCCGCCTATACCGCGACTCCCCCCTACCTGAAAGCTCACGGTGGCATCGTCTCGTTCCTTGCCTACAGCCTGAAAACGATGCCGCATAACCTGTGGATCTTTGCGAGGTCTGCCCACCCGCTGGTGCTGACCCTCGCCCTCATCGGCGTCATCGCGCCGAACCGCAAACACCGCTCCAGGATCAACCGTATTGCGCTGTTTCCCATTCTCATCCTCGTAATACTGTTCGGCACCAAGCCTCTAATCGGAGCGGAGTTTCTCCTTCACATCCTGCCCTTCGTTTACCTCCTCGCGGGCATCGGTTTGTTCGTTCTACAGGCCTCCTTGTTGTCCATCTTTCCAAAAGTCCTCAAACCTCTCACCTTCCTTCCGCTCGGAATCGTGATCGCCACCTGTGCCTATTCCTGTCTTTATGAAATCACATACTTCAAGCTGGGCAACATTCGCTACCATGCGGAGCAGTGGGCAAAATCAAACTTGAAAGGCCAATGCGTCATTACTGGTCACCATACAATCTACTGGGACAAAAAAACCTGCGAGAAAAACTCGCCGGTGGCAAGAGTCATCTATTCCAAATCCTCGTTTCCCCCTCACTCAAACGACGTGGTTCTCAAGTCGTTCAACTGCGAAAGGACAAAACCGCTCATTCATTTGATTCGGGGCTACAAAATCAGGATTTACGGCACCCCATCCTTTTTCGACAAGGACCCAACCATTCCCTCCCTTTCCACGGCGCTTTTTTATACCCGGAAAGTTCACTTTACCCGCTTTCTGAACGGGATCGATCTCAACCCGTCGTATAACACCTTCCTGCTTCACCCCCAGACTACCTACTCCTGGACTTTCATCTCGACAAGGCCCCACTTGTCTTTTTCAATGCTCCTCATCAACGGAGATAATCTCAACACAATCCGGTCAAACAGCCTTCCCACACCGGCAACCCTTCTCCCTTACGAACACCGGCAAATTCACCTCGCCCTCTCCCCCCGTTTTCCCTGGCGCTCTCCCTACATCTATACCCTTTCCATTCGCTCCGGACGTGCGCTTGTGCTCCGTTTTCTTCTAAAAAATGACACCTCTGCTTCCACCTCTCGGAGGTTAAACCGGAAAGAAATCATCGCCATTCTGAAAGAGGGGAAACTGGAAAGGAAAGCAACGGCGCAAAAACTTTTCCGATCCGTTTTTCACTACGATTCCAGGCTGCTTGAACCATTTTTACGGCTTACAATACCCTCGGCCTCCCTGGCGAAGACCTCCACACCTTCGCCCTATTTTAAAAAACAGCACGCCGATGACTACTGCCTCTGGACCCAGCACCCCATCTTCTTCGCGAAGGGAGACTACATTCTGGAAATCGACGGAGACCTCATCCTCAACAACCGGTCGATAATCACCATCGAAATCGCCGCATTGAACGGCCCCCTCTGCCGGAAGATCTTTTCCCTTTCCGAGGGAGGCAAACAAACTTTTCCTCTCCATCCCTTGAAAATCCCTTTCCATGTGTCCGCGGACACACCCGCCCACTTCGTTGCAACCGTGAGAGGCCATGGGAGGATGATACTAAACACCGTGTCGATTCGCATTCCCTTCTTTCTAACATTCAAAAAGCAGCTTCAAGGAAAACTCCTCCAGGACCTCAAAGAGGACGAAGGACCTCTCGAGATCATCGAAACATTCGATCCCGACGATTTTTCATGGGAAACCCAGTACAAAACCGCTATATGGCTCCTTTCCCACCACCGGCGAGATGCGGCAGTCAAATGGCTTGCCTCCACCGTCCGAGCAAATCCCCTCTGCCTAAAAGCCTACAAGCAACTCGAAGAGATCTACCGTGCCCAGGGCGATCCTATGAAGGCAAACGTCATAGCGACGAAAAGGAAGGCATTCGAGAGGTTCCGGCATGGTCCCAGAACCTTTGAAACGGGACTTGCCCTTCAAGGAATATCGCTACCCGATTCCGGCAGCCGTGGAGCCAAGGTACCCGTCCAGCTCGTCCTCTCTCTCCCCGTCTACAATGGCACCCAGACCGCTTTCCTCTCTTTCGAACGAAAGGGAAACTTCTTCCTTGGGAAAGATTTCAACTTGCTGGAAGGAAAACGGCTTGGATCCCTTTTCCTGTTCTCCGGCCATATTCCCATCCCGCCAACCCTGAAACCGGGAGATTACAAGGTGTTCTTTACGTTCCGGATCCCCGAAACCGATTACCGTTATCATCTCCTTCGTCATGGAGAAAAGACGCGGGATAAAAAGTGCTTCATAAAGTCTGTCCGTATCGTTGCCACCAATCATGCACCGTAAATCCCTTTCTTCGATTCTTCTGGGCCTTCTTTTACTATTGACGGTAGGGGTGCGCATCGGGGGGCTCGCCACCGACTGGCGGCAAGGTATCTACGACTGGCATCCGGACGCCCCGAGATACTTCGCACAGGAGCGAAATTATATCCAGAGGAACTACCATCCTATCGCAGAAGGCCCTCTGTACACAGGGAATCCTTATGCCAATATCCTTTTCTTGAGCTGGATTTGGAAGGGACTACATCTCATCACGAGTTTCTCCGGGGAAAACAGACTTTCAACGGATTCCTTCACCCTATCGAAAATCGGGCGTTTTTTTTACATCTTCCTGTCGTGCCTCATGGTCCTCATCCTCTACTTCTTCAGTCTCAAGATCTTCAGGCGACTTGAGTTCGCCCTGTTGAGCGCCTTTTTCTTCGCCATATCTCCCCTTGCCATCGGCCTGATACACACCATCAAGCCCGAGGTTCCCCTTACCTTCTTCCTGACGCTCAGCGCCTGTTTTGCTTTTCTCGTGTCGGAGAACGATTCCTTTCTCTTTTATCTGCTCGCCGGGCTCTTCGCAGGGATCGCCACGGGGATGAAATACAATGGCGTCATCGTCCTGGTCTACCTTTTCGCCATGCACGGCTTTCGCGTCTTCAAAAGAAGAGGCGAGGTTTCGAAATCAAAGCTTTTTTTAACCACGTTCTTCTCTCCTTTTTTGTGGATCGCCCTACTCGCATGGGCCCTTTTTTTCTACGTCACGGAGCCCATCTTATGGCACAATCTCAAGGAAGGTCTTGAATATATCCAAGGGTATCTTCGGGTGGCAAGATATGTCGGCGTGCCGAGGGAAGTCGCCATCCACCCCTTCTCTCACTTTCTTTTCACCCTTTCCAAATTCCCTGAAAATTTCCTTTTATTCCTCCGCTGCCTTCCCCCCCCTCTGTTCGTCCCCATTCTCCTCTCGCCGTTTGTCGTTCCCAAGAAACACAGGTCCATCCTCCTCAGGATTCTCCTTTTTCCCTCCGTTGTTGTCGGCGTTCTTTTCCTCACAAAGTCCCTTTTTGGAGAGGAATACCTCCTGCACCCCCTCCCCTTCCTCTATATCGGCGCGTCCGCCGGTACAATCGGGCTGTACGAACGCCTTACCCTTAGCCTCCCCAAGCCACTAAAAAAGGTTTCCGAGCTTTTCTTCTTCTCCCTGATCGTTTTCTACGGACTCTTCATCGGCTTCAGGGAGGCCCGGTATTTCAGGCTGGGAAACATCCGGAGTTATGCAAAAGAATGGGCCGACAAGAATCTGCCCGACAAATGCATCAAGACCATGCTCTATACCATCCCCCTCCGTCACGAGATCTGCAGGCGCCAGCGGGCTCACGTCTTCGTCGTTCCCTCGGAGAAAACGTATAAAAAGCATTTTCATCTTCCCCCCGGCAGCATACTGTTAAAGACTTTTGCCTTCGAGAAAGACAAGCCCCTTCTCCACCACTTGAGGGGCCATCATTTGCGTTTCTATGCCAAAAAGGGACCGATGTTTTCAGGAACCCCCATCATCCCAGCCCTGCCGGTGCCACATTTTCACCTCACGAAGCCGTGGATAACGAGATTCGTGAATGGAATCGACTTCGATCCAGGCTACAACCGTTTCGCCCTGATTCCAGAAATGACCTACCGATTTCTTCTCGTCCTCAACCAGCGAATATCCTCCATCCCCCTCACCCTGATCAACGCAAATATTCCAAACACACTGAAAATCAATGGGAAAAAGGTTCCCTGGCTCCTCCTTCCTTTTGAGAAAAAAGTCATTCGTATTCCCGTCTCCCTCTCTTTCCCATGGCAAGCCCCCTATCTCTACACCTTCTCGATCAAAGCGGAACATGATCTTCTGCTCAAGGTTTCTTTCCCGGCCCTGGCCGCCCTCCGCCACCCCACCCTCGAACCTCTCAAAATCTATGCCCTCCATAAGCTAACCTCAGGAGAAACCATCTCCATTCCACGAACGAAGCGGGAACTCTCCATCCTTTTCAAAAAAGTCTTTCGCTACGATTACCGCTACCTCTCCCCCCTTCTGAAACAAACGATTCCCATGGATTCTATGGAGAGGATCACACGGCCCACCGATTTCTTCCACCCCCATCGACCAAACGAAACCTGCCTTTTTTTCAGGGAACCGGTTTTCCTGGAAAGGGGCTATTATATCTGCGACATCACGGCGGATATCTGCCTATCTCCCAATGCGGAAGCCCGTTTCAAAGTTATCATACCGGGAATGACTCTTGTTCAAAAGGTCATCCATCGTGTGTCGAGGGAGCACCCCCCCTTTATCAAGGGCTGCCCTGGAGAATACCACTTCGCATTGCCTTTTCACGTCCCCGACGGATCCCTCGTCCACCTCCTTATCGAAACGACGGAAGGGTGCCGTGTTTTCCTGAGACACGTTTCCTTCCGGACCGACGCTCTCACTATGATCCAAGTCTCTATGACGAACAGCCTCCTTCATCACTTCCTGCAAAATCCCAGCAAATCACTCGTGCCAACCCTTGCCATCCTCGATCCACACCCGTGTGACGCCGAGACGAATTACAGAGTCGCCATGGCCCTTGCGGGGCTCAAACAGGAAAGAGAAGCCCTGCGATGGCTCGACGAGGCCGCGAGGAAAAGCCCTTGGAACCGGTTATACATAGCACGTCTTGCCGAACTCTACGGGAAAATCGGTATGAAAACAAAGGCAGAAAGCATGACTTCAAGGCTCTCGCAACTTTCAGGATTCCTCTTGGGGCCCTGGCGTTTCGAAACAGGGATCAAGCTGTTAGCCGCCAGAATCCCCAGCCGCGCCACAGCAGGGCAACCCTTTCCCGTAACCCTCTGGGTGAGACTCCCAAACATTAGCGGCGATTTGGCCCTAAGCCTCATCTTCGTCAAGGGTAAAAAAGTCTTTAAGGCCCTCGACTTTTCAATTCTTGGACTGAAACGGCACGGATCCTCCTACGAAGCCACAATCCACCCCACGCTCCCTCAGGGGAAATACAAGGTGTTCTTTACAGCCAAGATCCCGAAGATCAACTACGCTTACAGGACCATACAAAACGGCGTCATACAGGGAAAAAAGCGCGTTTTCCTCAAAGAAATCGTCATCGAACGGACTGGAAAACCGAGAAAAATCAGCTGAAAAAGGCTTCCGCCACAGCCACACCGAGGGACCGTCGATCTCCCCCCTCCCGGGAAGGATTGTCCACGATCACTTCCACCCTCAACACGCCGTCGATCCCCATTTCGTCGGGTAGCTCAAATGAAACGGTTTCCCACCTGGATTCCTTCAGATCAAAACTTCCTAGGACCCTCCCGTTGGCTAAGACCTTTCCCTTCTTCTGAACCCCGGCGATCCTCATCTTGAGATTCAAGCTTCTTTTATCCCCAGGCGGCACCTCGATGAAGAAAACACCTCGTTTCTTAGACCAACGATAGCCGTATTCCCACACGGGGTTCTTTTCGTAGACATACCATCCTGTCGCGAGTTGCCCGTCCGTCTCTCCCATTTTTAAATAGGAAGACAGGGAAACCTCTCTCTTCCAGCCAATACCCGTACACGTTTTGCACATCAATGGAGGATCGGATGACAAAAGCCTCCGTCGGAATGATTGGTAAGGTTGGGAAACCCAGATCTCCTCGAAGGGAGTCTGAAGAATATTCCCCATCGGTTTAGAGGCGGAACAACACGGAAGGACGTCTCCCTCCGTCGTTACGACCGTCTCTTTCCACGGAACATCACAGTCCTTCCGGTATCCCGGGGGAATCCGAATCACATCGTCACGATTCCCGCGTGCCGGGTTGATATGGAGAGACGAATCGTCAAACTGGTCGGGTGGGAACAGCGCAACATCTACCCCGAGTTCGCGTCCAAGGGTGGCCGCCTCTTCATAGACCTCTTTCCCGAGATCTCGGTAATGGAATGCCACCGATTCCCCCCGCGTGTCCTCATACTCTCCCATCTCTTGAAGGATCACACTTTGAACCCCCAGTTTCGCGGCGATCTTGACAAGCTCGGGAAGCTCACGGATGTTCCGCTTCATCCCCACGAACCCAAAGTGCAGGAACGGCCTCTCCTTTCCTTTTTTCTTCTTGATCTTCTGCAAGCGCTTGATCTGTTTGACCAATTTCTTGAAATCTCCTCCAACTCGTATCTGCCGGTAGGTCTCCGGTGTCGCGGCGTCAACGGAGATGGTCAGGTCATCCAGACCAAGTTCAACCAGCTTTTCCGACACATCACGAGTCATCAGTGACCCGTTGGAAATTGTCCTCACCTCGCAACCCGCTTCCTTCGCCAACCGTAAAATTCGAAAGTATAGATCGGTGTGGAGAAAAACCTCTCCCCATAGGCCACTCAAGTGGAGCGTCTCTATCCTGGAAAAGAGGGGAACGACTCGTTCAAGCACCTCCTGGTTGATGACCTTGTTGACAGCGGTATTCACATGACCCGCCGTCTTTGGACACATGCGGCATCTCAAATTACAATAGGAGGTCATCTCCAGAGTCAAACGCTCCGGAAAGTCTATGGTGTCATTCGTAAGAGCCTCAACGTACAGGGGATGGTCTTCAAGCACCACCTTGTCTTCACCCGGCACTTTCACCTGGTTCCCATGTCCTACCATAACTCCCGTGTCCTAAATGTGCCCGTTCCCTCTCAATATTTGGGGTTCGTCATGAGGGCATCATACCATACGTGCGCCATGACATCGTACCCCCAGTCGTTGGGATGGTTGCCTCCATGCATATCCATCATGTCACAGGTAAAAACCTTCGCGTGATCCGCTATGGTTACCTTCATGTTGTTCCCCAACACATTCCGTATGGCCTCGTTGCGTGCGTTGATGTTTGCCTCGTAGAACGATTCGTATTTTTCATGGCAAAACGGCGTCAGGGTACCCACGATGGGAACAGCATCGTGGGCTCTGATCTCGTTGACGATGTACTGGAGGATCCCAATATAATTATCCACGTCCCAGGGGTTGTGCTCTACGTCGTTGGCGCCAACCAGGACGAGAACGTGGGTGGGATGGTATCTTTCTAAATTACTAACAATAGCATTGGCTACGTCTATGGCCATCGCCCCTGCCACGCCCCGGTTGATAACATCCGTCCCCAGTAGCCGCGACAGCTTGGGCACATATCCTTCCGTATTGGGATTGTCTTCGCTGTAGCCGACCGTAATGCTGTCCCCCACTGCCAGCACCGTCCAAGTCGTCGGATCCGGCGGAGGCGGTGGTGGAGGCGGAGGCGCTGAACCTCCGCCTCCACCACCGCAGCTCAAAACCAAAAGCACAAAGGAAAACAAGATGACGTACGCAATTCCCTTTTTTCTTCCTACAAAATTTTTCATATATCACTCCTAATATTGTGGATTTTTCATCAGCGTTTCATACCAAATCTGTGCCATCACTTCGTATCCCCAACTGTTGGGGTGATGCCCGCCGTTATACTCCATCATGTCGCAAGTAAATACGGCAGCGAAATCCGCCAAAGTAACCGACATCTCCTGCTCAAGGTATTTATGAAGAGCCGCATTCCGGTCGTTAATATTCTTCGTATAGTAGTCCTCTTCATATTCATGGCAGAAAGGAGTCAAGGTGCCGACGATAGGAATTGCATGATAGTCCCGTATCGTTCGGACGATATATTGCATCACGTGGATGTAATGACTGACATCGTAGGGGAACTGCTCAACGTCATTTGCCCCCACCAGGACTAAAACGTGCGTGGGGTGGTATTTCTCCAAATTCTCCACGAGGTGATCTGCGACGTAATCCGATCGTACCCCAGGCACCCCAAGGTTTATCACTTCCTTGCCCAACATCCTCGATAACTTCGGCACATATCCCTCTTCGTTGGGATTGTCATGATTGATCCCGTAGGTAATGCTGTCTCCTAAAGCGATGATGGTCCAAGAGGAAGGATCCGGGGGTGGATTCGTGGGAGTAGTTGGTTCCGACGAAGGAGTCGATCCTCCGCCTCCACCACCGCACCCCACGAGAAATCCCAATGCCATAAAGCAAATCAGGAAAACCGTCAAAAATCTTTTCATGCAATTCCCCTTGCAAATGAAAAAAACAGATATCTTCATACACGATTGAACTCGATGTAGTCAAGCCCTATCGTCCCTATACCACCATAAAAAACAATGGGCTCGACCGCTGTCGTTTCTTTCAACTCCAATCTGAAAGAAATTTTATCTAAGCCTTGTTTTGGAGGAAATTTCACCGTCTTCTTGAGCAACACCCTCCTCCCTTTTCCTCCGCGTCCTTTGAGGACCAGGGTGGCAGCGTCTCTCCCCGGCTGACCCTCAAGGAGCAAGACAAAAACTACCTTGTACGTCCCCGAAGGCAACTTCCGATGGCTTCCGAAGGCCAAGCCCCCCTTTCCATCCCTCCCCTGTCTCGCCACTCGGGCAGCCTTCCAATCATAGTCGACCCCTTCCTCCCTCTTTCCCGTCAGCGAATGCATGAACTCCCCCTGGATTCGATAATAGATGTCATGCAAGACGTTCGCATTTTTACCTGGATCATGGCCCCGTTTAAGTAGAACAAAGCCATCCCTGTAAACCTTCACGCCGTACCGACCCGATTTCAAGAGACTGGCGACAACATTCCCATAATGCTTCACGAGGGGGAAATCCCTTCCAAGGTCAACCATGACATACTCCGTTTCCCTGGAAGGATATCCCGTTTTGGGAGGATAACCGCTGAAGAGATAAACCCGAGGCCGGTGCGCCCCTATCAACAGCAGACTTCCCTGAAGGCTCAAAGAAGCCTCGGGATGTATCGACTTCAGGATCGTAAATGCCGTCCTCTCCCGCAGACGGATGATCTTTTCCTGGAAAATCAGTGAAAACCGCTTTTTCAACACGACAGATTCCCTCAATCCCGCAAAGGACAAAATCAGCACGTTCAAGACGACGACCGTCTTTCCCCAGCGACGGAGATCGAATCCCTCCCCAGGAAGCCTCCTGTCAAAAAACCCCCTCACGTTTTTCAAACCATGGATCGCAGCTATATATGCAAACGGAATGACACACGATGAATAGTGACTCAAAAGGTGAACCTGATACCGGATTTGTCCCATTTGTATCTGGATCAGCGGAATCAGCAGGAGGAGAAAAAAACGTCCGCCGAATAGGGGGAGAAACGCCAAGGGTAAAAGCAGTTTCACGTCCGCCCCCAACCTAGGAACGATGAACGCTGCTATACCGCGGGACAGGTACCCCCGGTATCTGACCAGATAGGTAGACAACTGGGCATTTCCCTGAAGAATGGACCCCATCCCCCTCTGAAAGAAAGGCATGGCCACAAACAGGGAGCAAACCCCCCATGCGACCGATACCAGTAGAATCTGTTTCGCTAGTTTCTTGTCTTCTTTCCACAGGATCAGGACGGAAATCCCCGCCGCGTAGAGCCATGTGTCTTCTCTGACCGAAAGGAGCAGAAAGAGGGCAACCCAAATAAGCCGTTTTCTTTTCGCTCCCAAAGCCACGAAAAAAAGAGGTACGAAGAACAACTCCAGGATCATCCCATGAAACTCGGACAAAACCGCCATGTGGACCATGGGGTGCAAAAGGAAAGAAATCCCAACAATATCGGCGGCAATTCCGGATAAGCCCGCGAACTTTTTCCCGTAATATCTGATCAGGATCGCGCCGCCCACCATGGCGAGAGATCTCACCACGATCAGGAGCCATGGCCCCGCCCCAAGCCGGTAAAACGGTGCGAAAACGAAGAGTATCGGCGAAAAATGGGTGCCGAGATACGACCAGCTGTGTTTCAGGTTGCAATGCAACCAGGTTCCGCGGGCGGCGTTATAGATGGCATTGTCGTACAGACAGAAGTCGATCCCGTGGAAACTCATATTCAAAAGCTCCACGAGGCCGATACGGGTAAGTGAGTAAGAGGCAAGAACCAAGACAACATAGAAGAGCAATGAAAATATCTTGTTTACATTGCCCTCGTATGTATCCATTTCTATTTTTTGAAAAGTGTGGCGGACAGAAAGCGTAACCCAGACACGGCCAGATAAGGAAGTTTCGAAACCCCGAAGGTCTTCGTGAGATCGAGCATCTTCCCCGGTCGGAGATAGAAACTTCGGTATCCCCGTTTTTTGAGCCCCCGCAGGTCGAGATCGCTTTGATACGGATCCTTGTCGTAACCGATGCTGTCCCACCGGAGGGAAAGGGTCTCCTTGACCGCTTCGTACAGCTCGCTCCCAGGAAAGGGGGTGGCAATGTAGAATTCGGCAAAATTCAGCGGAAGGCTCGTGGCCAGGCGGATAGTTTTCTCCGCCGTTTCCCTCGTTTCCCCCGGCAGACCGAAGATGAAATGACCGGATGCCATGATTCCATTTTTACGCACGATTTCAACGGCCTTCTTCGCCTGTTCAACCGTTATTCCCTTTTTGCATCCATCAAGGATTCCCTGGTCTCCCGACTCGATCCCGAACGACATAAGCCAGCATCCCGCCTCCCGCATCAAGCGAACCATTTCATCGTCTATGGTATCCACACGGCTGTTACATACCCACCTGAAGCCGAGGCCCGATTCTATCAATGCCCGGCAGAAAGATTTCACATAATCGGGATCAAAGGTAAAGTTGTCTGTATGGAAAAAGATGTCCCCCACCAAGGGACGGATCTCCCGCATCTCCTGGATGATCTTGTCCACGCTCTTCATCCTCGGTTTCTTGCCGTGGAAATAGGGAACCACGCAGAAGATGCAGCGGTAGGGACACCCCCGCCCCGTTTCCATGAGGACATAGGGCTTCCGGACGATGGGAAGAATATAGTTCTCTTTCTCGATCAGATCCCAGGCCGGCGCGGGCAAGGTGTTCAAGTCTACATGGGAATCCACCGGAACGACCCTGACCCCGCCATCCTCTTCGTAGGCAACACCTCTGGCGGGTTTCCCATCAACCAAATCCGAGACAGCACTTTCCGGATCGTAAAGGATCGCGTAGTCTACCACAGGGCTCTTCGCCAGGGATTGGGCGAAATAGGTGGCGTGAACGCCAAAAATCCCCGTCTTGATGTCCGGAAAGATACCCTTGACTTCTTTCAAGACCTTCAGGTCGTGGTCAATCGTGGGAGTTGAAACGGGGCTGAACAGCCAATCGGGTCCAAAAGACCTCAACCGCTCGAAAGTTTGCTCATCCGTCAGCCTCTCCCCCACGGCGTCGAGAAGCAAGACATCATGATCTCTCCTCAACAGCGCCGCGAGAATCGCCAGCTCCAGCGGGGGATAGACCGTATCCCAGATGGCGGCTTCGTGCTGGCACCGCCCCTCACGAACGACCTGTACGGGATACGGCAAATTGACGAGAGCGACTTTCAATGAATTTCCCTAAATAATGTTTTTGATGACGCTCCAGATATACCTGGGCCACACCTTCCAGACGTTGATGACCGATTCCCCGTGCTTCCGTTCGTATTCGTGCGTCGGAACCTCGGTAATGGTATACCCCTTTTTCAGGCACTTGATGGTCATCTCCTGTTCGATGGTGGTAATATCTTCCTTCAGATCCAATACCCGGGCCACGTCCGTCCGAATGGCCCGGAACCCGTTTTGGCTGTCCGTCAGCCGGACGTTGAATCGGTAATTGATGGCGAGACAGATAAGATCCGAACCGATCATCCGGATAAACTTGGCCACGTCTCCGTGAAGTTCATCACTCCCGCCTTTCCCTCGGGATCCAACCACCATGTCTGCCTTGCCTTCCTTGATCGGCTGGACGAGCTTTGGAATATCGTTGGGATCGTGGGAACCGTCCGCGTCGATGAAGACAATGATATCCCCCTTCGCCAGCTCAATGGCCGTACGAAGTGCCTCACCTTTTCCCTTTCCGTGATCGAACTCGACACGAACCCCCAGCTCCTTCGCAATCTCCCGTGTCCTGTCCGTCGAATGCCCATCGATCACCAAAATCTCGTCCGCATACGGTTTACACCCCTCAATGATCTCGGCTATAGTAGGCTCTTCATTCCTCGTCGGAATCACCACGGTTACTTTCATATCCTTGTTTTCCACAAAATCCCCCTCACCTTCTTTTATCATCGTGTTATTATCAGATTTCGGAGAAATATTCAAAAGATACTCCTAAAGAAGTTAAAAAATGCTACCCCGCCATCGAACCATCCATCTTCCCGACAAGCAATGTTCCAGCCAGATAGAGAAAACAGGCTATGGAAAAAACCACCTCGAACCCGAACATCAAGGCGATGATCACCGTGGCCACAGATCCGAGTACCGTGGTAAAGCCATTCACGCCCCATACCCAACCGACGAACCCTGGTGCACGCTTGTGAACCAGAAGAAGACCGAGAGGGAAGGGCATCCCCATGCATATTCCGAGAGGGAAAAGAAAAAGCGCCGTGATCACCATCCTCCAAAAGAAAGGCACTCCGAGAAAATAGGGAACTACCGCCTCCAGGACCAAGCTGAATCCTATCCCTACCAGAAAAAGGATCGGAAGAATTATCTGCAAGGCCTTCCTCTCGCGTCCTACAAAACGCTCCGCCACAAAGCTTCCCAACCCGGAGAAGAACAAGAGTAAGGCTATGACCAAGGAAATGGAGACGGAGGGTATCCCAAGAAACAGGGTAAACTGCTTGATCAGGCAGAGTTCGATCATGATGAATCCCATCCCAAGGATAGAGAAATAGAGAAAAAACGGCCATTTTCCTTTGCCATCTTTACCTTTCAGTTTCAACGGAAGGAAGATGAAGAGGAGGGAAACCACGATCGCCTCGATCCCGAGGGAAATAACGGGGAGGTCCGATTTGGAAACGATAAGATCCGACGCCTTGAAGGGGCGCCAGGCGAACAGTTCATAAATCCGCTTCAATTCCGAAGGGATCAACGTATCCCTGAGGTCGATATGCCCCACGCCGGTCGTCAGGAAATGGTTGAAGAACGGCCTTTCATCCGTGGGCGGCGTCAGATCGAACCCCGCGTAGCGGTAGAAGCGTTCCGGACTCTTTCCCTTCAATACCTTGGAATAGAGATTCGTTTCCTCCGCCATCTCGGGATGATAGAGGATTTTCAGGTGTTTCACCCGCGCGAATTCCTTTGTCCAAGCAACCTCTTTTGCCGTGAAAGGACTGTTCTTGAAATAGAACCCGTTCAGCATCCATGTCTCTCCCGTCATGACGACGACGTGTTTCCACACATCCTTTCTCCCCATCTCCTCGAACGCCTGTCGAAGCGTGGTGCAAAGGCGGATGCTTCCCCATCGGTTCAGGGCCAGGATCCCGTCTTCTTTCAAATCCTCGATGTAATTCTTCATCCCCTCCACCGTCAACAGGTAGGTTTCCGAGAGGTTAATGGCTCCCGAGGCAATGGCAATCGGCGTGAAGTTGTTCCTCATCTGGATCAGATCGTACTTCTTGACACCATTTAAGACAAAGCTCCTGCCTTCATCGTTGATCAGACGGACGTCCTTTCGGTTGAAAAGGTCGTGGTTGAACTCCCGAAAGTCGTGTTTCACCAGCTTGCAAATCAGTGGGTCCATCTCTACAGCATCCACGAGTCGGCTACGGTGGCTCAAGGCATACACCACTTCCGTTCCTCCCGACGAACCGATGATCAAAACCGTAGGACGTTTATTCCGCATAAAGATGTAGGGATAATTGATAGACTCATTCCAATTCGGGCGAGAAAGATGCTGAGGCTTCAACACGGCCAGAAAAGACTGGTTCTGTCCGCCGTTGATCCAGATCTGGGCCCGAATCCCTCCCCGCACCTTCTTACCCATCACGTCAATTCTAGAAAGTGTACTCCACCCGGAGAAGAGGGGTTTCATCATCTTCAACCGCCTCTTGAAGTTGCGCTTGTTCTGATGGGGATAGAGTGTGATCAGGCGTTCCGCGAAAACGACCCCCACCACGGTCACGATCATCAGTCCAAGCAGCAACCGTTTAAGCCCGCCGTTTCGTTCCAGGAAGATATAGGACGACACCAGCCCCAGCAAGGCAGACACAAAGAGGGTTCCGTTTGCTCCCAAGGGTGTGATAAGGACGATCAGGATCAGCGAACCGAGGGCAGCCCCTAGGAGATCAAAGAAGTAAAGTCGGTTAACCTTCCCTCGCTCCCGGCTCAGCAGAATCGAAATTGCCAGACCGGAAAAGAAGAATGGCACGATGATTGCCATGAAAACAACCAGAAGATAGACCCAGTTCATGGGATCCTGGAATCTCCCCATGTCGAGCGGCGTCACCACGATGATCGGAAGACTGCCGACAGCCGAGAGGGCAAAGAGACACGACAGCATCCCCAACAAGCGATCAGAGGACCACCTCTCGAAAAACCCGGAGAAGGCAAACAGGGCCACCCCCGCGATTCCAAACCCGAAAAGTGCCGTAGACACAATCATAAAGGCATAGTTCGACCAGACCACAAAAGAAAAAATCAGTGTGAGCGTGACCTCGTAGAGCAATGTCCCCATGGCGAGGAAGAAAATTCCCCACAATTTCTTATCTTTCAACTGTTCTAAATACACCAATCCCCTTCCTTTCTTTCAACGTTTTTTGATTATTCTTTATTTTGCGGAAACCTTGAACAAGATGGCCCAGGCATCCTTGATGGAATACCTGGCAACAGGCCTCAGGCGCGTTTTAAGAAACGTTCGCCCCAAAACCCTCCGGACCATGGAAAGTTCGGCATCCCGGTTCCCCCGCCAGAGAAAGAGATACCCGAAACGATACCTTCCATAAGGATCCTTATCGTTAAACCATCCCGGGGCGATGCAAAGGGCCCGGTTGTCGTTCTCCATGCAAACCATGGGTGCCCAGAGCCCCGCGATGACCTCCCCGTGAACCAGCCGGCCCACCTCGCGGGAAACCGTGATTTCCTTGTATTCAGGTTTTTTCAACCAGGTGCCGTAAAGGGCGAGGTTGTGAACCAGTGCGAGGGACACGATAGCGATCACCAGGGTTGCCGCGATAGCGCCCCTGCCCTCAATCCCGAACCGCTTCTGCCGCCAGGCAAAGAAAAACACCGCCGCCACCAGGAAAACACCCGCGCCCCCCAAGAAATCTGATGACGGGATATGCAGGTACCGCCTCGAGAGATACGCCGTCAGCCCCAGCCATGCCAGGTAGACCCAGAAAAAGGGGCTCTTGAGGAAGGAATGTTCCCTTCTTTTCTCAAGAGACACCAGCCAAACCAGACCGCACAGCGCGAGGAATACCACAGGCGGAACCAGGGAGACAAAATATCGGGGAGGACGGTACCGGAAACCGGACAGGGCGAAATACCCAATCAGAAACCAGAGGGTCACGAAGAATTCGAACGGCCGAACCCGGTGCCGGTGCCGGACAATGCGGTAGATGGAAATGGGCAGATAGCACCATGCAGCAAGGAGGACAAAAGGGAACCAGGCAAAGTGCTTAAAGACGATCGGCGCGTGCGTTCCGATCACCCGATCCGCGAAATCCCCGATGCCCCGGGGCATGGACAGCTTGGACCATTCGTGAGAATACCGTGCGATCTCCCCGTGAAAGGGACGGTAATACAATCCCAGCCAGGCAAGCATGGCAATACCCAATCCCGCCGCAAACGGCATCAGGTACGTAATGGCGGTTTTCAGGCTTTTCTTTTCCTCCGGCCCTTTGAGAAAGGCAAACAGGTAGGCCGAACCCATGACGAAGGCGAAATAGATGGCGGTCGGCTTGCAACTGAAAACGGCGATGGCGGCGATCCCCGAAAAAAAACGGGACCACGGAGACCGCGTTCCCACGACCCACAAGAACATCGACAGGATCATCCAGTTCGTCAGCATGGTATCCGAAAGGCTCAACCGGGTGTACATCAGGAAAAAATAGTTCGTCTCCAGCAGGAGCACCCCGAGTGCCGCCACCCAGAAAGTCCCGAATCCCCTCCGAAGCGTATCGTAGACGAGAATGATGGAGAGAAGCCCCCAAAACAGAGGAACCATCCGGAGCGCAAAAAACCCCGTTCCAAAGGTCTTGAAAGAGAGATAATCGCAAAGGGTCAAAATGGGATTGTACAAAAACGGGTTCCACTCATCCAGAACCCATTTCCCGAAAACCGCCTTGTTCCGGGCGTTGTGGGCGTAGGCCGGCTCATCCCCGAAAAGGCCTCCGCTCCAGCTCAATCTCGACGGTGGATCCGCCGTGGGGTGAACGGCCCTCAAGGTGAAAAGAAAGAGGAAAAGAACAACAATCCCAAGAAGGTAAACCCTCCTGTTTCCTGAAAGAAGCCATGAATGCGTCACTTTTCCGGCACCGTCCTGACTGG
>CAZOBB010000129.1:0-19283 GCA_964577975.1 uncultured Thermodesulfobacteriota bacterium | reverse complement strand
TGCTCATCCGGAGGTAGCCCGGCCCGCGTGGATAGTGGAAATAGGGCGCGGGGAATCCCCAGTCCTTCCGATCCCCGATGACGTAGCGGTCGATGGAGACCGGCTTCGCCCACACGGAAAACGGGATCAGAAAGAGGGCAAACCCCAGTGCCAGCTTCCCCCATCGGGCGATTTTCCCCATGACCTCCTCCCCTCGACAAAAAGACCAGGATGTCCGCGGATTCCCTCCGCACGACCTTCCTGGTCCATCAATTTTGGTATTTACAGATAATCTTTTATCACACGATCTTCATGATCGCTTAGACCTCTTATAGAGAACACCCTTTGACGTGTCAAGGGTATTTTTATTTCGAATGATTTCCGTGATAAATGGGAACTATGGGACAGAAAGACGCATTTACATTGCCGGTGAGCTTTTTCGGCTTCCTGGTATTCTTAACGGTGAAGTTGGAAAATAGCGGTTGCACGAGATAAGAACAGGTGATGCCGTCGTCATAGGCCGTCAGGTGTTACCAGTTCTCCTTCAACGTTTTGATGTCATGCCGCAACGTTTCGGGGGCATTCCGAAGGAGTGCGGCAATGATTTTCTCTTTCGTCTTTTTGGGTCCCGGTTCGGCAAGGGTCACGGTTTCTTCCAGGGTTTCAATACGCAGCTTTGTCTGCAACTTCCTGGGCCAAACACCTCCGATCCTCTCAACAGGGATATAGGAATTACTTGGATTTAAACCTGTTACGTGATTCCAAGGAAGAAAAACCGGTTTGTCTTGAGAATAAACAGTGATTCCATCCGTTCCGATTTCAATACTCTGTCCAAACTGCTGTGAGGAAAACAGGGCAAGAATGGCCGCTGCGGGAACATACACGAGAGCGATCCATCCGAAGGCTTTCTCATCGTTGAAAGAGGGAAGCATTCTAAAATACTCCACTCCAAGGTGTTCTCCTGCACAGAATGCCGCCAAGCTAAGGAAAATAATACAAATGCCATCTCCCAGCCAGATCCACGGACGAGGGGTTAAATGGATTCCCGGCCATCGTTTGTAGATACCGCTTATGGCCCATATCCCGATGAAAAGAGAAAGACCAACCAACAAATACCGCATCGGCTCGAACCAGGGGAGGGGAGCGGTTATCCGTTTCGTGACATTGATTTCCATTGCCCTTTGCGTCCCGCTGATCCCGCTGCCGCCCGCCCCTAAACGATAGACAGGAAGACTCTTTTTGACCGTTACTTCCTTTACCACGTAAACACCGGTAAAAGGTCCTGCCACAAGCGCTAGGGAAAGGCTGAAACATAGATAGCCGATGAATCTTTTGACGTAACAGGGCACGTGTTTTCTCTTAATCGGCCGGGCTGACACGTACATTGTCGATGACCGGGCCGCAATTCGGGTCATTGCTGTCGTTCGGAGCCATAAAAAGAAGTTTTGTTCTGTTTGAGACGGCGGTAAATCTCATTTTTTCTCTTCGCCAACCCATGTGTTGCGCGTCGTGTCCTCTTGTATCGAAGCTGAATGTTTTAACGGTTTCGCCGGCCTTTACCTGAAGAATTTTGATCCCTGTCCGGACATAGTTGCCGGACAGGTCAAAACTGATTTGATAGGATTCCCCGGGAATGGTTGCAATCGTCTGCGACAGTATTCCGTAGGAATTCCCGCACAGATCAATGGAACGTCTACCTGCCTTGCTTTTCCAATAGGTCCCAACGACATCGACTGATCCTTGTTCAATACGCCATCCCGGTAAGTCCTTCGATCCGGCTCCAAGTGTGATGAAGACTCCTGCCGGTCGGCCCTCTTCAAAATCACCGTTAATCAGATTGGCACTTTGATGGCTATTGCCCGGGGGGCCGGCCTCGGGACTTCCACCTCCCACGGAAATGGTTATGGCGCCACCGGGGATGTTTTGCCAAATCCCTTTTACCCAGCGATAAATCGCATATCCGCCCTTGACCTTTTGGGTGCTGATTGACCATACGGTTCCGTCATTCCCGATCCCGATGTCCCGGGCCCTGCCGGGCATGGTCATCCATTTGCTTCCCGTCCACTGGAATATCTGTCCGAAGCTGTTTACGACCCAGGGTCGACCATCCGGTGCCACGTCGATCCGAACGGCCCCGCCCGGAATCCTTTCCCAGTTCCAATTCTTCCAGCGGTAGATTTCATACCCGCCTTTGACCTCATGAGATCCAATTATCCACATGGCTCCATTGTTTCCGATACCGATGTCTTTCGCCAAGCCGGGCAGCTTCTCCCATTTTCCTGCAGTCCACCGAAAAATCTCACCGAAACTGTTGACAACCCCCGCGTTGCCGTGGGGGCCCACATCAATCCGCACCGCTCCCCCCGGGACGCGCATCCATCTTCCATGCTCCCAGCGATAGATGCCATGACCGCCGTAAACCTTGTCAATACCGGTAATCCAGACGAAGCCCTTGCCCCCGATCCCAATATCCGTGGCTTTTCCAGGCATGGTCATCCACTTGCTTCCCGTCCACTGGAATATCCGTCCGAAGCTGTTTACGACCCAGGGTCTGGAGGGTTTGCTTTTAAGAATTCCCGGGGATAACGTATCCGAAGAGACATCGGGGCTGTTGGCAGGGCTTGGGGGGGAGATACGCGTAAAAAACTGGACCACACTTTCCGGATACTCAGCTGCCGGAAACGAAAAACCGGGTGAAATCTTTAAGAGCTTTTGAAACGCGGATTCGGCCATTTTTCTCCTGCCGAGATAAAAATAATCCAGTGCCGCAATCTTCCAGGCTGTTGCCTTTTGAATATTGTCGGGCTTGCTATAGCTGAAGAGATCATTAATGTTTTGAAGGGAACGTTGATAGTTCCCTGCCTTGTAGTCCGAATAGGCCTCATCGAGAATACCTTGGGCAGATTCGGCATAGACCCGTAATGGGAACAGGCAGGCAAACACGATAACCACAACCACCAGTCCCCTCTTCACCTTGTTTCGTTTCAAGATTCTACGCGTCATCAAATTTTCCCCTTTTATGACTTTTTTTATGGGAGCATCCCGCCCGTATAAAGATGCGTTCTGCAATCCACTTCCGGTGTTCGAGTCCGGTTGCTGGATGAGAAATCGTAACATTTGTTCCCGACCCTGATCGTGGCTCCGAATCGCCTACCGCTTCCAGGCAAGATTATCTTCTTGCTTGTCGAAACCTTTTTGATGATATGACCACTCATCCTATCGAGCAGAATGGCCGTCCAGCGCCCCTGCTTGTTATAGACCACCAGAGGTCCCTGTCCCGTTCCCACGCCGGTAAAAGAATTTACGTGGGTTTCGATTGTTTTCCAATCATCCTTTTGCCACGCCTCTCGATTGTTCTGTTCCCCGGCAATCTGCAAGGAACCGTTTCTCAATCGTGCTGCCCATATAGCGCTTTTGTATTCGAGCAGTTGCAGGTTTACCTCTTCCTGATCATTGTTTTGAGCATCATCAAGGGCTGACTTAACCTTGTTTTCCCCTTTTTTTCCAAGAATGGGTGGCAGGTTTACCAGCCGTTTTGATTTCGCATCGTAAACCCAAAAATAATAACGATACCCCAATACTTTTTTATCCGTCGCAGACCGACTGTCCGGCAACGGGAGACAATGATTTCCAGGACCCACTCTCATAACATAGTTCTTCTTTTTCTCAAGTTTTGTATTTATATTCCCGAACCTGTCCACTATGTAGGTCAGGTTTTCAAGCCCTTTCGTTTTCATGACGATGTCAACATGGAGAACGGCTGGTGAAACCTTCAGTTCACAACGCCAATTTTCGTCAAACCTTTGTTCAACCCCCGGGGCAATGACTTTCCAGGAGGTCCAGGCATGATTCCCGGCCGGCTCATCCTTGTTCCCCCCGCCGTTCGTAAAAAATAATTCCCTGATGCCGCCTTCCACAGAGTTTCTGAAACGGGGGTATTTGGAGATACGGACCCTTCCCACACTTCCGTCGGTCGCCTTCCATTCGACAATCGTGGCGCGGGTAAGGACCTTCACAAATGAAAGACCATTCGGATCAACCCTTTTTCCATGGAGATTCAGGGTGCCGCCATACGCCTGAACCCCTTGCTTTCGCGAAAAATCAAAGTGGTAAACCCTGAACTGAATCTCGTTCCTGCCATCGGGCACGAAAACGAGCCAACCCGTGTTGTATCCATCACTCTGAAGCCCCGTTCTCAAAAGGATCTTCCTCGTTCCGGAAATTCTTTGAAAAGCGATGGGTTTGGTCCAGGAACCTTTTCCATGCAAATCAGGCCGCCAATAGCTTGAGCAAACCCGGGTGATGGGAGCGCCAGGGATTTTCTTCATGACAAAACGGTTTCTCCTGGATGCGAGGATTCCGTTGTTGATCCCAGTTGAATTCCCCTTTTCTGATTTCACCTCGATCCACCGTGTCAATGAACGGATGCTTCGGTCATCTGGGGATTGGAAATAGACCACGGCGATTCCGTATTTCCCCTCCCTCTCTGGGGTGAAGGAAAAATCGGGTGATTTGTTGTCGATTTTTTCCGGAGTTCCTCTTCCGTGTTTCACTACCCAATATGAGATCTGCAAGGCCGATGCGTTCATGACCGTAAAATGAATTTTCTGGCCCACGGAATAGGGTTTCGGGGTCATGATGAAATACGGTTTGTCTTTCGAAGACGGGGCCGGCGTGGTTGAAGGTTCGACATGGATCGATCTGGAAAAGGCGTCCTCCTTTCCAGTCAAGTTTGACTTAACAACCAATCTCACGACGTAGGTTCCCGGCTCACGGAAGGCGTACGTGACGGACGGCCCTTGCATTTCCACCCCCCCGAGGTACCAGGTGAACTGGTAATCGTCCATGTTTTTCGCATGGATCTTCTCGGTAAAGGTGATGGGATCGCCGGTTTGATAGGAGGATTTGTCCGGAGAGAGGGTAAAATCGATCGAAGGAAGGGAGCCTGAAAGGTTTTGGACCGTTACCCGGCAGAAAGCCGTGCGGGTTTGGCCACTGTCTGTTGTATAGGTGGCTTGGACGACGGCTGTTCCTTCCCGGTTGCCGCTAACGATAATTCCTCCCCGTGTTTGTAGAAGGATATCTGGATTGTCCGTGGTCCAGGACACCTTCGAGGTTACATTTTTGGGAATCAGGACCGGATCTTTGCCCGTTATTACCGTGGCACTTAATGCAACATTCTGGTTCAACCCCATAACGATCTGCTGTCGGCTCAATTTGAACGTCAGCAGTTTTTCCTCCCCTTTCACAATGTCCGGAGTTTTATTCTTTGCTTTTATTTCCGGAGAGCTCCCGGGCGTCATACGAATGGTCTGTACCCCCGTTCGGGTAAAGGTGTCCTGTCCCTGAAAACGCTTATAGCCCACCGCGGTCACCACATAATGATATAGACCCGGCTGAATGTTGCGGAAACGGACGATTCCATCCCTTCCATGGGCGCTTATTCCCTGGTCTTCGGATCCCGCTCTTTTCAAGGTAACCCGCGCCTCGTTTACCGGCTTTCCGCTCCGATCGTCTGTTAGATGAAACTCCATGGCCACAGGTTGGTATGCCCGGACCCGGAAGGTTGTCTCCGCCGTTTTCTTTCCATGGTAAAGCAGAACCACTCTCAATTTGTAGCGCTTTACCTCGGAGGGTTGCCAGGTAAGCCTGGGACCAGCCGATTGAAGCAGGGTTTCCCCTTCATACCAAAGGAATCTGAAGCCGGATTTTCCTTTCCTGAAGCCCTCCGCTTTTACGTGAAAGGCAACCGTTTCACCTACCCCTACTCGTGCCGGTCCTTCTACCCGCAATAGCACTGTCGATTCATCGAGTACGATCCTCGAGGCATTCTTATACCTGCCATAGAGCCGGTTCATATAACCGTGAAGGTCGGGCGCGTAGCTGAGTCCTCTCAAAGGGGAGACAATTAGCTGATAATTTAATTCGATGCGGTGGGGCCCTGCCCCCTCAAGAATAAAATCTTTTCTGCTGTCCGGATCCAGCAACAGACTCCCGATACCTGAAATGTCAAATTCACGGGTGACCATCGGAAGGGGATTCCCATCCACAACCCACTGAACCCGTTCCTGAAGGTTCAACTTCCCCAGGCGTTCCCTGCCACCCAGGTCCTGAAGCCTGTCCTGGTATCTCTGAAGGGCATCCAGAATCGTTCGACGGCCCTGGCTGGGAGAAACAGAGATACCCACCCGATTCTTCGCTGTTCCATCGGGAAAGATTTTTGCGCTCAGAGTGATAATATTTGCCCCCATTAGACAATCTATTTCGTTCTTGGCATTCAGAAGCTCTCCGAGCATCCCGTCACGTTCGTGCCGCCACATACGGATCAACCAGGGCATGCAACGATTCATCAGCTTTTCCCGAAGCCCTCCTTTGACCTCCTTTTCCGTTGATGACGTAAATTCCCTCTCAACAGCCATATCAACCTGTTTCAGCAGAGTCTTTTCCAGCTCATCTTCATAAACGATTTCCCGAGCGAGGAGCTCGATGTCCGTCCCTTCATTCACCTTGGCATGACCCGGCATCTGGGAAATGCCCGCCAGCAGCTGCTCACACGATTGAAATTGCGTCACGACCCCGGACATTCCCTGCTTGACGAGATTGAACGAAAGGTCCCCCATCATATACAGGAGGGATTGAGGTAAATTCAGCGAGAGAACGACACTCAGGTGGGCAAGGTGATCCATTGCCGCCTTCAGCCCATCCCTGTTATAGATGTCTATCAGCCCCTTGGTTTCAATGGTGAATATAATAACATTGATTCCCTTGACGATACCTTTCCACGGGATATTTCCGGCACCCCGTTTCCACTTGTCAAGTCTTTCAAGGAAATGCGTCCAGTTTGACGATTTTCTTTCCAGCATCCGGCGAATCAGCCGGATTTCTTCAGGATTGGTCGTATTGGGTAGCAGTTTGTACAGCCCTATTTCCGTTTTGATACTGCTTATTGCCTTTTCAAGATCCAACTTGTTCCGTTCAAACCAAGTTTCGTAGAGATGTGTGATGGATTCGGCGTTCAGGGAAGGAGATTGCTTGATGACTGATTCAACATGGGCAAAATCTCCCTGAATCCTTCTCAGAACCTTCTCCGCCTCGCTGGTGTGCTCAACCCGGGCAAGACTCTTTGTTTTTTTGAAAAAGGTTATCAGCCTCCCCAGGTTCTTTCCTGCGTCCTTGGCTTCACTTTTCTCAATGGCCTCGGAAATCTTCATGGAAAACTGATCGGCAAGATTTGCAGAACCCTTCAGGGTAAATTTTCCATACCCCTCGCGCAAATGCTGCAGATCCGTAAAACCAATTCTTACCGTGTTACCGTCACGATAAAGAACGCGGCCTGCCTTGCTTTCATAATGTTGACGATATGCCTTGCTCCCCGGCCCGAAAAGACCTTCGAGCTCCTCATTGGCAAGATTCGGTGTCAGCCTTTTCCCGTTATCAATGGTATCGAAAAACTTCATCACCTCTTTTTTGGAGGCCCCACTCGGCAGTCCCCCATCGATCAATTGCTGAGGCGGGTAGATGCTAACCGAGCTGATGACACGTTCCACCTGCGCGGGTGTGGCCCCTTCCGCCGCCAACTTTCGGCGGAGGTATTGTGAAATTTCACGGCGCGCCTTTTTCCATTCCCGCAGCAGCTCATGCGGATCCGTTCCCTCCGGCATAATGAGGGTCATGTCGTGATCGGAAAAGTTTTTCGCGAACTCTTTTTTTATCGGGTCTCTGTATCGGGGGTTGTTTCCCACCCAGGACCCCAGGACATTTAAATATACCCCCTTTTTCGCGTGGGCCATATAGTGCTTGCTTGCCTCCAGGACCAGCTCTTTCGTCGGGGTTTGAAACGCATGGGCCGACAATGGGGCCAGGATTGCGGGCACGAAAAAAAGTAGAAAGAAGATTCTGATAACCTTGATGGCTGTTTTCACTCCGTCTCCCCAAATTCCTTCCGAGGTTTCCTCGTATGTGTCTGACACCGAATGGCTCGTTCCGGCGGCATTTCCGAAAAAGGTCCCTTTTGCCTTTTACCCGCAGGCCAGCAGGAATATCGAAGCCTGATGTTACTTTAATATCCCGCTTTTTCGGGCAATGTTGAATTGGCAGCAAGGCACCCAGCCCGAATCTTCTCCCCGCCGATTCACAACTTTCACGAAAACATAACATTGGCCGTCGGGACATACCCATCCCACAGGATGAATCCGCCAGTGGACCTTGAGGATACCATCATTCCAGTTTGTCCGACACCCTTTTACCAGGTTTCCGTATCTGCTTTTGACCGGAATCGTCGCTCCCGTTCCGGCATCTTTTATCTCTTCCTGCGACAGCTCTTTGTTTTCCCCGACGGGATACAGGCCAAAGGCGTTGGGAGGTATGGGAGCGCATTGTGACATCCGATTGTTCATGGCGCGCAGGAACTCTTTTCCGTTGACGCTGCGTATGGAGATCTCCACACGTTTCAGGCTTTCATATACTTCCTTCTCCTTCACGGAAAGATCGAGGGTTATCACGTCCCGCGCAGGATCCATTCTTCCGTGACAGGATACGAGGAAGTCAGCCTGTTTCTGGACCGTATCCGCCGCGAGCGCTCCGGATTTTTCAAGGCACCTTTCATAAAACTTGTATGTCTTATAGGCCTTCTGTTTCTCCGGTGTATCCATTTTTCCACCTTCACCGGTTCCCATCACCTTGAGAAGCTGCCGGTAGGCTTCCATGAATCGTTTCATCCGCATCGCGGGATCCCGGGGGCACTTCAGGTCTCCTGACAATTCGGCGGCCTTGTATGGAAGTCCAGCTCTGGGTTTCGATGTGGATGCTATCCCCCGTGTGACAAAAGACAGGGCAACACATCCGGAAATCAAAAAATGAAAGGACTTGCCCCGACGCCTCATACTTCCTTTCCTCAAGGCTTGATCTCGATGGGTGTGCCAACTTTCACGGCATTCCATACCTCGTCCATATCTTCGTTACTGAGGGCGATACAACCGCTGGTCCAGTTGAGGTGTTGGGAGATGAAAGTCAGCCACCCCAACCCATTCTTCTGTCCGTGAATCATGATGGCCCCACCGGGGTCGACATGTGCCTTTTTGGCCCGTTCTCTGTCTGCTTTATTGGGATACGAGATATGAATTGACTTGTAAAAGGCGCTATGCGAGTTTTTATAGTCAAGAATATATCTTCCTTCCGGTGTTCGACCGTCCCCCTTTTTCAACTTGTGGCCCGTAGGGTGTGCCCCGAGCGCGATATGGTAAGTTTTGAGAATCTTACCGGCTTTGATGAGATACAGTTTATGCTCGGATTTCCTGACGACAACCAAGTCTGCCTGCATGATCGCACGGCTGCCTGGTGGAGAAACAAGCAGAAAAGCAAAAAAGCAAGTGGTAAGGACAACACACTTCTTTTCTTGAAGTGACTTCATTGGCTCCCTTTGTATTTTGTAAAAGATGTGATATTCCAAATAATAGTGAAAACTCTTTTGAAGCTATCAACATCTTCAAGGCAATTAATTACCAGTTCTCTATCCTTCCGTCAATGTGACACTTGGACGAGCCATCCCCCAAAACCGTGATCGAGAAAGTATCTTGTGAGGTAGCGAGAGGATCGGTTTTTGTCGAAGGAAGCCGGCGGAGGCTTTAGAGCTGGTAGGGGTATGTCGAACCCCTAAGGGTGTGCCAAGGAGTGAGATGATGGGGAAAAGAGCCCTTGAAACCAAAAAATAAACCCCGCCCATCCATCCAACTCCCCTTTGGAACTCCTGAAGTATGGGGGAATTCCCCATGGATTGGGGATGTTGACTTTCAAAGTGTTTTCCTGTAAACGATAAAAACGATTATCGATCCAGAGAGGGGGAGTGTTTGATAAAAAGATTATTATTTGAGGGAGTGAAGAAACCCCTTTCCATGTTTTTCTTTCTTTTACTTTTGATGTTGGGAATTGAAGGATGTTTGACCGTAGGGCCAAACTACACGAAACCCCATGTCGCTGTTCCCTCTTCTTGGCAGAAAGACATTCTGGAAATGGATCCCGCCCTGTCGCCCGAACCGGCCAAGATAAAAAAGTGGTGGGAAGTTTTCCATGATCCTATCTTGAACCAGCTCATTAACGAGGCCAAAACGAATAATTACGATATCCGTATTGCCGTCGCGCGCGTGGAGGAGGCGTGGGCCCAAATCGGGGTCGTCTCCGGTCAACGGATGCCACAGATAGATGTGCAGGCCTCGTTCAACCGCCAGCGCTCCAGCGAAAATGACATTTATCCTGGTGGCGATCTTTACAATCATTATATGTCTCAGATCGGGGCGACGTGGGAAATCGATCTCTTTGGGAGAATCAAGCGACAAATCGCATCGGCGAAAGCGGCGTTTGAGGCATCGCAGGAATTGAAGACGGATGTGATGCTTGCTGTCTATGCGCAAGTGGCTCAAGCCTATATTTCCCTTCGAACCGCCCAGGCCCGGCTTGCCACGTCCCTTTATAATATCAAATCCCAGCGGGAGATCGTCGAACTAACCCAGACACGTTTCAAGTACGGGCTCGCTTCCGATCTGGACGTCGCCCAATCGGAACAGGTTCTGGCCATCTCGGAGTCGACACTGCCGCTTCTGAGGACCCAGATCGAAAATTCGATCCATGCCTTGTCTGTGCTGATTGGGAAATCTCCCTCGGCGTTGAAGGAGCTTCTTAGGGAGCCGAAACCTGTTCCTATGCTCCCGGATAAGATTACCGTTGGTATTCCTATGGATTTGATTCGGCGCCGTCCCGATATCCGAGCAGCGGAACGGCTGCTCGCCGCGCAGACAGAGCGAATCGGTATTGCTACCTCCCATCTCTATCCGAGACTCTCCATCGCGGGGTTTTTCGGGTTCCTCTCGACCGACGCGACGGACGCGTTTCATTGGAGCAGTCGTACCTTTTCGGTTGGAGGGGGATTGAACTGGAACATTTTTAATGGCGGCAGTGTTCGGAGCCTCATCAAGGTAGAGGACGCGAGGACGAAGCAGGCCCTCTTGAAGTACGAGAAGACCGTTTTGAACGCATTGAAGGAGGTCGAAGACGCCCTGGTCAAATACGCGGACGGGGAGCGGCGCGTTCTCGACTTACGCCACTCCGTCGAGGT
The DNA here is from genome assembly GCA_964577975.1 of uncultured Thermodesulfobacteriota bacterium. Lineage (GTDB taxonomy): Bacteria > Desulfobacterota > S145-22 > S145-22 > S145-22 > JAOZMY01. The sequence continues at coordinate 8,197 of CAZOBB010000129.1, read as the reverse complement.
GGCCAAACGGACACTCGACCTTTCTTTGACCCTCTACAAGGAAGGTCTGAAGGATTTCCAGAGCACGTTGGATGCGGAGCGTGTCCTCTTCGAGGCGGAAAATAGCCTGGCGGAGGCGGAAGGCGTAACGGCCATGAATCTCGTTAAACTATACAGGGCGCTGGGGGGCGGGTGGGACCCCGATGCCGTCGAGCGATCCGAAACACAACCTTCACCACAAAAGGTCCAAGAAAAATGAGGCATTCAACTATGAAGTTTTTTCAGCATTTTCATAAAAAAGGTGGGCTCTTGCTGCTTTTAGGAGCTTTTCTTTTAGGGCAGCCCCTATCATGTAAGAAAAAGGAGAATAAATACGCGCCTCCCCCTCCTCCGAAGGTGACCGTATCTCCTCCGAAAGTTCAGGACGTTACAGTTTATCTCTATATGACGGGTAGAACCGCCGCGATTAAGAATGTCGAAGTGGTAGCGCGCGTAAAAGGCGTGTTGGAGAAAATCTATTTTGAGGACGGGGACATCGTAAAAAAAGGCCAACTTCTCTTTACCATTGACCCGAGGGAATACCTTGCGGCGCTTCACATGGCAGAAGCGGAACTCTTGAATGCCAAGTCGTCTCTGAACTTCGCTAAGAACGATCTTCAACGCCGGGAAAAGGCCTACAGAAAAAAGGCAGTCAGCGAGCTGGACTATCTCCGCTCAAAGGCAGAGTACGACAAGGCAAAGGCAGCGGTTGCTGCGGCGGAAGCCAAGGTGGAAGAAGCTAGATTAAATCTGTCGTATACAAAAATTCATGCTCCCATAACGGGCAAGGCTTCGCGACACCTGGTAGATGTCGGAAACTTGGTGGGGGCAAAAGGTCCTACCGTTCTGACGACCATTGTCAGTTTGAATCCTATCTATGCCTACTTTAACGTGAACGAACGGGACGTGGCTCGGTATCTCAGAAAGGTTGCGAAGGAGATGAAAGGGGTAAAACGAGAAGGAAAATTACAGCCGAAACGAACCGTACCGGTGGAGCTTGCGCTTGCCACGGAGGAAGGCTATCCCCACAAGGGGAAGTTGGACTACGTGGACAACCGGGTGGACCCCAATACGGGTACGTTGCAAGCTCGGGCTGTGTTTCCCAATGATGACCTTACCATTGTTCCCGGGTTTTTTGCGAAGATTCGCATTCCCGATCGGGTCGAGAAAAATGCCCTTTTGGTTCCGGAAAGGGCTATAAGCCTCGATCAGGTGGGACGGTATGTTTATGTCGTAGGGCCTGACAACAAGGTTGTCCGGAAGGACATCAAGATCGGACCATTGATGGGAACCATGCGGGTAGTGGAGAAAGGGCTTGCGAAGGATGATCGTGTCGTCATCGAAGGAATCCTTTACGCCCGGCCTGGGGTGAAGGTTGAACCCGTTGCACCGAGGAAGCCACCCACTGAGGGGACGAAACCTCCTGAAACCAAGCAAGAATCCGGGAAGGAAGAAGGAGCGAAACCCGGCAAATCGAACCAGCCAACCAATCCTTCCAACGGATAAGGGAAATTCCCATGAGTCGTTTTTTTATTGAGCGTCCGATCTTCTCAGCGGTTATCGCGATTGTGATATTGATTGCGGGCGCTGTTTCCATCAAGGGGTTGCCGGTCGCGCAGTACCCCGAGATTACGCCACCAACCGTTCAGGTCACCGCGGCGTATCCAGGCGCCAATGCCCAAGTCGTGTCGGAGACCGTAGCACAGCCCATCGAGCAGGAAGTCAATGGTGTTGAAAACATGATTTATATGAGCTCCGTCTGCGCTGCGGACGGGAGCTACACCTTGACGGTCTCATTCGAGATCGGCACCAACTTGGATATGGCGACAGTCCTCGTCCAGAACCGTGTCAGCATCGCATTGGCAAAATTGCCAGAGGAAGTGAAGCGTCTTGGGGTCACGACGAAGAAACAGTCCACCAACATCGTCATGCTCCTTTCCCTCGATTCCAAAGACGACCGGTATGACAAGCTGTTCCTTTCTAATTTTGCCACCATGCGAATCAAAGACGATTTGGCGAGGCTTCCCGGTGTGGGTGACGTTCAGATCTTCGGTGTGGGTGATTATTCCATGCGTATATGGTTGGATCCTGCCAAATTGGAGGCCCACGGGATCACGACGACGGATGTGATTCGGGCGATCCAGGAACAGAATGTCCAGGTAGCAGCGGGGAAGATTGGAGAGCCTCCGGCCCCACCGGGTCAGCAGTTCGAGTATACGGTGAACGTTAAAGGGCGATTGGCGAGCGAAGAAGAGTTCGGGAACATCATCGTCAAAACGGCACCGGGTGGAAGATTCCTACGTATCAAAGATGTGGGTAAGGTCTCCCTGGGCGCTCAGACTTATAACGTCTTCGGGCTGAGGAACAACAAACCGAGCGCGATTCTGGCCATTTACCAGATCCCCGGCGCCAACGCCATCGACGTGCAGAAGCATGTCATTGCGAAGATGGATGAGCTGAAAAGATCCTTCCCGCCGGGTCTACAGTATGGAATTCCGCTGGATACGACAAAATTCATTTCCGCTTCCATCAAAGAGGTCATCACGACCCTGATCATAGCCATCTTCCTCGTTATCTTGACCCTTTTCATCTTTCTCCAGGATTGGCGTTCCACGATCATTCCCTCCGTCACGATCCCTGTGTCTTTGATCGGGACGTTTTTGATGATGAAATTGATGGGTTTTTCCATCAACCTTATTTCCTTGTTCGGGCTCGTTCTCGCCATCGGGATCGTGGTGGACGATGCGATTGTCGTCGTGGAAAATACCGACCGACTCATGGTGGAGGAAGGCCTGGAGCCGAGACCTGCCGCCATCAAGGCCATGGAGGAGGTGGGTGGCGCCGTCGTGGCCACGACCCTGGTCCTTTTGGCCGTTTTCGTTCCCACGGCCTTCATGGGAGGAATTACAGGTCAGCTTTACCGACAGTTTGCCCTGACCATCTCCGGCGCCACCGTCATCAGTTCCATCAACGCCCTCACGTTGAGTCCTGCCCTTTGTGCCCTCCTCTTACGTAGGGAAAAAGGAAAACCTAACATCTTTTTCCGGTGGTTCAACTGGGCGTTTGATCATACCACCAACGGATATATGGCCGTCGTGAGGGGGTTTCTCCGAAAATCTTTCCTTATGCTTCTTGTCGCGGCCGCTATCGCGGTGGTATCTGTCCGTTGGTTCGGAAATCTGCCTAGCAGTTTCCTTCCTTTGGAAGATCAGGGATATACGTATATCTCTGCGCAGCTTCCTGATGCCGCTTCCCTTCAGAGGACGGAAAAGATCGCTCGCGATATTACGAAGCGTGTCATGAAGATTCCCGGTGTCAAGGACTGTGTGGCCGTACCGGGATATTCCCTTCTGGAAAACGCCTTTCTCTCTAACTTCGCGTCTTTCTTCGTCTCCTTCAAGCCCTTCGAAGAACGCCTTCCCGAAGGCCACAACCTCGACTTTATCATGGCAAGCATCCGAAAGAATCTGTCGGATATCCGGGGGGCGAGGGTCATCGCCTTTGCCCCGCCGGCCATTCCGGGGTTGGGAACCTCCGCGGGATTCAAGATGATGGTTCAAGACAAGGCTGGGTTAGGACCTCTTGTCCTTCAACGAGCCACGGAGGCCCTTGCAACGAAAGCAAACTCGCAATCGTCCTTAAAAGGGGTGTATTCAACCTTTCGGGCGACGATTCCCCAGTTGTTTGTAGATATTGACAGAAATGCCGTAAAGATGTTGGGGATTCCTTTGTCGGATGTCTTTGGGACGCTTCAGGCTTATCTGGGATCCTCCTATGTCAATGATTTCACGAAATACGGCCGTAATTTTCAGGTTAAGGTTCAGGCCGAGGCGGAGGCCCGCGCCAAGGCTGATGACATCAAACGTCTGAGAGTCCGTAACAAGGATGGAAAGATGATTCCTTTGGGAACTTTTATCAACAGCCATTTCATTCTAGGGCCTCAAGTTTTGACCCGTTTCAATCTCTATCCTGCGGCAGCCGTAAATGGTGAGGCCGCCCCCGGTTTTAGCTCGGGGCAGGCTTTGGAGATTATGGAAGATTTGGCGGATAAGAATCTGCCCAGTGGGATGGGATACGCGTGGACGGAGATGTCCTACCAAGAAAAGAAAGCGGCGAAAGGGGCCGGAGTCATCTTTCTGTTGGCCATCGTCTTCGTTTTCCTGGTCCTGTCTGCCCAGTACGAAAGCTGGTCCGTTCCCCTGGGTGTCATTATGGTGGTTCCTCTGTCCCTCTTGGGGGTGGTACTTGCCGTCGTCCTCAGGGGTATGAGTGTCAGCACGTACACACAGATCGGTGTTGTTCTTCTCGTCGCCCTCGCGGCAAAGAACGCCATCCTTATTGTGGAATTCGCGAAGGATGAACACGAGAAAGGAAAGTCCATCTTCGACGCCGCGGCCGAGGCCGCCAGACTCCGTTTTCGTCCGATCTTGATGACCTCCCTCTCCTTTGTCCTTGGTACGGCGCCTCTTGTCGTGGCCTCAGGGGCCGGGGCAGGGAGTCGTCAGGCCCTTGGAACGGCGGTCTTTGGGGGACAGATCGCGGCGATCGTTATGGCGGTTTTGTTTGTTCCTGTTTTTTATAAAGTGGTTCAATCGGCGAGTGAGTGGTTCAAGAAACCCAAAAGAAAGAAAAAGGTGTCAAGTTCTCGAGATGAGGCTTGATGCATGAGGAAAAACGTCAGGGGGAAGGAAAATACCACTTTTCTAGGTAGAGAAGAGTGGCCGCTCAAAAGGATGTGGAGAGAAGAACGCTACACGATTCTTCTCTCCTCTGTTTTTGTCTATGTTATCCTTTCCGTGGTCCTTCCACAAAAGGCATGGTCCCACATCCTTATCGACGTCATCTTTTTCATCCTCGTGCTCAGCGTTGTCTTTGAAACAGCCCGCTTCCGTTCCCTCTATACGTGGTTGGGTTTTCTTGGCTTTCTGGCCATCCTCGGTCATATCGTTTCATACCTCTGGGCGGGGACGTCCCTCTCAAGATCCATCCTTGCCGTTTCCTCCATTCTCTTCATGACGGCTGCTATTCACAGGGTCTCAAGGCGTGTCCTCGGTTCGAAGGTGGTGACGGGGGACACCATTCGCGGCGCCATCATCATCTATCTCTTTATCGGGACGCTTTTTTCGAGCATCTATATCCTCATTGAGATTGTCTTTCCCGGCTCTTTCCTCATTACCAATGCCGCTGGCAAACCCCTTACGGTTTCTTTAGAGAATATTTCAAGGCTTTTTGGGTATTTTAGTTTTGTAACCCTAACCACCTTAGGTTACGGAGACATCGTTCCCATCAAGGATCTCAGTAGGACCATGGCGTGGATCGAGGCGTTTATTGGCCAAATCTATTTAGCGGTTATCATCGCTCGGCTTGTTGGAATGTATATTGTTCAATCAAATAGGCCGGACACGTAAGGTCACGGGTTTTACCTGTTTTCTCCCAAGAAGCTTTCTCGACCAGATGGGTATAAATGATGTCTCGGGAGGAGTGGGGGGAGCGCCATGCCGGAAAAAGCGCTGGGAAGCGGGTTTTTTTGGCGAGTTCTATTTCTTCTTTTCGAGGGAAAAAGGAAGGCCTATTTTTGGAATTGGAAAGGGTGTCCAATCCATAGGGTGGCCCCTCCGCCTTCACTGGAAAAGGCAAGGTCGAAGCGAATCAGCAGCTTGCGCATATAGGCGCGGAATCCTATACCGGCGTCCACCTTCATATTTTGGTGAAGTTCTGAGAAAGACCATTTGTTTGCCACCCGTCCTATTTCAACGAATGGCACACATTGCCAATAGTCCCATTTGAGCCATTTTTTGACCCAGGGGACATCTCCGAGAGGGTGCCAGGTAGGGGTGAGGCGCAGTTCCGCGGAATAGTAAATGGCCGCTTTATCACTAAAGCGGTAACGGGGGTAGGCCCTCATGCGGTAAAGTCCCCCCAATGTGGCGCCCATAAAGTAAGGGGGGCGGTGCCGGACGATTTCCGTTCCATGAGATGAGTGGGTTTTCCAAGTGGGAGTTTCCGCCGTCCAAAAATCGAAAGCGAGAACCCTTTGGCGGAACCAGGGGGAGCGTCCGAAGGAAACGTATTTGGTGAGTTCGGCTTCCAGAGCCGTCCAGGAGTCTGTGCTGCCGAACCATCCCCAATCACGGCTGAGCGCGAAGCGCTGATAGCTTCCTTTCGTAGGATTTTGAAAAAAGTCGGTATTGTCGTATTCAAGATAAAATCTCACGCCATTCGTTTCAAGGGTTTTAGTCCCTCCATCGTAGGTGTCAATGGATTGATAACGATAGAAAGGTCGAAGCCCAACGGTTGTTATTCCGTTTATAAAAGGGTTCCATGCTTCGCCTCCTGTTTGCCCTCTCACCACCTCCCCTTTGTCCAAGATATAGGTTTGGGTGCCTGAGGCCTTCGCGGCTCCCCACGGAAGGACGTAATTGAAGTTGAGATCCACAAACGAATCCCATCCTTTTTTGTCGATATAGTTGTCTTTGTCGGAATTGTTGCTTCCCGCCCTTTCATACGGAAAGCGGGGATTACCGTTGGTGTACGCCTTAATTTTTCCATATTTTCCGATCGAAATGACGGGGCTGAGGAAGAGTCTTTCGGAGAAAGGGAGTTTGTAATCTGAGACGACTGTGGAAAAGTTGAAAGAGGCATTGGAGCTCCCCATGATTTCCGTAAAAGTCCGCATTTGATCTTGTATGAAACCATTTGCGCCCCACGCGATGCCGTAGGCGAAGTCGAAGGTTTCGTTGTAGAAGGCAAAAGGTAAGACGAGATGCTGGGGGTAGAGTTTTTTCCCGATCTCGTTTTTGTCTCGAATGATGCTTGCGCCGAAGGCGCGGGAAGTCGGTACGAACCATCCAACGACGAGGAGAATGAAGGACAGGGCGATGAAATGGCAAGATGTGAGGGGAATTTTTCGTTGCAAGGTAGAGATCCTCCAGATCTTTTTTGGAAAGAACTTGTATCATACGTGAAAAGGGTTTTCAATTTAGGGAAGGGAGGTTTAATAAAAGTTATTTGACAGCTCTGACGGAATGCCTTAGAAAAGAAGAAAATTTTAGGAAAGGGAGGATTGGAATGAAGGTGAAAAGAGAGTGTGTAGGGTTGATGGCGATTATCTTTATCCTAACGTGTCTTTTTGTGTCCCCGGCGTTTAGTTTGTCTAAGAAGGAGAAGATGCGGAAAGAGATTCGCATCATGGTGCAGAATACACTTTCCAAACTCTACCGGTTCCAACCTCAAGCCAAAGATGTCCTGCGAAAAGCGGCGGGATATGCCGTGTTTTCCAACTTCGGTATGAAGATTTTCCTCTTGGGAGGTGGAAAGGGGGAGGGATTGGCCCATAACAATCGAACGGGTCAAGACGTTTTCATGAAGATGGTGGAGATCCAAGGGGGATTGGGGTTGGGTATCAAGAAGTTTTCACTTGTGTGGGTATTTCAGAAAGAAAAGGATTTCAACGAATTTATTGATACGGGATTGGAATTGAGCGCGCAATATACTGCCGCCGCTAAGGATGGTAAAGCGGGAGATGCCTTGGCTGGTGCGATTACGATTCGTCCTGGCGTGTGGCTTTATCAATTGACGGAAAAGGGTTTGGCGCTTGAATTGACGGCCAAAGGAACCAAGTATTACAAAGACAGTGATCTGAACTGAATGAAACTTATTTCAGCTTGTATGTTACAGGAACCCTTACCCACATTTGGATGGGGGAGTCGTTAAGGGTTCCGGGTTTAAAAATCCAAGATTTTACAGCCTTGATGGCTGCTTTGTCGAGAAGGGCGGAACCGCTCGATTTTTCCAAAACCACTTGGAGGGGATGACCCTCTCGGCTCACGAGGACCTTTAGGATAACGCTTCCTTCGATACCTCTGCGTCTTGCGAGGGGAGGATAGGTGAGGCGAGGGCTTCTTTCATAGTCGGGATAGGCCATCTTCCGCTGGGGCGGAGAGGAGGGAGACGTTGGAAGGGAAGCTTGGGATGTGGAGGGAGAGGTGGGAGCGGCCGGGAGAGCCGATTTGCTGGGGGAAACGGAGGAGAGAATTGTTTTTTCCGCTTGGGGAGGGTGGGCTTTCCTAAGGGAAGGGGATGGTTTTGGGGAAGGGAGGGAGAGAACCGGTGTTTTCTTGATGGGAAGGGTTTTTTTCGGTGTATTTTTTATCGCTTTCGGCCTTAAAACGGGGGGTGT
>CAZOBB010000128.1:0-4474 GCA_964577975.1 uncultured Thermodesulfobacteriota bacterium | reverse complement strand
CAGGAGGTTGAGGGTTTTCGGGACGTAATGGGCCGTGCGCGGGCCTTCCCGGAGCCTTCGGATGGTATCGAAGGCCTTTTCGGGAAACCGGAAGCCGTTTTCCCCGAGCCAGGCGACGGCGATCTCCGCGGGGACGTCTCCCGTGAAGATGGACTGAATTTCCCGGCTTACGCCGGAGAGGGAGCTCCTCGAAGGGGTGAAGAAGAGGTTTTCATAGATATGGTGCACCTGGTCCCGGATGGTGTCGAGGGTCTCTTTCAATGTTTGATGCGCCGCCTTGTCCGAATCCGCGAAGCCGAGGGAGCGGGCGATCCTTTCCCGTTCGTCTTCCTGACTGGGAAGCTGCTGGGTCTGGCGCTGGTGGACGAGCTGGATCCGGTGTTCCAGACGCCGGAGGAAGAGGTAGGCCCCCGACAGGAGCTTGACGTCTTCCCGCGGCACGAGGCCCGCTTCCCCGAGCCGGCGGAGGGATTCCAGGGTCTTCCGGCACCGGAGGAAAGGAATCTTCCCCGCGTGAATCAACTGCATGGCCTGGACGAAGAACTCGATTTCACGAATCCCGCCGCGTCCCAGCTTGATGTCGTCCTCTCCCTTCCTTTTGAGGCGGTTTTCCTGGTCGATCTTCAGCTTCATTTCGCGGATCTCCTCGATGGCGGTGAAATCGAGGTATCTCCGGTAGATGAAGGGATGGAGGGTTTCGAGGAGGATTTGACTCAAGGGGGCGTGTCCGGCCCCGTGCCGCGCCTTGATCCAGACGGCCCGTTCCCAGAGCTTGCCCCACGACTCGTAATAGATCTCCATGCTTCTCAGGGAGTTGGCGATGTCTCCGTACTGTCCGTCGGGACGAAGGCCCAAATCGACGCGGAACCCGAAGCCGTAGGGGGTCTTTTCGGCAACGAGGCGGGTGAGGTTTTCCGAGAGCTTTCGGTAGAATTCCGCGTTGGGGAGGGATTTTCCCCCGTGGGGGGGACGGGTTTCCCCTTTTTCGCTGTCGTAGACGTAGATGATGTCGATATCCGAGCTGAAGTTGAGTTCTTCTCCTCCCAGCTTCCCGAGGTCGATGACCGAGAAGTGGGAGCGGATCGTCCTTCCTTTCTTTTCGAGCATGGGGGGGCCGAACTGATCGGTGAGGGTTTTCCAGGCGTACCGGAGGCAGGCCGCCACGACCACGTCCGCCAGGTTGGACATCTCCAGCATGGTGTCCTCGACGCTGCCGAGCCCTCCCAGCTCCCGCAGGGCGACGCGGACCGTGTGATAGAGGCGGAAGATTCGAATGGCCCTGGAAAAGTCTTCCCGGGAAACGCAGGAAGACGTCCGGCGTCCCAGGCCGATGGTGAGGGAGTGTTTCGGGAGCGGGTTTTGAAGCCGATGGTCCGTGAGACTCCTCAGAAATCCGGGGTGTCGGGTGAGGGTCTGGTGGATGAAGGGGGAGAGGCTGAGGGCGTTGAAAAGGGCGCGAAGGAGGGCGGGGGAGTTGGATAGATGGTTTCTCGTCTTTCGGTCGAGGAGCTCCCACAGGTCGGAGAGGCGCTGCCTGGAGATGTCCGGATCGGGAATGCTTCCGGCGTCCTGCCGCGTGACCCCGTCCAGGATGAGATCGATCGAAGGTGTTGTCACGGCGTTTCCATTTTCAGGTTTCCAAGACGGCCCCTCAGAGGGTGGCGATCATCCGTTTGACCAGCTCCTCGATCAGATAGGTCAGGCTTTCCAGGTCCAGGCGATAGATGCCGGTGTCGAAGAGGAACGTGGCGACGGCGGGAAGGTCGTCTTCCTCGGTGCTGTCCCAGAAGAGGAGCCGCACCGTTATCTTTGGGACGATGAAAAAGGAGATCTTCACGTCCGCCGGGCTGATGGCCGGATCGTCGAGGATCTTTCCTCCCAGAGAGGTGGCCGCCGCGACCAGCTGCTCGGAGCGGGTGGCGAACTGACCCGAGACCAGGCCTTCCACGTTGTTGACGAAGTAGGAAGAGAGGAAGACCGCCCCGGGCAGTTCCTTGAAGGAGACCCAGCGGTTTTCCGGGTGGATCTTCTCCACGGTCGCGAGGTAGTTGTAGACGGCCGTCTGGAATCCCGGAGGGAGCGGGACTCCTTCTTCGTCCTTGATGTCTTCCTTCGTGACGGTGAGTTTCGTGTTGAGGAAGGGGAGGGTGATGCTGTCGGTGTCCGCGTGGTACACGCTTCCCTCGTTCATCACGGCCGTGAGATAACTGAAGTTGAGGGGCTGGACCCGTTTGATGGCCGTTTCCAGGGGGTGAAACATGACCTGGCCGTAGCTTTCGAGCTTTCTCGGGGAACCCGCCCGGACGAGGTCGCGGATCTTCTGCCGGTCGGCGGCGCTGAGGTGAGGGCAGAGATCGGGTTTCTTTCCCCGAAAGACCAGGTCGTTCACGAAGGAGAGGCAGGTGGGGTGCCCGCAATCGCCGCAGTTGGTTCCGGGAAGGATTTTGTAGATTTCGAGAGAGGCAACAGCCATGGTTCGTCTCCTTTACAGTTTGGGTAGGTAGTCCGGTTTGACGTTGGAGAGGGCGTGGAACAGGGTCCCCTTGATCCTCCGGTTGTGGGGATAGAGGGACTCGAGCCAGTTGCGAATGAGGGCGCGCTTGGAGTTTCCGCCGGTGGGGCAGCCGTCTTCAAAAGCGGGGATGTCGTGTTTGCGGGCGTAACGGCGGATCACGTCTTCGTCGACCAGGTAGAAGGGGCGGATGATGCGAAACTCGCCGCCGAAGAAGTCCTGCTTGGGAACCATCGTGCTCATCTCCCCGCTGAAGGCCATGTTCAAGAAGAAGGTTTCCAGGACATCGTCCCGGTTGTGTCCCATGACGATCTTATTATACCCCAATTTTTCCGCGTTTTGAAAGATGAGTTTGCGCCGCATCCGCGAACACATGAAACAGGGGTTTTCCCAGTTGGCCTCGCTGTGGGCCAGGGGGCCGATATCCGTTTTGACCCTCGTGTAAGAGAGTCCCAGTCCCTTCAGGTATGCCTCGAGCTCATCACTCTTTCCGCCGGGAAATCCCAGGTCGATATGTAAGACGTGCAGGGAATACGTCACGGGAACGAAATCCAGGCGCGTGTGGAGGAGGGAAAGGAGGACCATGCTGTCGTATCCGCCGGACACGCAGACGAGGAGCCGGTCCCCGTTCTCGATAAGGTTGAATTTGCCGATCGCCTTGCCCATCAACGAATGAATAAGGGCGTCGACGCCTTTCCTTTTCACCTCTGATTCCCCCGCCAAAAAATTCCCCTCCTCATACCATATCCGTCGTGGAATGACCACGGTATGAGGAGGGGCGGGGAAAGGCTTTGATGAAAGCCGTGATCCGTGCTGTCAAACAGGGATCAATCTAACCTCCATAGAGAATGCCCCATGCCACGAGGAAGATACAGAGGATCCCGATGGACAGTCCCGTCATGCCGAGGAGGTGTCCCAAGGCTTCTTCCCAGACGCGGGGATACTTCGTTTCAAGATCCTTGAGCTTTCCTTTGGCTTTTAACCGGGCGTACTGCAGGGGACGCTCTTCTTCCAGCATGTAGCCGGGGACGACGCCCGTGAAGATGACGGGATCCATGGGGAACTTCTCCGGCCGCAGGTGCGTGTTGAAGAAGTGGACCGTGAAGATGAACCCGGAGGCGAGCAGGGCCTCATCGGAATGGACGATGGTGGCGATATTGAACAGCCAGCCCGGGAGGAATTTCGCGAAGAACTGGGGCTGCCAGAGCATGAGTCCTGACAGGCCGATGGCGAACATTCCCCAGAAGACGGCCAGGAAGTCGAATTTTTCCCAGTAGGTCCAGCGGTCGAACTTGGGTTTCGGGCCCTTCATGAAGAACCACTTGAACATGCCGACGATGTCCTGGACATCTTTCCAGCGGGGGAAGAGGGAATCGGGGCCGAAGAGCTTCTGGAAGAAGTTTTCTCCCGTCGGCTTCAAAAAGAGGTAGTAGAGACACCAGAGAAAGGTCACGCCGAAGTAGGCGAAGGTGATGATGGCGCACCACCGGTGTAGGTGCCCCGCCGCCATGGGGCCGCCGAGGAAGTTGATCACACCCTTGGCCCACGGTGCCTCCGAGAACTTGAGGGGGGAGCCCGTCAAGACCAGGCCGAGAAAACTGAACATCATGGCCAAGTGGATGAGTTTTTCAAGCCAACTGAAACGACGATAGACGACCTTTGGATTCTTTGACGGGTAGACGTAGATTCCCTGTTTGCGCAGCTCGTTCCGTTCGATGTAGCTTCGGATGAGCCAGAGGAGGGTGTGGAGCCAGAAGAAGGAGAAGACGGAAATGAGCAGGATCGTCATGATGACATAGGTCCAGTACAAAACAGGGTAGTGGGTTTTGTCGTGGTAATCGGCATGGGGGAGGAAGAGGACGAAGTTTTGATTGACGCCCTTGTGGCACTGGCCGCACGTCTTGATGAGCCCCTTCTTGGAGATGGAGGATTCGGGATTGTCGGGGGGAAGTTGCTTGTGGG
>CAZOBB010000127.1:0-6900 GCA_964577975.1 uncultured Thermodesulfobacteriota bacterium | reverse complement strand
GACGATTTCCCTTAAGCCCTTCACGAAAGCATCGACCTTGCCGGCGGAATCCCCGGACGACCCATCCATGTTCCTGGGATAACCGACGATGACGGCCTGAACGCCTTCCTTTTCGATGATCTCTTTGATTCGGTTCAGATCGTTCGTGATCCCCCTGCTGTCGAGGGTCCCGTACTTGCCGGCAATGATCCCCATTTCGTCGCTGATGGCCAGACCGAGACGTTTTGTTCCATAATCGATTCCAAGGTGTCGCATTGTTTTTACAATAATCACCCATGCGGGGGATGTCAAGGATTGGGAATCGCGGTCCTTTTTTGTTTCGCGCGGAATGTTTGTGAATGCCCGGAAGGGGAGGTCACGGAGAATGGGGGGCAAAGTCGATAGATGTTTCGGGCCGCATAGGGCGAATGATTTTTATTTCTTGATATTCTTTTTTTATTTTGATAAATTACAGAACAATAAATTTCTTGAAAGGGAAGCTCCGAGATGTTGAATGCTTTGATTGGGTTGTTTTCCAATGACTTGGCCATCGATCTGGGAACGGCCAACACATTGGTCTATGTAAAAGGGAAAGGGGTTGTGAGTTCTGAACCCTCTGTCGTGGCGGTAAAGAAGGACGAAAAGGGAAACAAAAAGGTCCTTGCCGTGGGGGCGGAGGCGAAGAAGATGTTGGGAAGGACTCCCGGGAACATCGAGGCGATTCGCCCCATGAAAAACGGGGTTATCGCGGATTTCGAGATAACTTAGGAGATGCTCTATCACTTCATTATCAAGGCCCACAACCGCAAATCGTTCGTTCGGCCCCGAATCGTAATTTGTGTCCCTTCCGGGATTACACCGGTGGAGCGCCGGGCCGTCCGGGAATCCGCCATCTCGGCCGGAGCCCGGGAGGTCTATCTGATTGAAGAACCGATGGCGGCGGCCATCGGTGCGAATCTCCCTATCACCGAGGCCTCGGGAAACATGATCGTGGATATCGGAGGCGGGACGACGGAGGTGGCGGTTATTTCTCTTTCCGGAATTGTCTACTCGAGTTCCGTCCGCGTTGCGGGAGACAAGATGGATGAGGCCATTGTTCAGTACGTGAAACGGCATTATAATCTTCTAATCGGAGAGCGGTCCGCGGAGCTGATCAAGATCATGATCGGGTCGGCATATCCCAGCAAGGAAGCCAAGGTACTCGAGGTCAAGGGGCGGGATCTGGTGACGGGAATCCCGAAGACAATCGAAATCAACTCCGAAGAGATACGGGAATCCATTTCCGAACCCATCAATGCCATCATCGAGACCATCCGTATCGCCCTGGAGAAGACCCCTCCTGAACTGGCCGCGGACATCGTGGACAAAGGAATCGTCTTGAGCGGTGGCGGGGCGCTTCTTAAGGACCTGGATCTGCTGGTTCGGGAAGTGACAAATCTTCCAGTCACGGTGGCAGAAGACCCTTTGACAACAGTGGTTGTTGGATCGGGTCGGGTGTTGGATGATATTAACTTGTTGAGGCTAACAGCTTCCAGTTTGTAGAAGGATGGTTCATCATCCCCATCGGTCTAATAAAAAGAGATTTCTGAAGGGATTTTTTTTCCTTTTAGCGGTATTTATCGTGAGCTTGTGGTTCCTTTCTAAAAGAGGGACATCCACATTTTTTGTAGACCATTTGTTGCTCAATCTGGCTTTTCCGTTTCAAAAAGCGATAAGTTTTACGACAGACAAGGCAGGAGGAATCATTGAGCATTATATAGATTTGGTGAATACGAAAAAAGAGAATGAACGGTTGAGAAAGATGGTTGCGAAACTTCATGCCAAAACCGTTCGTTTGGAGGAGTTGAGGAGGGAGAATGAGAGATTGAGGAAGTTGCTCGATTTTCAAGAGGAGATCTCCTCCCCCATGGTGCCTGCGGAAATTATTGCCTCTTCACCTACTCCTTGGATCGAAACGTTTGTGGTGGATAAAGGCACCAAGGATAATGTTCAGGAAGGAATGCCCGTAGTCAGCGAAAAGGGAGTCGTCGGTTATGTCCTCAAGGCAACTCGGTTTGTTTCGACGGTAATGGTTCTCACGCACTATAATTGCCGTGTTGATGCGATTGTTCAGAGAACCCGAAGCCATGGAGTCGTCGGGGGGCTGCTGGAAGGGCGCTGCCGTCTATTCAATGTTCTGAGGAATGAAGATATTGCGGAAGGCGATTTGGTGGTAACCTCTGGATTTGGAAATCGTTTCCCAAGAGGGCTACTGATTGGGGAGATACGAAAGGTAAAGAGAAAATCTTTTGGATTGTTTCAAGAGGCTGAGATAGAACCGAGTGTAGATTTCAGTAAATTGGAGGAAGTCTATATCTTGTTAAAGCCTCAAACGCCGATTGCCGATCTTGGTAAGTCTCGTCATGAATAAGGATCAGTATTCGCAAGGAAAATCGGCCTTCTTCGTAGCGTTGATTTTCGTGTTTATGTCCGTGATAATTGGGAAGGTAATGCCTGTATGTTGGTTGGTACCGGATCTTTCCCTTATCCTTACGATTTATGCCGCCCTTGCGTTTGATGGAAAGGTGGGTATGCTATTGTCTGTTTTCGGGGGAGGATACGTGGGGTCTTTTTCCTCTTTTCCTTTGGAATATATGGCATTTTATGGACTTATCTTTTTTGGGATTCGCTTTATATCGTCCTATTTCCAACTGCGTTTTCTAGGATATCCGGTCTTTCTCACCTTTTTTCTGGAGGTTTTAGTCGGTACAATTCACGGGTTGGAGATATATTTGAAACAGCCGGAAGTCTTTTCGTTTCAACCTGTCGAACGGATTGTTTTCTTTCAAGCCCTGTTGACGACTTTGTTCCTCTATCCGGTTTTTTTGCTTTTCAAGCATGTGTCAAGAAATTTTTCTCTTCCCGTTAAACGTCCCCTGAAATGACGGTTGAGCGAGGCGGTCGTTCCAAGCTGATACGAGCGGTTTTCCCTGTGCTTGTCGTCTTGATGGCCTTTATGGGGATTGTTTCCCGTTTGTGGTATCTCCAGGTGCTTCAATACGACAAGTTTCATCGCCTATCTTTGAGCAATCGTATCCGTTTGAAGGCTATTCCCGCCATCAGGGGAATGATTTTCGATCGGGATGGAAATTTGCTTGTCGACAACCGCCCATCCTTCTGCGCGGCGATTGTGCCGGAGGATGTGAAAAATCGGGAGGCACTCTTTTCTTTCTTGTCGTACGTGCTTAACATGAAGATTGATGAGATAAAAAAAAGGTTGAAGGGAAAGGCGTATTACGCTTCTTTCCAGCCACGTATCATAAAGGCGAATTGTAGCACAGTCGAAGTGGCCAAGATGCAAGCGCATTTGATGGAGTTTCCTGGATTGGAAATCCTTGTCCGTTCGCGGAGACATTATCTCTATGGAAAACTTGCGTCCCACATTTTGGGTTACATAGGAGAGATAAGCCAGAGAGAATTGAGGAGGATGAAAAAGGAGGGGTATCATCCCGGTGATTTTATAGGAAAATACGGAGTGGAAAAGACGTTTGAGAAGGAACTGAAAGGGAAGGAAGGGGGGTATCAAGTCGAAGTTGATGCGAATGGACGAGATGTTAAAGTCCTACGAAAGGTAGATCCTATACCGGGCCACAATATCTATTTGACGCTTTCCCTTCAGCTTCAGCAAAAGTTGGAGAAGTTGATGGAGGGGAAGTCAGGGGCCGCCGTAGCCGTTGATCCCACGACCGGTGAGATTCTGGCGATGGTGAGCCACCCCAATTTTGACCCCAACTTGCTGACGAAGCGATTAACGGCCAAACAATGGAAGGCGTTGATCTCAGACCCCTCCCATCCCCTCTTGGATCGCACCATCCAAGGCACCTATCCGCCGGGCTCCACGTTCAAGATTGTGACGGCAGTGGCTGGGTTGGAGGAAGGGGTAATCCAAGCGTCGACACTCCTCTTTTGTCCCGGCTATCTGAAATTTGGCAGACGAAGTTATCGGTGTTGGAAAAAAAGCGGTCATGGGAAGATAACCATTCATCAAGCTATCGTAGGATCTTGTGATGTCTTTTTCTATCAAGTGGGGCTCAAATTGGGAATCAATAGGCTGGCGTTTTACGCCAAGGCGTTCGGGCTTGGGCGTAAGACGGGTATAGCGCTACCCCACGAAAAGGCAGGATTGATCCCGGATACCCTATGGAAGAAAAGGCGCTTTCATGAACCGTGGTTCGAGGGGGAAACCTTATCCGTTGCAATTGGGCAGGGGTATGTGTTAACAACCCCTCTTCAAATGGCTATGTTGATGGCATCGGTGGCAAATGGAGGTAAATTGGAGCGGCCATTGATCGTGAAGGAGGTTCGAGACATCCAGGGAAAGGTGGTCAAGGTGTTTAAACCCCAAATCGTTTCTCGTATACCTGTTTCGGAGAGGGTTTTGAGTATCATTCAATCTGGTTTGTGGGGAGTTGTGAATGAACCCCATGGAACGGCGCATCGCGCCAGATTGAAAGATATAAATGTGAGTGGAAAGACGGGGACGGCCCAGGTTATTCGTATCAAGCGAAGAAGCTCCCAACCCACTTCGGAAAGATTTAAGGATCATGCATGGTTTGTCGCCTATGCACCCAGCGAGGCACCGACAGTTGCCATGAGCGTTCTTGTGGAACATGGAGGACACGGCGGTGAGGCGGCGGCTCCCATAGCGGGGAAATTTTTGCGGTTTTATTTCGATGGTCCCGAGGTTTATTGATGTTCAAAATTGACAGAAAGCTTCTGAAAAATTTCGACTGGGGGCTGGCCGCCTTGGCGGTGGTTATTCTAGTTGTTGGACTCATCAATCTTTACAGCGCCACCTATACCCATGGGAAACCCAGTCATTATTTCTTTCACCAGCTCGTTTGGATTTTGGCAGGTCTGGTAGGAATGTGTGTGGCCATCTGCATAACGGACACCTTTTACTATGAGAATGCCATTATACTTTACATCGTTACGGTTATTTTGCTGATTCTTGTCGATGTCTATGGAATGATTACCTCCGGGGCTCAGCGGTGGATTCGATTGGGGCCTATCTCCCTCCAGCCCTCGGAACTGGCAAAATTATCCCTTATTTTGGTGATGGGATACTATTACGAGACGAAGGAACCTATCGATATTCTTCCTTTCCGTTCTTTGATCTTACCTTTCGTATTGGTCGCGATCCTGGCGGGATTGATCGTAAAACAGCCGGATCTCGGGACGGCATTGTTGCTTCTTCTCATTTTCTTTTCCATTCTTCTTTATGAAGGTGTTCCGTGGAAGGTGTTGGGAACGCTTGTGGTTGGTGGGCTTTTGGCGCTTCCCCTTTTGTGGGGGCATCTGAAACCATACCAGAAAGCAAGGCTATTAACGTTTATCGATCCCAATCGAGATCCCCTAGGCGCGGGGTATCACATCATCCAATCAAAAATTGCCGTTGGGTCAGGGGGAATGTGGGGAAAAGGGTTTTTAAAGGGGACGCAGTGTAAGCTGGAGTTTCTTCCGGAACATCACACGGATTTTGTTTTTTCCGTCTTCGCGGAGGAGTGGGGATTTGTGGGATCTATCGTTGTTCTCATTCTCCTATTCCTCTTGGTCCTTTGGGGGCTCGAAGTGGCGCGAAACGCCCGAAATCGTTTTGGCGAAGTGGTTGCTGTGGGCATTACTGCCATGTTTTTCTGGCAAATCGTCATAAATATCGGTATGGCGATTGGTATCATGCCCGTGGTAGGAATCCCCCTCCCTTTCTTGAGCTATGGGGGGTCGGGCATGCTGACCAATCTCTTTGCACTCGGTATATTGATGAGTATCCGAATGCGGGAACGATCCTATCCTTCCCCTTACTGAAAAGGCGCTTAGAAGGGGATGTCGTCATCCAGGGGTGTTTCGTCCACCATATCTTCCTGAACGGGTGCGGCGCTTTCGGGAACATCCATCACATCTCCGGCCTTTCCGAGCATTTGCATGTTTTCCGCGATGATTTCCGTGGTCCACCGCCTGTTGCCGTCCCTGTCTTCCCACGAGCGGGTCTGGAGCCTGCCCTCGATATAGACCTGTTTCCCCTTGGAGAGGTACTGGGCGCAGATTTCTCCGAGTCTCCGCCACGCCACGATGCGGTGCCATTCCGTCTGATCCACACGTTCGCCATTCTTATTTGTCCATTGTCTGGATGTGGCAATCCTAAAAGTGGTGACAGCGGTTCCATCGGCCGTGTACCGGATTTCCGGATCGGCTCCCAGGTATCCGATCAAAATAACTTTATTGACGCCAGCCATAATTTTCCTCCTTTAATCAGCCTTTCCGGCAGATCCTAAAAGTTTTATACGCTGCTTGACAACCTCTTTCATTGCGTCCCGAGCAGGGCCTAGGATTTTCCTTGGATCGATCTCTTCGGGATGTTTTGCTAACACCTCTCGTATCGCTCCGACCGTGGCAATCCTCAAATCGGTGTCCGTGTTGACTTTATTGATGCCACATGCCACGGCTTCTGCCAAAACGTCATCGGTGACGCCTTTCGCTCCTGCCAGTTTGGCACCGAATTTTTCTGCCTTCTCTACAAGGGCAGAAGGAACGCCCGACGCCCCGTGCAAAACAAGGGGGATTTGGGTTCGTTTTTTTACTTCTTTCAATCGTTCGAAGTCGATCTTTGATTCTCCGGTGTATTTGAAAGCTCCATGCGAGGTTCCGACGGCGGGGGCCAGATAGTCGATGTCCGTTTCCTTCACGAAAGTAACGGCCTGATCCGGATGGATGAGGGTCGCGTCCCGCTCATCCACGGAGACGTTGTCCTCGATTCCCTTCAGGGTGCCCAGTTCCGCCTCCACCGACACCCCCATGGCGTGGGCAATTTCCACAATGCGCTTCGTTTGCCGGATGTTTTCCTCAAAGGGCAAAGAGGAGGCATCGATCATAATCGAGGTGTAG
>CAZOBB010000126.1:0-2626 GCA_964577975.1 uncultured Thermodesulfobacteriota bacterium | reverse complement strand
TTCCAAAACCTGACGATTCTGCTGATTCTGGGGGGAGTTTTCCACCTCGCGACGGGCCTTTCAGGCTACTGCCAGGCAGAGCCCCCCGTCAAGGGGAAAAATTCCGCCGTCTATCGCCTCATCGAGAAGGACTACGCGGTCAATCCCGACGGCAGCTACACCCTGACGACGCACGTAATCGTCGATATCCTTAGCTACAAAGGCAAAAAAGATCACGCGGACTTCAGATACCCCTATAACAAAGCCTTCCAATCCGTCGAAATCGTCGAGGCTCACACCCTCACCGCGAACGGGAAATCCGTTCCCGTCACGAAGAAAGAGATCCACGACATCAACGCGCCGGAGGATGCCCGAGCGACCCTCTTTTCCCGCCAGCGTATCAAGGTGGTGAACTTTCCTTCTGTGGAACCGGGGACCACAGTGGAGATCAAGCTGAAACTGCGGTCCAAAAAGGGATTTTGGGCGATGGAGTGCTTTCGCCTCCCCGATCCCGTCGATCGGAAGGTGGTGCGTATCGCCCTCCCCTCGGGAACCGGATTGAAGATCAAGCTTCCCCGAATCAAGCTTAAAAAGAAGAAAACCCAAGAAGGGGGGACGGTAACGTACCAATGGGAGGCCCGGAACATACCCCGGCGAGTTCAGGAGCTGAACCTTCCCCCCATCGAAAACCGGGGAGACTGCCTTTTCGTGAGCACCCTTCCCTCCTGGAAGGAAGCCGCCCGGTTTTTCGCGTCCACCCTTCCGGCCACGGGCCTTCCCGAGGGTGTAAGATCGTTCAAAGAAAAGACGCCGGATGAGCTCTACGTGGCCCTCATGAAACATCTCATCACCTATCCCATCGACTACTTCCACACCTCCCTGACCTTCCAAAGCCCGGAGGAGACCTTGAAAAAAGGCTACGGCTCCTCCATCGACCTGGCCATCCTTTTCTACAATCTCCTGAAGGCCAAGGGATTCTCGCCCTCCTACCTTGTGGCGAACACGGGAAACGCCTTTCTCGAGCCGTTCGCGACCCTTCCCTTTCCTCCCCTCTTGGATGACGTGATGGTAAGATGCGAGGGAAAAGATTACGCCTTTTACGTCAAGGACCTTCCCCCGGGCTACACCGGCCTGCAAGGAAAACGGGTCCTGGATCTGACGGAAGGGGCCCTTGTGCCTTCAAAGGTTCACTATCCCAACCGAACCACTTCCCGCCTCTACCTCACACCAACAGGCACATTCGATCTGGAAGGGAAATTTACGGCAATGAGAGAGGGACAGCAGGCCGTGGAAACCCGAAGCTGGCTCCGCTACATGACCAAGGAGGAGTGGCGCATCGCCGCCATGCAGATCTTCCATGACATCGATCCCCTGGCCCGGCCCCTCGGTGAAATATCCAGGAAAGGTTTGGATGTCTTGACGGATCCGGTTGTTCT
This sequence comes from uncultured Thermodesulfobacteriota bacterium, assembly GCA_964577975.1. GTDB lineage: Bacteria > Desulfobacterota > S145-22 > S145-22 > S145-22 > JAOZMY01. The sequence goes on along the minus strand of CAZOBB010000126.1, from coordinate 1,211 downwards.
CGAGGGGAAATTCAGGATACCCGCCCTCTTTCCTAAGAGCGGGAGGTTCATGTATATCCATCTCGCCAAGCCCGAGCTCCCGGTTCGCCTCGAAACCCTTTCGGACAAAAGGCGAGGGCCTTTCATGGTGGATCAGATGTTCACGTATGAGACCGAAATCCGGATTACCTTGCCGGCGGGGACGCGTGTCCGGTATGCCCCCAAGGCGTCCTCGGGAACGTCAAAGGTCCTGGATTGGTCGCTGAAGATAGACGCGGGGAAAAGCAGTTTCACGTTCCGCCGGACCATTCATCTCAAGCGGGGAATCCTCCATCCCGGCACAAGGGAATACCACGACTTGCTCGAGGCGGTCCGCCTCCTCTACGCCCCCACCAACCGGATTGTAATCTTGGAAAGAAAATGAATGACCCGGGAAATCGTTGTCGATTCCCGGGTCTCATTACCACCCCAAAAGGCCATTTTTTCTTTCAGACAATCTCCACAAGCTGAATATCGAAGGTCAAATCCTTCCCCGCCAGGGGATGATTCGCGTCGAGGGTCACGACCTCTTCCGTAATCCGGGTGACCGTCACGTTGATGGGTTGACCGTTGGGCTGGGTCAACTGCAACTGCAGCCCCACTTCGGGCTGGATATTGGGGGGAAATTGTCCCTTCGGGACATCCAAGGCCAATTCCTCATGATAAGGACCATAGGCCTGGTCCGCCGGAATGGTAACCGTCTTTGTCTCGTTGACTTCCATGCCGAGAACCCCGTCCTCGAATCCTTGAATCACCTGCTTTTCCCCAAGGGTAAATTCCAGGGGCTCACGGCCGCTGGAGGTGTCGAATTCCGTCCCGTCTTCCAGTTTTCCCGTGTAGTGGACCTTGACGGTGTCTCCGATTTTTGCTTTTGCCATACTCTTTCTCCTTTGGTTATTTTTTGGGTCGTGGCACAACCCTTTTTCATAAAGCCTTTCCCCTACCGTGGCCTGACATACCTGATTAGATGCATCAACGAAGAAATCAGACGAAAAGGACAAAACTTTACTTGTGCTTGTGTATCACAATTCCCGGAAGAAATCAAATAGCCCTTCCTCGCTTGAAACACCCACAAAGATTTGATACTCGTCGAACATGAACATCCTGATCCTTCGCGGGCACGGGAGGGAACCCTCATGATCGACAGGGATGCCTTGAACCAGGCGGATAAGGGCATGAGGAACCTCTATTTG
>CAZOBB010000125.1:0-2833 GCA_964577975.1 uncultured Thermodesulfobacteriota bacterium | reverse complement strand
GCTATGCCTTCATCAAGTCGCCCATCGATGGGACGGTCGCGAAGATCTCCACGCCGGAAGGGGAGACGGTCGCGGCCCAGTTGTCGTCGCCGACCTTCGTGTGGATCATCAATCTTAAAAAACTCTGGGTCAGCACCTATGTGGACGAAACCGACATCGGCAAAGTCCAGAAGGGACAGCCCGTCACCTTTCGGGTGGATGCCTTCCCGGGAGTGACGTTTCATGGGGAGGTTTATGAAATCTATCCCAAAGCGGAAGTCCGGGACAACATGGTGACGTATCGCGTGATTGTGAAGATCAGCGACCCTCCCGAAAAACGGCGTCTTCTCAGGCCCGAGATGACGGCCTACACGACGATCGTCGTGAAGGAGAAAAAAGACGCCGTTCTGGTTCCCGTCCAGGCGGTCAAGATCGTGGGCGGCAAGAGTGTGGTCGTCGTCAAGGGGAAAAAGGGTCCCGAAAAGAGGGTTGTCACCACGGGGTGGACCGACAGCGGAAGGACCGAGATCCGCGAGGGGCTGAAGCCGGGGGAGGAGGTCTTGGTCCAGGGATTCACCCGTAAGCTGTTGAGCCCATGACACCGGTTATCTTTCTCGACAGGATTGAGAAACGGTACGAAAGCGGTTCCGTCGTCACAGAGGTGTTGAAGGGCGTTTCGTTTTCCATTTTCCCTGGGGAGCTGGTTTCCATCATGGGGCCTTCCGGGGCGGGGAAGAGCACGTTGCTGTATATCCTGGGGTGTCTGGCGCGGCCCTCAGGGGGGCGGTACAAGCTGGACGGGGTGGATGTAGGGAGCCTTTCGGATGAAAAGCTCTCCGAGTTGCGCAACGCGAAGCTGGGATTTGTCTTCCAGTCTTTTCATCTGATTCCCCAGTACACGGCCCTGGAGAACGTCCTCCTTCCCACCGTTTACAGGAGGGGACGGAAAAGGGAAAAGAAGCGGGATACCGAAAAGGCAAAAGAACTCCTCAATATGGTGGGCCTGGGGGAGCGTTACCACTACCGGCCGGGAGAGCTCTCCGGGGGCCAGAAACAGCGGGTCGCCATCGCCCGTGCCCTGATGAACGATCCCGAGGTGATTCTGGCGGATGAACCCACCGGGAATTTGGACAGCCACCAGTCCGAGGAGATCGTCCGGCTCCTCCTCGATCTCAACGCGCGGGGGAGGACCATTATCATGGTCACGCACGATCCGGATGTGGGGCGTCAGGCCCGGCGGATGATCACCATCCGGGACGGCCTGATACAATCCGATACGCCATGTTCCTGAAGATACTCAAGGTTTCTCTCAAAGATAGTTTGAAACATCCCCTGTTCACCGTCCTGATGATGGTGGGAATCGTCGTCAGCATCTTTTCCATGACGACGATCGTGGCCATCGGGGAAGGGACGAAGATGGAGATCATCCAGGCCCTCAAAGGGTTCGGGTTCGGGGGGGATGTGATGATGGTCGCCGCCGGCGGAGGCCGTATCTTTCGGCACCGTCCCTCCAAGGTAAAGACGCTGACGGTGGCCGACGCCGAGGCCCTGAAACAGTTCCCGTTTGTCAAGGCTGTGGCGCCCAGGCAAGGGATACGCCGCTACGTGGTCCATTTCAGGGGACGGTCCTTTCACACCCGGATTCTGGGCGTCACGCCTTCCTATCTGACCGTCGGCGATTACCAGATAGACATGGGGCAGGCGCTCAGCCAGCAGGACTTAAGAGACCACCGGAAGGTCTGCCTCCTGGGCAAGACGGTGGCGGAGGAGCTTTTCCCGGGGAACCGGGCGGCCGCCCTGGGGCAGTTCATTCAGATCGGGAAATTCTTTTTCCGGGTCAAGGGTATTCTGGCTGAAAAGGGGCAACTGGGGCGGTTCGACATGGATGATCGGATCCTGATCCCCCTCACCACGGCGTCCACCCTCTTCATCCGGGACACCTATCTCCATGCCATCAGCGTTAAGTTGAATGACGCTCGGGACATTGCCACCTACCAGAAGATCGTCCGGGCCTTCTTGCGGAAGCGTCACCACCTTGCCCCCGACGAGCCGGATGACTTCCGGGTCGTGACCTCCCTCGATGTGGTCCAGATCGTCAACCGTTCCTCGCGGGAGCTTACGATACTCCTCGTTCGGATTATGATTATCTCCCTGCTGGTGAGCGGTATCATCATCATGAACGTGATGCTGGCGGCCATCTCGGAGAGGAAGGTGGAGATCGGGATCAAACGTGCCCTGGGGGCTTCTCGCCGGGATATTCTCTCCCAGTTTCTCTTCGAGGCCGTTTGGCTCTCCCTGATCGGGAGCCTCATCGGGGTGGGGATCGGGATGGTCGTGGCCTATTTTCTCAAGGACACGATCCCCGTGAGCCTGACGTGGCGTCCCCTCTACATGGCGGTGGGGTTTGGGATCCTCGTGGGGGCGGTTTCCGGCGCCTTCCCGGCCTATCGCGCCGGGCAGGTGGATCCCATCCGCGCCATCCTGGGAGGACGGCAGTGAAGCGGTTCAAGGGAAGGATCTTTCGTTCCGTTCTTGCCGTTCTCGGCCTCGTGGTGGGGGTGGCGTCCGTCCTGGCCATGACGACGCTGGGACGGATTCAGGAACAGAAGCTCTACCGGGAGATGGAGAAGATGTCGGTCAATACCATTATGGTCGTTCCGGACAGTGTCTCAACCCTACCCTTCCGACCGAACATCAAGGGAACATACAAGACCCTGACCCCTGAGGACGCCCGGGCGATCGAATATTCCGTTCCCCATGTCCGCCGGGTCACGGCCACCGAATACACGAGCGTGACGGCCAAGATGGGGGCGAAAACGGCGGCCACGACCATGGCGGGGATCGATCGGGGCTA
>CAZOBB010000124.1:0-5393 GCA_964577975.1 uncultured Thermodesulfobacteriota bacterium | reverse complement strand
GTCGAACCCCTTTTTCGCGTAGTGTCCCGTGGCTATCCGGGAGACACCGTGTTTCTCCGCCAGTTCCGAGAGGGTCTGGAGTTTGATATGCTCGTTACACCAAACGCAGGGGTTGGGAGTTCTCCCGGAAAGATAGCTTTCCGCAAAGGGGCCAATGATCGTGTTCCTGAATCGGTCCCTCAGATCCTTCGTGATGAGGGGGATGTCCAGGTTGTCTGTCAGGGCGCGAAGGTGTTTCTCCGTTCCTTCCGGTGTGGGGTCGTAAAGGATGAGGTGAATGGCGGTTACCTCGTAACCGGCTTCTTTCAAAAGGAAAGCGGCGGCAAAGCTGTCCACGCCGCCGCTGAAACCGACAAAAACCCGTTCCTTTGTCATCAGGCCTCTTGGGCGGAAAGGGTGGCGACGATGACCCGGGGGGGACACGCCTTCACACAGAGTTCACAGCCGCTGCATCTTTCCGTGTCGAAGACGACCCGCATCTCGGGGCGTTGGATATACAGGGCTTCCGTAGGACAGACCGCCGCGCAGGCGCCGCAATGGATGCATCGCTCCTCGTCTTTCTTGATGTTGGCTTCCAGCGGTTCATAGACGACGCCGTGGCTGTCGAGATACGCCATGCCCCGGTCGAATTCCGCCTCGTCACCGGAGATCTCCAGGACCATCAGGCTCGCTTCCTTAGGGAAGACGCTTGCCTTCAGGATATTGAAGGCAAGATCGAAGTCTTTGACGAGACGATAGACGATGGGCTGATTCCAGGTCTTTTTCGAAAACCTCAAGACCATTCGTTTTTTGATCATGGGTTCCTCCATAAAATTTTATAATTTCACAAGCTCCACATTCCCCCACGCGGCGAGCCTGTCGCGGACGATGGCGGCGATGCCCGTGATGCCCCCCATGGAAGCCCCCCAGGTGAGGGCGGCCTCCAGGTCCTCAGGCGTCTGGATCCGGTTGGCGATGGCCGTAACCGCCGCATCTGCCAGGATCGCGTTAGGCGAGATGGCGCACACGGCATCCGCCTTCCCGAAGCTGAGGGAGGGCCCTACCGTTCCCGAGGAGGTGGCGATTCCGAGGGGGGTGGTGGTTGGTGGAATTCGGAGCCCTACCTTTAGGCTCAAGGGGCTTTGCCCGGCGAAAAGGCCAATGGTGGTAGAGAAGCTCGGACGGTAAAGGAAGAGGTCTCCGCCGTTTTCCACGAGGACATAAGCCGCGCCGTCTTCGAGAAGGGCCCGGCCGACCCATTCGGCCACCGCGCCTGCCACGCCCGCCATGGGACCCACCTGGGCGGTCCTTGCGGCCTTTGACATCTCCCGGATGACCCTGGGGCAGTCGGGGCACGGGGGAAGGGGATCGAGGGAGGTTTCAAATTCGGGATTTACTTCAATGTGGTCGATCAAGATCTGCCGCACTTCCCTCAGGGCCTTCCGGGCCAGGATTTCCCGTGGCCGGTCTGTATGGATCCAGAGATCACTTTCCCCCTCTTGAATCTGAAAGCTCACGCCTTGATCCGGATTTACCAGATTCCTGTAGAACCGGTTCGTGTAGCTTTCAGGGCTCAGCGTGTTTTGGGCCAGGGTCATGGGGGATCACGTCTCCGGTTAGAGCTGGGAAAGGGTGGCCTGGGGTTCCCCCAGGTAGAACCGTCCCTTTTGAATCTCCTCCTTCAGGATATTCGAAATCTCCAGGGCCTTGGGGTAGCTTGCCATGGGGGTGACGGAGACCTCTTTCCCCTGCACGGTGATGAGGCCATCCTTGAGCTCCTTGTAGGTGACCGTTCCGAGGCTGCGATTGATTCCCTTGGGATAGTCTCCGCCGTAATCGATGATCTGGGTGACGATATCCTCATCCTTGACGGCGGCGAACTGGGCCATCTCCTCGTTCAGGATGGGGATGGGAACCCCGATTCCCACATACATGGAAACCCCGTATCCCTGGATGCTTGCCGCGGCGATCCAATTCGGATCCATCTTCTTCATGTCGCCGATGACGCAAAGGGTTCCCGCCCCTTCCGTGGGAATCCCGTTGGGGGAGCGGGGGACATCGAAGACGTGTTGGGTGCCGTAAAAGGCCACGTATCCCTGGCCCCCTCCGAGGAAGATTCGGGTCCCGACCCCGATGGTCTTGAAGTAGGGGTCGTTGAGAAGGGGGCTGATCTGTCCCGAGGTGCTGTAGGTGGCGTTGCCGAACAGGGGTTTGAGCGCCCCCATGTAGGTATAGATGGTGCGGCGCGTGGAATTGACCGCGCAATTGTAGTTTTGGTAGGCGTTGCGGGGGTTGAACAGAATGGCGTTCCGAAGCTCCTGAAGGTGCAATTCCTTTTTGAGGTATTTCCTCGGGTAGCAATCGGTTCCGTAGGCCCACGCCTCCATGATGACCGCCTTTCCTGCCAGGAGGTCCTGGATGACATGGGCGCCGCCGTATCTGAACTCGCCCGGATAAACGGTATTTCTCGGATCCTCGTCGGGAAGTTCCGAGGCGCCGATGTAGAGGTCCACGGCGGCGAGGCCGCAGTAGGCGGGGACCCCGTTCAGCTTGGCACGGCTGATCTTCATCTTGGGCGTGGCGTGTCCCACGTTTAAGATGGCCCCGGAGGAACACATGGCGCCGAAGGTCCCCGTCGTGACCACGTCGATCTCCTGGGCGGCCTTGACGGCGCCTTTTTCCTCGACGATGTCGATCATCTCCTCGGCGTTGACCACGACGACCTTGCCTTTTTTGATCTTTTCGTTGATTTCCTTGTAAGTCTTTTGCACTTTGTATTCCGCCATGTCCGTTTCCTCCGAGATTTTTTAAATGTTACCAAATACCTAACAATTTGTCAATGCGTTTTCCGTGATGCCTTGACGGGACCTTTGTCCTGGATTAAAAGAGGGAAACCCTTACTTGGAGGTAGCAAATGGCCGGAGTCGAGGACCTTTCGAAAGAGCAATTGATCCAGATGGTGGGGGCGGCGTTCAAAAACATCATTTCCCACACGGGCCTGTGGTTTCGGGAGGCGGAGTACCAGCTTGGTCTGGAGAAGGCCCTTCAGATAGACCGGCAGGCCTGGCAACGGGGCTTTCCCATCCAGATGCGGCGGCTGGCGAAATATTTCGGGATCGAGATTGATGACCAGGGGATTCCCTTGAAACTGAAAGAGATGGACCGGGAGACCCTCATCGCCCTTTTCACCGACCTGGCGAAGAACTGGATCGCCAACGACGGGGTTTGGTTCCAGGCCGTGGAGCAGCAGGAAGACATGTTCGTGGCCAAGCGCTGTAACGACACGGCGTGGACGAGGTTTACCGTGATCGAGGCGCGGCGGATCATGGAAGCCGTGGGAATCCCGGAGAACGGTGGATTGGAGGCCCTCAAACAGGCCCTGGGATTTCGCCTCTACGCCCGTTTGAATGTCCAGGAGATCGTGGAGGAGACGGAGAACAGCTTTCTCTTTCGGATGAATGAGTGCCGAGTCCAGGTGGCGCGGAAACGGGCGGGATTGCCCGATTATCCCTGCAAATCGGCCGGAATGGTCGAATACAGCTACTTTGCCAGAACTATCGACCCCAGGATCAAGACCACCTGCGTGGGATGTCCCCCGGATCCCCACCCGGAGGAGTGGTGGTGCGCCTGGCGGTTTGAACTTTCGGCGTAAAACTTTTGTAAGTTGTCGTAAATTACTCTTGGGCCTTCCCCAAGAATATATTGTCGATCAGCCGCGTCTTCCCGATATGCACCGCCAGGGCCATCACGGCGGGACGGTCAAGGGTGTCCAAGGGTTTAAGGGTATCCAGGTCGCGGATGGAGACGTATTCCACGGAGATTCTCGGGTCCCGGGCCAGGCCGTTTTGAACCGTGGCGATCAGGCGCTGGGCCCGCCGTTCCCCATGTTCGAAGAGATTCTTGGCTTCCAGAAGGAATTTGTAAATGAGTGCCGCCCGTTTCCGTTCGTCTGGAGAGAGATACTGGTTCCGGGAACTCATGGCCAGCCCGTCCGTTTCCCGGACCGTGGGGTGCCCTACGATCTCGATGTCCAGATTTAGATCCTTGACCATCCGGCGGATGACGCAGAGCTGCTGGTAGTCCTTTTCGCCGAAGACCGCCACGTGGGGCCTCACGATATTGAACAGTTTCAGCACCACCGTGGCGACGCCCTTGAAATGTCCCGGGCGGAAATCGCCGCACAGTCCCTTGGAAAGCTCTTTTACCTCCACCGTCGTTTGGAACCCCTCCGGGTAGAGATCGGACTCCGTGGGGGCGAACACAATGTCCACCCCCACGGGTTCGCATTTTTCCAGATCCTCCTGAAAGGTTCTCGGGTAGGCGTTGAAATCGCTTCCCGGCTCGAACTGGAGGGGATTCACGAAGATGGAAACCACGAGGACATCGGCCAGAGGTTTGGCCATCCGCATCAGGCTGAGATGGCCCTCGTGGAGGTTCCCCATCGTGGGAACGAAGGAGATACGTTTCCCCTCGTTCCGAAGGCGGGTCGCCTCCGCCGACATCTCGGCGACGGTCTTGATAACCTTCATGGTCGGATCCTTTAGTGAAAGCTGTGGGCGTCGGTGGGGAAGGCCCCGTCCTTCACCTCTTGGCAGTAGTCCTGCACCGCCTTCGTGATGATGTCCCAGAGATTCACGTACTGTTTCACGAACTTGGGCCGTTTCTTATCGAAAAGCCCGACCAGATCGTGAATGACCAGGACCTGTCCGTCGCAATGAATGCCTGCCCCGATGCCGATCGTGGGGATGGTCAGTCTTTCCGTGATCTCTTGGGCCAGCGACAGGGGGATACCCTCCAGCACCACGGAAAAGGCGCCGGCCTCCTGCACGGCCAGGGCGTCGTCCATGACCTTCTGACGCGCCGCATCGGCCTTGCCCTGGACCTTGTAGCCGCCAATGGCGTGCACCGACTGGGGAGTCAGCCCGATGTGTCCCATGACGGGGATGTCATTGCGGGTGATGGCCTTGATGGCGTCGAACTGGTTCTGGCCGCCTTCCAGCTTGACCGCCTCGGCGCCGCTTTCCTTGATCATCCGTCCCGCGTTCCGGACGGCCTCTTCCACGCTTACCTGGTAGGACATGAACGGCATGTCGATGACCACCAGCGCGCGCTGCGCGGCCCGCGTGACCATCTTGGTGTGATAGATCATCTCGTCGACGGTGACGGGAAGGGTGGTGTCGTAGCCCGCCACCACGGAGCCGACGGAATCCCCCACCAGGAGAATGTCGACGCCCGCGCCATCCAGGATACGGGCAAAGGGGTAATCGTAGGCGGTGAGCATGGTGATCTTCTCACCGTCCTGCTTCATCTGAATCAACTGTGGGATGGTGACCTTTTGAGGGTTCATGGTTCCTCCTCCCTTTGTGGTTGTGCCCTCCAAGCGAGGACGTTGTCATGTCTGTGTCCCGGCCGAC
>CAZOBB010000123.1:0-3960 GCA_964577975.1 uncultured Thermodesulfobacteriota bacterium | reverse complement strand
CTGATCCGGATGGATGAGGGTGGCGTCCCGCTCGTCCACGGAGACATTGTCCTCGATTCCCTTCAGGGTGCCCAGTTCCGCCTCCACCGACACCCCCATGGCGTGAGCGATTTCCACGACCCGCTTCGTCTGCCGGATGTTCTCCTCGAAAGGGTGGGAGGAGGCATCGATCATAATCGAGGTGTAGCCCGCCCGAAGGGCGGCCATGATGACATTGAAATCCTTACCGTGATCTAGGTGGATCACCACCGGAACGGCACTTTTTCGGGCGAGGACATCCACCATTTGGAAAAGCATGTCTGCCCCAGCGTAGTGAATAGCACCTTCTGACGTCTCAACAATCACAGGGGCGTGAAGTTCCTCTGCCGCCTCCAGAATGGCCTGAAGCGTTTCCATGTTGTTGAAATTGAAGGCGCCGACGGCGTAATTGCCCTCGTGGGCTTTTCGTAGAATATCAATACCGGTTGCAATGGGCATGATGCGCTCCTTTTTTTGAAGGTTGAAGAGATATGATTTCAACGAAGCTGTTGATATGGTATTCCGCTTCCAGGTCGGGGTTTTGATAAGCGGCGAAAGGAATGCCAGCCAGTCGGGAAGCCTCTGCGTCCAGGGGCGAATCCCCGATATAGAGGGTATCGTCAGGAGTGATTTTCAATGTTTTTGATATGAGGAGAAGCCCCTCGGGATCAGGTTTTGGGTTTTTTACGTGGAGGGCGGTGACAACGCAGTCGAAGAAATGGGTCAGGCTGAAGTATTCGAGAATGGCCTCCATGCTCGTGCTCCTATTGGTACAAATGGCCAGTCTTTTCCCCTGTTCCTTTAAGGATTGAAGGACCTCCCTCGCCCCAGGCGCCAGTTTCATGTAGGGGATGAATCGGTGGTAATCGGTGTTGAGGCGGAGTTGTTGCGCCTCCTGCCTGCGTGGGTCGTTCCTGAAGAGGTAGTCGACGGATTCCTCGGCGGTGGCCATGTGGATATACGTAATCTGCTTTTGTGTCATGGGAGGTTTTCCGAAAGCGGTGAGGAGATAGTTGTAAAATTCGATGTTGGCCTGGAGGGAGTCGAAGAGAACTCCGTCACAATCGAAGATATAACATGAAAACATCGTGTCCCTTCCTTGAGGGTATAGTTTGTTTGGTAGATATGGCAAAGGTTAATGCCGCATGAATTGCTCGATGGGTACCTTTTTGTACCCTTCGGGGACCTGGAAGATTCGCTGGGGGATGGATGTGATTTTGATGTCCACGACTCTTTCAATCTCTTCCGTTCCCATGTTGTAGGTAATCGTTAGAAGCGGAACCTTTTGGCCTTTCATAAAATTCTGATATTCTTTGGACTGCTCGAAGTCTTTTTCGCCGGAAAGCTCTTCGAAGATGGACTCGATTTTTGTTTTTTTCTCTCTTGCCTTTTCAACGTCGATTTCATCTTTGAGGGGGAGGCGTTCGGTGTACCACATCACTTCTACCTTCTTGCCATTGACGTAGATTTCTGCCTCTTGAGAGGGGTATCCCAGAATTTTTTTGCTTTTTCCAGTCTCTTTGATTTGGACCTTCAGCGGGGCCTGTGGCGCCTTTTTTTCGCCAAACAGCTTTTGCGCCTTAATCTGTTGAACGATCTTTTCAATCCGCTGGACGAAATCGTCGACCGAGTTTACGGCATAGATTCTTCTCGTCGGCAGAATGTTGATCAACGTGTTCGATCCGATATCGGTGATAAAAATGGCATTTCTTTGATAGACGGCGACTTTGTTGTCTTGGTAATACTCCAACCAGGTTTGGAGTACCTGCGTTTTTCCTCTCCCCGGTATGAGGCGCGAGGATTGCTTTTTGAGGATGATGCCACACTTTCCATACACCGGTAGTGTAAGGACGCAGAGACTTGCCCATAGAAAGATCCTTAAGAATACCTTCTTCCTTTTCCTCATCTTTCCCTTCCATGAAATTACAAGATTATATACATTTTTTTGAAATCATGGTACCTGATCTCAAAGAAAGTTTCAAGGCGAAGGTTGACAAGAAAAAGGGGGAAGCTTTTGGCTTCCCCCTTTTTCTCTTTTTCCATTCCTTACGCGGCATCGAGTTCTCTACGTTTTTCCATGTCGTAGAGGATACGTTCTCTGGCCTTGTCGATGCCGAGTTCCTTCCGCTTCTTGTCGATATGCGCGATCATCAACTGCGCCGCCTTGATCGGATCCGACTCGAACGCCCACATCCCCTTCAAGGTGTCTTCGTATTTCTCAAACAGATACTTGGTGACTACCTCGCTGTTCGTCGTCGGCCAGGTCACTCCAAAGACGGTGAAGACGCCGCTGGCCACGAAGTACTCGCCGATGGAGATGGCCTTCTCGCTCATCCACTCCGGCGCCGCGCCCGCCGCCGGCAGGTCACTGATGTCGTCGCCCAACCCGCCGTCCTTGACCATGGCGGTGGCCGCCATCAAGATACGGCTGTTGTCCACGCAGCTTCCCACGTGCAATACCGGCGGGATACCTACGGCTTCGCAGACCGATTTGAGTCCGTCTCCCGCGTGCTCCAGGGCCGCTTCCGGGGTCATCAGTCCCGCTTCCCCGGCCGCCATGGCACTGCAGCCCGTCACCAAGACCAAGACGTCGTTCTTGATGAGTTCTTTGATCATGGCCAGGAAGGCGGAGTTGTGCTGGACCCGGGCGTTGTTGCAGCCGACGACTCCCGCCACGCCCCGTATCCGGCCGTTGATGATGTTGTCGTTCAAGGGACGATACGAGGCACGGAACATGCCGCCCAAGAGGTAGTTGATGGTCTCGTGGCTGAAGCCCACCACCATCTCTTTGCTCTCGTCCGGTATGATGACCCGGCTCTGGTCCCGCTTCTCGAAGTTGTCGATGGCCAGCTTGAGGATCTCTTTGGCCACTTCCAAGGCCCGTTCTTCGTCAAACTGGATGTGCTGCGCCCCCTCGATCTTGGCCCTCCGGTCGGTGGTGATGAGCTTGGTGTGGTAGCAGGAGGCTACCTGAAAGAGGGATTCCATCTGACACTGGACGTCGACGGTCATGAGTTCCACGGCCCCGGTGGTGATGGCCAGTTCCTGCTGCAGGAAGTTGCCCGCAACCGGTATGCCGTGCCGCATGAGTATCTCGTTGGCGGAGCAGCATAGCCCACCCAGGTTGATGCCCTTGGCCCCTTTGCTCTCGGCATATTTGAGCATCTCGGGATCCTGGGAGGCGATGACCATCATCTCGGGTAGTAGAGGCTCGTGGCCGTGGATGATGATGTTGACGTGGTCTTTCTTCAGGATGCCCAGGTTGACTCTTCCCGCCACCGGCTCGGGGGTGCCGAACATGACGTCCTGCAGCTCGGTGGAGATCATGGAGCCGCCCCATCCGTCGGCCAGGGCCGTCCGGGCGGCGTGCATGAGGATGTTTTCATAGTCCTGGTCCACACCGATGTGGGTCCGGTGAAGCATTTCCACCACTTCGCGGTCCACGCCCCTCGGGGCGATGCCCAGGTTCCGCCAGATCTCCTGGCGCTTCAACGGGGCCCGCTTGAGGAAGATGATCTCTCCTTCCTGCTTGCCAAATTCCGCCAGGCAAATCTCGCCCACTTCCACGGCGATGTCCTTGAGGTCCCGATCGCCAATCTCTACGCCCAGGTCCATGGCGATCTGATAGAGCTTCTGCTCGTCTTTGATGGTGAAGTCTTTCAGCTCGCCCTTGGCGGCCTTCAAGAAGGTCTCCGCCACGCCCCTGGCATGGTCACTGTGGGCACTGGCCCCCGCCGCCACCATCCTCGCGAAGTTCCTCGCCGCGATGGTCTCCGCCGTGGCCCCGCAAACGCCCGTCCGCTTCGCCTTCTCCTCGGGGGTCTCTTCCCGGTTCTTCGGCGCCGGGACCCGACACGGCCCCATCGCGCAGTTCTTGCAGCACGCCCCCCCGGCCCCTATCGGACACGGCTTGATCCGCGCCGCACGGTCAAATACGGTATC
>CAZOBB010000122.1:0-21412 GCA_964577975.1 uncultured Thermodesulfobacteriota bacterium | reverse complement strand
GCGCCCGTAGCTCAGTGGATAGAGCGTCGGACTTCGAATCCGCAGGTCGGGTGTTCGAGTCACCCCGGGCGTGCCAGACGGTGGATGTGGGCCGCTAGCTCAACTGGCAGAGCAACGGACTCTTAATCCGTAGGTTATAGGTTCGATTCCTATGCGGCTCACCAAAAAAATACAGGGACCAATTCGCAAAAGGATGATCCTTTTTTAAGCACTTCAAAATAGCCAGTTTTGCTAATCATTTTTGTTTTTTTACCAGTTGACCTAAGTGTGAATAGAATGGTATTTCTTCCAAAGAAAAGAGAAAATAAAACCCCATACGTTCGATGACAAGAAAAAAAAGAATAAAATATTACAATGCCTTTTCTCACGTATACGATAAATTTATTTCCCTTCATTCCAAAGATCTTCAACAAAAGGCACGGAATTTCCTTATCGCCACCGTACGCCCACAAAAGGGAGATGTCATACTCGATATATGTACGGGAACTGGCTCCCTGCTTCCCCTCTATGCCCAGGCAGTCGGTGAGAAAGGAAAGGTCATAGGCATAGATTTTTCGAAAGGAATGCTAAGGGTTGCGCGTAAAAAAACAGAACATTTCAAAAATATTTTTCTCGTCCAAGCGGATGTTTCCGCCCTTCCTGTGCGCTCCGAGATTGCCAGTGCAATAAGCTGCTCGCACGCCTTTTATGAATTGGGAGGGAAAACCGCCGATGCCTGTCTTCATGAAGTTTGGCGTATTCTCAAAAAGGGACACGCCTTTTTTATGATGGAACATGAAATTCCTCGAAACCGCCTCATCCGCGCCATGTATTATCTGCGGCTTTTTTCGATGGGTTCACAAAGGATGAGAGAAATTTTACATCACGAAACAGAAAGGTTTGAAAAGATTTTCGATCCTGTAAAAAAGATTATTTCTCCTTCTGGAAAATCAAAAATCATCGTCGCCCAAAAAAGAGGTAAATCTCCAAACCCATGAAACAACGTCTCCACCCACCAAACCAGACAATAGCGTTAGAGAAAATCTTAACCCTTTTATTGCTAGTCGCCCTTTTTTTCGGCTGCGCCAAACGGGTTCCTCCTCCTATCCACCCCGCCATAGGTAGTCGGCAGGTTGGCATCGCTTCATGGTATGGCAAAGATTTTCACGGCAAACCAACGGCCAGCGGAGAGATCTACAATATGTATGATATGACCGCCGCCCATAAAACTTTACCGTTAGGCACGGAAGTCATGGTGACAAATTTGGAGAACAATCGATCCGTCCGTGTTACCATCAACGACCGTGGTCCTTTCGTAAAGAATCGGATCATCGACTTAAGCTATGCCGCCGCTAAAGCGATTGGTATGGTGGGCCCCGGGACCGCGGAAGTTATGATCGAGGTTCTCAAGCTCCCTTCTTCAAGAATTCCTCCCGCTGGCGCTGAGACAAAAAAGAAAAAGCATTCCGGCCTTTACACCTTGCAAGTTGCTTCCTTCATCAATAAGGAAAACGCCGACCGATTGGCTGCAAAACTGGGATCACTTGTTGATAACGTTTATATTGTGGTATATAACACGGGACAAACAACATACTATCGTGTCCGTGTGGGGGTTTACGACACGAAAGAAGGGGCGAGGGACGAGGGAAGAAGACTCACAGAGAGAGGATACACCATCCTTATTACAGATTACGAACATTAGGGGGAAAAACTGGGCAAGAAAGAGATGATGACGGGAGCCCTTGCCTATGCTGCAACCGTAGACAAGGGTTTTCTTCGAACCGTTCAGAAAACAGCAAGCGACAGTGATTTTTCTCAAGTCATTTCCATCGTCTTCTGGGTTTTCGTTGGAATCCTCCTCTTAGGAGGCATCCTATACCTTATCAACCGGTTTTTCCTTCATGCGGGAGATGATGTTGAAAAGATAGAGCTTTTTGATATCCGTGACCCCGAGGAAATTCGGAAAGTCTTCGAAGAGGCCGACGCCAGGAAAAGTACAATGGAGCTTCATGTGCCGGAATATCGGCACGAAGGGTTCAAATGCCTGCTTCTGGATTTCAAAAAAGCAGAAGACAAAATACTTCTGGAAGATCCTCCGGAACGGGGACCGATGCACAACTTTAAAAACAAACGGGTGATCGTCGATTTCGTCATCAATTACCGCGACAAACAAAAATTTTATTCCTTCACAACAACATCGGAGGGAATTATACCCATCAACATGCGCGGGTTTAAAAGAGCGATTGTTCTGAAAGTGCCAAGACGCATAGAAATCAAACAGCGAAGAAACGCCGTGCGCCTTGAACCGCCTCTCGATTACGAAATAACGGTCAACATCATAAAAAACCAGCCATATTCAGGAATACCACTTGAGGATATCGAATTCTCCGAAGATATTCAAGTAGAAGACATAAGCAGAAACGGAATGAGACTTATCTATGAGAAAGGAAGTTTTCTCGATTCATTCAAAAAAGGGGACATTTTTGCAATCCGTTTCTTCCTCAACCCAAATAATCTTTCTCTCGGAATCGACCTCGACAAATACATCTTTATGGAGGTGGAGGTAGTACACAACGACCTCAAGAACATGGGAAAACGTTATCTCGGCATCCTCTTCCTCAAACGAGGAGTTATCAAGGATGACCGACTCTACTTCGAACGTCTCAAATCCCTGACGAACGAAGATATTCATAAGTGGATCACCGCCCTTTACGCACGGCAGTTGCGTAGAGAGAGGGGGCTTGAACGAAAACAGTTTGAATATATCAACCAGGCAGAAACATAGATCGAATCATATGGCACATCTCCAGGACTTTTCCGAACTGACAAGAAAATTATCCCAAATTGACCGGCAAAGCTATAAGCGTTATAAAGAACTCAAAGGGGCGTATCGGTATCCTAATTTTATCCTTTTTATCGATCATGTCCAAGGCGATCCCTTTGCTGCTCCTACGCGCGTGTGCGCGGCAGTCCCCGTCAACGGAAAAATTCCCGATTCTCTCCTTCAAGGGATTCCAGAGATTACCGCGGTGGAAGACTTCTTAGGAAGGCGTTTCAAAACGATCAAGAAATCCATTGCCAAAGGCAATCGAGGTATAGGAAAAAGCGGAATGATCGAAATCGACGCGGGGTCGCAGAAGGTACTCAAACGAAACGCTGTCGTCATTAAGGAAGATACCATCGAGTTCCGATTCGTCATGGGCCTACCTGCCGCTGGGCGCACGATTCTCGGCAAAGAGGCCGCAGCCATGTTCACGAGTGAGATCCCAAAAATAGTCGAAGAAACCATGCGGATACCTCTCGAGGCATTAACCCGATTCGTCCACTGCGTAAAGGATCAAGAAAGCCTCCGTGCGTCTCTCAAATCCCACGGTCTTGTTGCGTTCATAGCCGATGGAGCCATCCTTCCACGCCGGAGCGGAATTGATGATCGTCCCCTAGAAAATGGCATCCCTTTCAAATCCCCCGAAAGCCTGCGGGTCACGCTTTCCACCCCTCACAGTGGAGAGATTCAGGGAATGGGAATACCAGAGGGGGTCACTTTGATCGTCGGAGGCGGTTTTCACGGCAAATCAACCCTGCTCAACGCCCTTCAGACAGGGATATATAACCATATTCCGGGAGATGGAAGAGAAAGAGTCGTGATCTTACCCGACGCGGTCAAGATCCGCGCAGCGGACGGTCGATACATCGAAAAAGTAGACATATCCCCTTTTATCCACGACCTCCCATTCGGCAAAGAAACAAAAACCTTCTCCACAGACAACGCCAGTGGCAGTACTTCACAGGCCACCGGCATAATGGAGGCCCTGGAAGCGGGTTGCCACGTCCTTTTGATGGACGAAGACACGTCGGCTACCAACTTCATGATACGGGACGAACGGATGCAACGCCTCGTTCCCAAAAAGAAGGAACCTATCACCCCTTTCGTGGACAAGGTGCGGCAACTTTACACGGATCATGGAGTTTCCACCATTCTTGTAATGGGAGGATCGGGAGACTATTTCGACGTGGCTGACACAGTCATCATGATGGATACGTATCAACCAAGAGATGTTTCCACCATAGCGAAAGAAATCGTGAAAGATACCCCTTCCCGGCGTCTTTCCGAAGGCGGAGCTTCCTTTGGAAAGATACGGCACCGGATCCCTGACAGAAACTCCTTCAATCCCTCGAAGGGAAAACGAGACGTAAAAATCGAGGCAAAAGGGTTGTTTAACCTTTTATTTGGCTACACCCAGATCGACCTACACGATATGGAACAGTTGGCAGATGTCTCCCAAACACGCAGTATAGGCTACCTCATCCATTACGCCGCGCAACGGTACATGAACGGGAAAACCACGCTTTACGAAGCTATAGAGAACACCTTCAAAGACCTCTCTCAAAGGGGGCTTGATATTCTCACTCCTTATCGTGTCGGGAATCTTTCCCTTCCCAGAAGGATAGAAACGATCCAAGCCATCAATCGCATGCGAACGTTTCGCGTGACCGCACAACTATAGGAGGTAAAAGCAGATGGCGGACCAGGCCCTTTATGAAACGAACTTCTCTGACCTCACCCTATTCTCACGCGGAAAGGTAAGAGACAACTACGACCTGGGGGAGTCTCTCCTCATGGTCGCCACCGATCGGATCTCCGCTTTCGACGTGATCATGAAACAGCCCATTCCCGGCAAAGGGAAGATCCTCACCCAGATGACACTCTTTTGGTTCAGCCAGATCCGCGACCTGGTGGAAACCCACCTCATATCCTCGGACGTGGACGAATTCCCCGAGGCGTGTCGTCCCTACAAGAAAATCCTGAAAGATCGAAGCCTATGGGTGAAAAAGGCCAAGCCGATCCCCTTCGAGTGTGTGGTCCGCGGCTACCTGGCCGGATCGGGATGGCGGGAATACCTTCGGGACGGAAAGATCTGTGGCATTCCGCTTCCCGAGGGGCTCCGTGAGGCGGATCGTCTGATCGAACCCATTTTCACCCCCGCCACCAAGGCGGAACAGGGAGAGCACGACGAAAACGTCTCTTTTGCCTATATGGTGGATGCCTTGGGAAAGGAAACGGCCG
Source organism: uncultured Thermodesulfobacteriota bacterium (assembly GCA_964577975.1). Lineage (GTDB taxonomy): Bacteria > Desulfobacterota > S145-22 > S145-22 > S145-22 > JAOZMY01. The sequence goes on along the minus strand of CAZOBB010000122.1, from coordinate 16,368 downwards.
AAAGGCTAAGGGATTTGAGTATCGCCATCTACGAACGGGCCCGGGGAATCGCGGAAGAGCGCGGTATCATTCTGGCGGATACCAAGATGGAGTTCGGCTTTCTGAACGGCAGGATCATCCTCATCGATGAGCTTCTGACCCCCGACTCTTCCCGTTTCTGGCCCGCCGAGTCCTATGAACCGGGACATGCCCAGATAAGCTTCGATAAACAGTTCTTGAGGGATTATCTGGACAGCCTCGACTGGGACAAGACCCCGCCGCCCCCCGATATTCCCGAAGAAATCATCGAAAAAACCCGTCAGAAATACGAGGAAGCTCTACAGAGGCTGACCGGTACCTAAAAAGGAACCGTTAGCCACAACACTCCTAAATCCATCAAGCGAGAAAGGGAAACCCGATGCCTGAAAACGAGACCATCGATGTCCAGGCCCTCATGGAGGAGATCCGGAAACGGGTCGAGGAACGGATAGCCCGCGGAGAATTCTCCAGGGAAGAAATACAGAACGTCGAAGAAATGGAACTGAACATCCAACCCAACATTGAGGATCTCCTGGACGAGATCAAGGAGCTCGCCCGCGCCTTCGGTGACGTCATCGCCCCTTTGAACGATCTCTGGGCACCCCATCGTCCCCTTCCTCAGCCTGGCCTGAAAGGAAAAATCATCGCCCTCGTCCAGAAACTCTTTTCTCCTCTCACACGAATCCTCCTCGCCACCCAGATGGAATTCAACGCCCAAACGGTTCGCTCTTTCAATGATCTAAAAGTTTACTTGGCAAGGATCATTGACCTAACCTCAAACCTGGCCTATCGCCATTACCTCGTCAAAATCCAGCGAGAGATGGAAAAACTCGGAGAAACCCAAATGCGGCTCTTCCGACTGGTCCTACGAACCATGAATCAGAATAAAAACCTGCGGCGGGATCTCCGTCACCTCCGGTCGGAAACGGCGCGTCGTGAACTCTCCAAGATTCTTGTCTCCCCTGCCGAGAAAGGCAACGGGGACACCTCCCTCGACGACAAGGCCTTGAAAGATACCCTCTACCTCTCGTTCGAAGACCTCCACCGCGGAAATCGTGAGGAGATCAAGAAGCGTCAGGAGACCTACCTGTCTTATTTCAAAGGTTGTCGAAAGGTCCTCGATATCGGCTGTGGCCGCGGTGAATTCCTCGAGCTCCTGAAAGGCTCGGGGATACCGGCGAAAGGGATCGACATCAACGCGGAGATGGTGGCTTTTTGCCAAAGCCTTGGACTGGAGGCGGAAGAATCCGATGCACTGACACACTTATCGGCGGTGGACAGGGGATACTACGACGGGATTTTCTGCGCCCAGGTTATTGAACATCTATCCTGGAGTGAGCTCGTCACCCTCATCCAGCTTGGCTATGAACGGCTCGCGGATGGAGGGAAGCTCGTCATGGAGACCATCAACCCCCAAAGCCTCTCCGTCTTCTCAGGGGCCTTCTACCTCGACCCCACCCACACCAAGCCCGTCCATCCCCTCACCTTGCAATTCGCCTGCCAGGCGGTAGGATTCCCTTCGGTGGAGATCCGATATACCTCTTTCTATCCGGACGAGATGAAACTGTCGGAGGTCGATTTCTTTCGGCGCACAGGGGATTTTTCTGACAAGCTCATCAACGTCCTCAACAACAACGTCATCCAGCTCAACGAGCTTCTCTATGGACCTCAGGACTACGCCGTGATCGCCGTGAAGGGAGAAGCTACAGCCCGATGAAGTGGTATTTCGTGATCCCCTGGTACGGCACCCACATCCCGGGTGGAGCCGAGGCGGAGTGCCGCGGCGCAGCCACACATCTGCGCCGGGCGGGAATCGAAGCAGAGGTACTTACCACCACCATCCAGGACTTCCTCTCCGATTGGTCGAAAAACGCCTACGAGCCAGGCCTTTACGAAGAAGAAGGCGTGCCCGTCCGTCGTTTCGCTGTCCAGCCCACCTACTTCGACATCTTCGGCTATATCAACGACCGCCTCCTGAGAGATCTGAAGATCAGACCGGAAGAGGAAAGCTACTTCTTTCAGGAAATGCTGCGTTCAAAGGATCTGCTGAGTTTTATCGAGATGAACGGGAAAGGTTCCATTTTCATCTTTATCCCTTACCTCTTCACCACCACAGTTTACGGTGCGGCGATCCATCCGGAGCGCTCCCTCCTGTTGCCTTGCCTTCATGACGAACCTTACGCTAACCTTGCCCCCGTCCGGAAGACCTTCGAGTCCTGCGCCGGAATCCTCTACAACGTGGAAGAGGAAAGGGAACTGGCAAACCGGCTCTACCGTATCGCGGGCAAACCACAGCATGTCGTAGGAATCGGCCTCGACACCGACGTGGTCGGCAATGCCGACCGGTTCAGGGAGACCTATCGTATCGACGCTCCCTTCATCCTCTACGCGGGCCGTCAGGACAAAGGAAAAAACACCCATCTTTTGGTACGCTATTTCCAGAATTTCGTCCAGTCCCGGAAAAGCGACCTGCACCTCGTCCTCATCGGCAGCGGTGGGGTTGGCATTCCAGATTCCATCAAGGATCGGGTTCACTCCCTCGGATTCGTTCCCGCACGGGACAAGCTCGACGCCTACAGGGCCGCAACGGTTTTTTGCCAACCCTCCGTCAACGAGAGTTTCTCGCTCGTCATCATGGAGTCCTGGCTTCAGGAGACCCCCGTGCTTGTCCACGGCAACTGCCCCGTCACCCGGGGGCACTGTGTGCGAAGCAATGGCGGGCTCTATTTCACCAACTACCCCGAGTTCGAGGAAACCTTGTCTTGGCTGCTGCAAAATGAACAGCTACGGCGCGGCATGGCCTCGGCGGGGAGGCGATACGTGCTCGCAAACTATCAGTGGAATGTCGTTGTGGAACGCTACAAAACGGCCATTCGTGACATCTTCGGGGAGGCCTGATGATGATCTACCAGGTTGTCCCGGAGTTCTACCAGTTTGACGCCATCTCCCAGCATGCCCGGCACATCGACCGGATGCTGAAGGAGGCCGGAGCCCCGACGATTCTCTGCGCCCAGCGCGTCGTGCCCCGATACCTCGCCACGGAAATCCTTCCGGTAACCGAGGCCTTCCGGCAGATCCGTGAATCGGATACAATCCTGTTCCACTTCTCCATCTTCTCCCCCCTCATCGGCACCATTCGGAATCTCCCCGGCCGTAAGGTGATGATCTATCACAACATCACCCCCGCCCACTTTTTCGAGGGAATCAGCCGGAAAACAGCCGAGGCGTGCGCAAAGGGCCGCCGCCAGCTTGCTGAGGCCGCTTCCATTTTCGCCCTCGCCCTCGGGGTCTCCCATTTCAACGAGGCCGAACTGAAAGAGGCGGGATACGAGACCACCGGTGTGCTCCCTCTCGTCGTGGAAACCAACACCCGGGACGATAACTCCTTCCGCAGCCTCAATTACATGAGTGAAAAAATTACCCTCCTCCATGTGGGAAAGTGGGCCCCCAATAAAAAGATCGAGGACCTTATCAAAACCTTCTACTGCTACCACAAGATCAACCCGGAAAGCCGGTTGATCCTGGTGGGGCGAAACTGGGAGTGGGAAAATTATACCGTCTCCGTCCTCGACCTCATCCAGAGGCTGCGCTTGCAGGAAGACGTCATGATCCTCCAGGGACTCTCCCCTCTCGAACTCGCCGCCCTCTACCGGGCCGCCGACGTCTATCTCAGCATGAGCGAGCATGAAGGTTTCTGTGTCCCCCTGATCGAGGCAATGGCCGCGGCCTGCCCCGTGATCGCCTACGCTGCCGGGGCCGTACCCGAAACCGTCCGAGAGGCCGGGCTTTTGTGGGAGGAGAAGGCATACCTTGAAATCGCCGAGGGAATTCGGCTCCTGACTACAGACGGCTATCTGCAAGAACGGCTTCGGATCCTCGGGAAGGCACGAACGAACGACTTCACCTACGAGGCCGTGTCGAGACGATTCCGTGCCCTTTTACCCTGGATCGCCGGCGAAACAAGGACCTGATATGGAAATACACCAGTTCGTCCCCGATTTCAGCTACGGCGACGCCATCGGCAACGACGCCATCGGAATCCAGCGCATTCTGCGAGGCTGGGGAATCACCTCAAAGATTTTCAGCAAGGTGATCCACCCCATGTATTGGAACAAGGCAGAGTTCTATCTCTACTACCGTTATCACCACCACCCCGACAACATCCTCATTTTTCACTACTCCACGGGAACGGAACTGATCGATTTCGTGCGTGAGTTTCCGGAAAAAAAGATCCTTATTTACCATAATATCACCCCTGCCCATTATTTCGAGGGAGTCAACCAAAAGGTAGCGCGGCGCTGCCGGGAGGGGCGCGAGAACCTCGCCGGACTCACGGACGTGTTCGATCTGGCCCTTGGCGATTCCACCTTCAACAAGGAGGAGTTGGATACCATGGGGTTTACGAACACGGGTGTCCTCCCCATTATCGTTGACCTCTCTCTCTATCAAAGGAGCCTGACCAAAATCCCCCGTTTCCCGTATCTGCGGAATCAGGCCCCCATCCTCCTCCATGTGGGACGAATCGCTCCCAACAAGAGGATTGAGGATATCATAAGGGTCTTCTACTTCTGCAAAAAGTCGATCCCCGCCCTCCGCCTCTTCCTCGTGGGGAGTCACTTCGACACAGAAACCTATGTGGATACCCTGGAAAGGCTCGTCGAGGAACTGAACCTAACTGACGTGTACTTCACCAAGCACCTCTCCACCACCACCCTTACCCAGATCTACAGCCACGCCTCTGTCTATCTCTGCATGAGTGAACACGAGGGCTTCTGTGTACCTCTCGTGGAAGCCATGTTTTTCGGAATCCCTGTCGTCGCCTATAAAGCGGCAGCAGTTCCGGAGACACTGGGGGATGCGGGCATCCTCTTCGACCGCAAGGACTATCCTGCCATCGCCGAGGCGGTGGTCGCATGCCTAAAAAACGCCGGGCTGAGAGATTCCCTCGTGGAGAAGGGAAAAAAAAGGCTGAGGGCCTTTACAGAAACTGCCGTAGCACCTATCCTAAAAGGGCACCTGGAAAAGATGGGAATAGAAATTAACCTAAAGGATTGAGGGAAAAAGGTGATGAAAAAAAGAGGGCAACACATAAGAACGGCTTTCTCTTTCGTCCTTCGACCCATGCCCTATCCCGCCTTCAAGCCATATCTTCCACAGGCCACGCTATGCGCTTCCTCGTTGTAACATCCTACGTCCCTTTTGAAATGGGTGGAAACGAACGTCTCGCCCTCGCCCTGGTGCGGGAACTCAACAAGCGGGGCCATGAAGCGGACTGGCTCTTTACGCCCCAGAACCGGCATTATCTCTTCCGAAGTCTCCTGGCAGGCTATGCGGCCAACTACCTGACAGACGTGAAAGAGGTGGACGGAAGGCCCATCGACCGGGTGATCACCATCAAATTCCCCAGCTTCGCGGTGCGTCATCCCTTCCAGATCTGCTGGTTCGCCCACCGCCAGCGGGAATACTACGACCTCTGGGACGAATGGTACGCCTACCAGAAAAGGATCGGGGCGGGTAAGCGAAAGAAGCTCCAGCGCGCGCTCCTCCACCGGCTCGACAACCACTTTCTCTCCCGCCACGTGAAACACCTCTTCGCTATTTCGAAGAATGTGGCCGGAAGGCTGAAACGGTTCGGGGATCACCACGCTGAAGTCCTCTATCCTCCTCCACTTCGAGAAGAACTCATCCACTTCAAGGCCTATGAGCCCTTCATCTTCTCTTTTTCCCGCCTCATCAAGCCAAAGCGGATGGATCTTTTGATCGAGGCCATGCGTCACGTCACTTCGACCGACGTTCGTGCCGTGATCGGCGGCAAAGGGGCGGAATTCGACCGGCTCAACCAAATGATTCGGGACTACGGCCTCCAAGACCGTGTGACCCTCACGGGAGCCCTCTCCGATGAAGAAGTTTTCGACTACGTGGCCCGATGCCGGGCCGTCCTTTTCGCGCCGAAGGACGAGGATTATGGACTCGTGACCGTAGAGGCGATGCGCAGCCGTAAACCCGTCATCACCTGCGCAGACAGCGGCGGCCCCACAGAGCTAGTCCGGGACGGGGAAAACGGTTTCGTCCTGCCTCCCGATCCCCGGGCCATCGCAAAGCGGATCGACGAATTCGCAACCTCCGAAGATCTGGCCAGGTCCCTCGGAGAACAGGCTTACGCGGACAGCCTCGCCATCTCCTGGGACAGGGTCGTGGAAAGGTTTACGGCACCCTTATGAATGTCGCCTGGATCGTTCCCTGTCAGGAGGGATACAATTCCCTCACCCCCTACCTTGACACCCTCACGGAGTTCCCGTGGGTGGTTCACATCTACCACGGAGACTATCCCGTTCGGAAACACAAACGCCTTTCCCATCTTCCCCTCTCACAATATCGGAAGATGAAGGGACTCTATGCTGTCCTCCACCTCTTCACGGACGACTGTCCCGCTTGCCAGGCGTTTTCTCCAATACCCTTGATGGCACAGCGTATCTTTCGAACTTCTGTCCCCCATTCCTATACCTTTGAAGAACTTCTCTTCAAATATCTGAAGGCGCTATGAGTGCATTCATCTCCACTCTCCAAACCCGGGTGCCCAACCCAAACCACCCCCTCATTACCATCGCCATCCCCGTTCGCAACCCCAACGAGACCGTTTTTATGGAATGCCTCCGTTCCATCGCGGCCCAGCCCCTTTTCCCTCACTGTGAGATCGTCGTCATCGATTCTTCCACTCGACCCGTGGAGACATACGGCGTCTTCCGCGATATTCTTCGAGTCTTTCCCCTCACACGAAAAAACGTGAGCGGGGCCCGCCAGGACGCCCTGGATCACGCCCGCGGCGAGGTTCTCATTGGCATCGACTGCGATTGCGTGCCCGAACCCGATTGGCTGGAAAAGATCCTGGCTCCCCTCGATCGGGAAAAGGGATTCGTGGCGGCCATGGGACACAATCTTCCCGGGGTAGAGGGTTGGATCAGCGATTGGTTTCAAGAGGCCTACGAGGGTTGGCTCTTCTACGTTAGCGCGGAGATGGAGGGAATCCGCTACATGTTCACTCTCGACACGAAAAATTACGCCATTTTCACCGATACCGCGCGGGAGATCGGCTTCGACGATGACCTGGTGGCGGGTGAAGACCACGATTTCGCCACCCGTCTGCGACGGAAAGGTCGTCACATCGTCTATGCACCGGAAGCCAAGGTCAGGCATGTCCACCGCCAAACCCTCTCCCAACTTCTCCGTCAACAGGGATGGCACGGGTATGGATACGGTCAAACGGTCGTAAAAAACAATCTGGACATCTACTGCCGACGCCCCTTCCGCCATACCGTCAAGCAAGGGCTGATCTTCCTTTGCTTCCCTGCTTTCCTTTTGAAACTCGCCATCGAATTCCGCAAAGGGGGATGGAAACGGATGCGAAGCTACTTCGTCACCTGGCTCGTTACTTATCGCTTCCAACTGGGAATGATCCGGGGCATGGCCCGCCAGGGGGGACGGGACTACCTCACGAAGCGTTTCCTTTCCGATATATTTTCCCGTTACCCGGAGGGCTCCATCGAGGAACTATGAGGATTCTGCTTGTCTCATACATTTATGGAAACTCGCTCGTCGGCGGCGCCGAGGCCTTTATGGCCGGGCTCACCCGGGCCCTGGCTCGCCACGGTCACACCATCGAAGTCGCCACCACCGCCGCTGCGGGACTTCTCGCCCCATCAGCCTTCGGCATCCACTGGGTCAAAGGATTCCAGGAGGGAGGTGAAATGGAGGACGGAATCCCGATCCATCGTTTTGACGTCAAGAATCACGACCGATTGCAGAAACTCGCCAGCCGTATCCTCCTGCGGCGCGTTCGGCGCGAGCTGAAAGACCGCACCTATCTAGACGAAGAGCCGGAATCCTGGATACGGTTCCTCACAGAGACAGCCAAACGGCGCCCCGCTGTTTATCAGGCCCTCTACCAATTCTGCAGAGGTCCCATTTCCCCGAAGCTCCTTCGTTTCCTCGACAGTCACACGAAAAACTTCGACGTCGTACTCGCCACCATGGTTCCCTTCAACACCATGGCCTATGCGGTCAAAGCGGCGCGAAAGGCGGGGCGACCCGTCGGTATCATTCCCCTCTTCCACCACCTCGACTGGTATCACCACTGGAAACACTTCTACGACACCTTCAAGGCAGCCGATTTCCTCTTCGTCCTCAACGATTACTCCGTCGATTTCTTCAGGAAGATGGGATGTCGGGCGCTTCGCCTCGGTGTCGGGTTCGATCCGGAAGATTTCCCGCCAAACCCGGAGAGAGCCGCGGCCTTCCGCGCCCGTTTCGAACTCCCCAGTTCAGGCGCAATGCTCCTCTTCGTGGGACGGAAGGTACCATCGAAACGCTATGATCTAGCCATCGAAACAGTTCGCCGCCTTCGCAGGGATGGACACGATGCCTTTCTCGTCATGGTAGGTCCCGACGAGGACCGGACGTCTGTGACGGAAGACGGCGTCTACTACCTTGATCGGCTCTCGCGCGAAGATCTGCTCCTTGCCTACCAGGCTTGTGACATCCTCGTGGAACCGACGGAGTTCGAGAGCTTCGGAATCATCTTTTGCGAGGCATGGATGTACGAAAAACCGGTCATCGGAAACCGGAGATGTCCCGCCGTGGCCAGCCTGATCCGCCATGGAGAAAACGGATTCCTCGGCACCACGGCGGAAGACATGGAGAAAGCCGTACTCCAAATCCTGCTGAATCCCGGGCTGGGAAGGGAGATGGGACGTCGCGGTCGCGAGAGGGTCCTGATGGAATACGGATGGGACAATATCGTAAATACGATTGAAGAATCATTCGCAACATACGGTAACCACAAATGAAACTCGTTGTAGATGCACAGCCAATTCTTGGGCGCCGAGCGGGAATCGGGGCCTACGTCTACGAGGTGCTTCGGCGGCTGCCCGGCTTTTTTCCGAACGATGTCATCCGCCTGATCCTCTTCCGCTTTCTCAAAAAGGAAGCGTTACCTTCCGGACTTCGCGGGCCTAACATCGACCTCCGTTTCCACACTCTTTTTCCTCGAAAGCTCCTTGAAGGATCTCTCAAGGTGGGGTTGCCCCTTCCCTTCACCCTCTTCTCCGGGGAGGGAGACGCTTTTCTCTTCCCCAACTTCATCACCTACCCTACCGGCGGGCGTCCTACCGCCCTGATCGTCTACGACCTTTCCTATCTGCGGCACGCAGACAAGGCAGAAGCAAAAAATCAATGGTTCCTCTCCAAGTTCGTTCCCGCCTCTCTCAAACGGGCGGACGCGATCCTAACCATCTCCCAATTTTCACGGGACGAAATAGCGGACATCTACGGCATCCCACAGGAGCGAATCCGGATTGCCTACCCGGGAGTGGATCCTACCATGTTTCATCCTGAACCGGGTGAAGAAAGGATTCAAGAGGTCCTCGCGCGCTACGAGCTCCCCGCCGAATATCTCCTTTTCATCGGAACCCTCGAACCAAGAAAGGGTATCGAAAACCTCGTAGCGGCCTACGAAACCTGGAAAGACAAAGGGAAACTTCCCCTCATACTGGTTGGGAAAAGGGGATGGGGTGACATGCCCCACCTCACCCGAGCCTTGCAGGGAAGAATCGCTGGAATCTTCTATCCCGGCTACGTGAAAAGGGAAGACCTGCCCGTCCTTTTGGCAAACGCCCGCCTTTTCGTGTATCCCTCCGTCTACGAGGGATTCGGCATGCCGGTCCTGGAAGCCATGGCCTGCGGCGCCCCCGTGGTATGTGGAAACTGCCCCTCTTTTCGAGAAATCGGGGGAGATTTTCTGACCTACTGCGAGGCCGACACGCCCGAGGCTATCCTTTCCGCCATCACCGCGAGTCTTGCCTCCCCCCCTTCGCAGGAAACACGGGAGGCGGCCGTGCAACAGGCCCTATCCTTCACGTGGGAAAAGACCGCTCACGTCATTGCAGAGACAGTAAAAGAAATGAGCCGTTGAAATACCAACCTAATAACCGCTGGCCTCGGCAAAAATCTTATCCTACCCATTCCCAAACATTCCACTTTCTGCTTTTTTTCTAACAACAGATGTCACCCTAGACAGCATACAAGGCAAAAAAGCAAATAGCTTGTAAATAACAATAAATTATCAACATTCCGGATATAGGATTCTTTTTTATCCTCCCCCATGTATATACAGAATATTACTGCCTACGCACGTAATCCCCTCTCCTCCTTTGCAATCCCCGAAAAAAATGATATAATTTATATGCAGCATATTACAAAAGTAAATGAATACAAAACGTCTCTTGTTTAGTGCCCGAGCGTGAAAAGGTGAAAAAAGCGCTACTGACAGGAAGATCAAAGAGGGTTGAAGGTGATTGGATTCATTTGATTGAATGGATCGAACGTCTTCCTACCCCTATCGTGGTTCATCGGAAAGGGAGAATCCTTTATGCCAACCCTGAGGCTCTAAAACTCTTTCGGGCAAAGAAACGGGAAGATTTCGTTGGGAAAAGAGTTCTCGACTTTATCCATCCGGATTCCCTTGAAGCCGTAAAAAAACGCCTCAAAAATATATCCAAATTCAATCCCTACCTTCCCCGGCAGGAGGAAAAACTCGTACGTGTGGATGGGAGTGTTCTGTTTACCGAAGTGACGGGGATCAAGGTTCTCTTCCAAGGCAAGGAATCAATCGCTGCTTTTATCTGGGACGTAAGCGAGCAGAAGTCACTCGAAAAGAAAACACGGGAAACCGATCAACTCATTCACACCCTATGGAGTTCTTTACCTGTCGGCGTGTTCTACAAAGATCGTGAGGGAGTATACCGGCACGTCAATGAACCTTACGCCCGCCTGGCTGGATTAACCCCCGAAGAAATGATTGGTAAAACGGCGAAAGATTGTTGGCCCGAACCGTTCGGCAAAGTGTTCCATCGCGACGATCTCAGGCTCATGGAGAAAAAGAAAGCTAAAGTGTTTCGCCAGGCCTTTTCGGCTAAAGACGGGAAAAAAGTGAGCGGGCTTCTTCATTTAACCCCCGTCTTCGACACATCAGGAAAGGTCATAGGGGCCCTAGGCGTTTTTCAGGATACTACCCTGGCCGAAAAGGCATGGAGATCACTGAAACGGGAAAAAGAACGCTTGACAACCCTTATCAATGCCTCCCCCGACATCATCTGTTTCAAGGATGACAAAGGACGTTGGCTCCTAGCCAATAAAGCGGACCTGGAACTTTTTCATCTCACGGGTGTGAATTATCGTGGCAAAACAGATCTGGAATTGGCTTCAAAAACGCTCCCTATTTATCGTCAAGCTTTCGAAACATGCAAAGCTACGGATGAAGCCACGTGGGCATCAGGAAAAATCCACCGTTCCGAAGAAAGGATTCCCACACCTGATGGAAAAACGAAAATCTTTGACATCTACAAAATTCCCCTTTTCAATCCGGACGGATCCCGGAAAGGTCTCCTCGTCATTGGTCGGGATATTACCCCGGCCAGGGAAATGGAAGAAAAGCTTCGGAAAACGGAAGAGACGAGTCGAGCTATTTTAGATGCCCTTCCCGATATCGTTTTTACGTTGGACAAGGAAGGGAGATTCCTTTCGTACCACTCCCCTGAAATAGGGAAACTTTACCTCCTTCCCAAAGATTTCCTCGGAAAAAGGATTGTCGAGGCTTTACCTCGCAATGTGGTCACGCCGTTCATGAGGGCTATAAAACGAGTACTTGAATCTAATAAAATCCAAACTTTTACCTACTCCTTAGAAATCAATGGCAAACTAGGTCACTTCGAATGCCGTATGGTGCCAAAAGGTAAAGAGGAAATCTTAGCCGTCGTACGAGACGTAACCGAGCGATGGCGTTATGACAGAGAGCTGAGAGAAAAGGAGCGGAAATTCAGGAACATGAGTCAATTGTTTCAGCTCATTGCGGATAACAACCCCGACATGCTCTGGGCAAAAGACGTAAAAAGCCGGTACATCTTCACCAACCGCGCACTGCGTGAAAAGCTCCTCATGGCCAAAAATGCGGAAGAGCCTCTAGGGAAAGATGATCTCTACTTTGCCCATCGAGTTCGCGCGGAGCGTTTTGGCCATAAAAAATGGTATACGTTTGGTGAAATTGGTATCAACTCGGATAAGGTGATACTCAAGTCGCTCAAACCGATGCGATTCGATGAATACGGCTATGTCCAAGGAAAATTCCTCCGCTTAGATGTAGCCAAAGCCCCCCTTTTTGATGAAAAGGGACGTGTTATCGGCACCGTGGGCAGTGCCCGGGATGTAACGCGCGAAAAACAACTCGAGGAACAGCAAAAAAGAGCACAAGCCGAGCTCACACGTATTGCCACGGTGGTAAAGCAGGCAACGCAATCGGTCGTCATCACAGATCTCAAAGGAAACATTGTTTATGTCAACCCCGCATTCGAAAAGGCTACGGGGTACACCTACGAGGAAGTCAAAGGAAAAAACCCGAGGATTCTCAAAAGTGGAAAACAGGATAGAAAATTCTATGAAAAGCTGTGGGCCACTATAACCGCGGGAAAGACCTGGGAAGGAACGTTCATCAACAAAAAGAAAAACGGTGAAATCTATTACGAAAAGGCCGTTATTTTTCCTATCCGAAACGAGAATGGCAAAATTATTCAGTTTGCTGCCGTAAAAAACGATATTACCCGAGAAATGATCCTCGAACAACAGTTCCTACAGGCGCAAAAGATGGAAGCTGTGGGAAATCTCGCTGGAGGCATGGCCCATGATTTCAATAATTTCCTGAATGTCGTCCTCGGATTTTGCGAGTTGGGCCTTCAAAAACTCGACAAAAACGCCCCAGGATACCACGAATTTTTTACGATTCTATCTGCTGCAAGAAAGGCCGAGGGCCTTGTAAACCAGCTTTTGGCCTTCAGCCGAAAGCAGGTCGCTATTCCAGAAACCCTCGATATAAACGAAACCATCTCTACCCTTGGGAAAATGATTCAGCGTCTCATTCCTGAAGACATCGACATATTCTTAAATCTTGCTCCCGGATTACCCTACATTGAAGCGGATCCAGGACAAATCGAGCAAATTCTCATGAATCTAGTGATCAATGCCCGAGATGCGATTCAAGAAGTTTCCAAAGAAACCAGGGAGAAAAAAATTACCATCGCGACGGAAGAAGCAATCATCGACGAACAGTATGTCACCACCCATTACGGGGCACGAAAAGGAAAATATGTCGTCATCGCCGTGAGCGACACGGGCTCTGGTATGGATGAAGCCACGCAAGCCCGAATATTTGAACCCTTTTTCACAACGAAAAAAACAGGAAAAGGAACAGGACTCGGACTCTCAACCGTTTTTGGAATCGTGGAACAGAATAAAGGCTTTATCACGGTCCACAGCAAACTTCATTACGGAACGACTCTCAAAATATATTGGCCCATTGTCGAAAAACCTTCAAAGCCTAAACACGAAACAAATCTTTCTTCCCACAGCACCAACCTCGTCACCGGAAAAGCGAGCATTCTGTTCGTAGAAGACGTGCCAGAATTGCGTGATTTGGCGGCAGAAACTCTCGAAAATTTGGGATACACTGTCTTCACGGCACCCAATGGCCAAAAGGCCCTAGAAATATTTAAAAAAAGAAAAAAAGAAATCGATCTTATTATTACAGACCTCGTTATGCCAGTCATGAATGGAACCGAATTGTCTCAAGAAGTAAAAAAACTCATTCCCGATCTTCCAATCATTTACACCTCTGGATATGCAGAAAATCATTTCAGCCACGGAATTCTCTTAAAAGACAGAATCTCATTCCTTAAAAAGCCCTATACGATTGCACAACTATCGAGCAAGATTAACGAAGCCTTAAAAAGGCGACCCCTTACTGTCCCAGTTGAATAAATTTCCACTTACATCTCTTCGTCTCGGCTTTTACGTCTGGATAACATCAAGCCGTGGAGCGCCAGATCTGTCGCTAAAATCATTCAAAATCATCCTTTTTCAATCCAGTTTGAACCGATATTGATAGTAATAAAAAAAACAACCGGCATCGTGTTTATATCCAGTCTCACCATACTTGACAAATTTTTCCTCTAATCATTATTGCCTCAATCTCTTTTGCAAAATATAGGCTAAAAACAACTGAATTAAAGCAATAAAAATAACAGCGATCGATAATGTCTTAATCAATTCCGCATACGCAATATCCCTTTCCCTAAGTTTGTCTTCAAAATTAAGATGTCTTTTATAGGAATCCAATAATAATTCCTTTTTAACCAATTCGGGCCCTTTCTGTATTTCTGATATTCTTCTTTCTGCCATCCTATCGGGGATTTTATGGGGAAAATCCACTGTTGAAATCATCAGAATCGAAGCGATAACTATCAAAATTATCGCCGTAATAGACAATCCGAACAAATATTTTTTATTCATACTCTGTCTCCGTTATCTCTACTCTTATTTTAAACGGCCAAGTCCGATTGCCACCATGAAGCACCAGCAAAATGCCAGTCAGGTGAATGCAATTGCTATTTAATATCCTGTCCTTACATCGTCTCGAAATCTTACCTCGCCATTTTGTCCAATCGTTATGATTAACCTGCCTTGGTATCCTTCTTCAAAGTAAGTGTCTATTTCTGAATGATGCTTGCTATTTTGTTGATATATAAAATCAATTTCAAGATGTGATTCTCCATTCGGATTAATCTTCCCCGTCCAACTTGTATTGTTCTTTATCTCTTTGACTTCTTTTTCTCCACCTGTGTAACGAAGAACTATATTCTTTACTTTATGGCCTGACTTGTTTTCTATTGTAACAACAATTCCTTTCGGTGAACAAGAACTTAGAAGTAAAATTACCCATAATCCAATATCGAACACTAATATTCTTCGCATTCTCTTTTTCCTTTTAACGATCAAGCTCACCTGCCGCTTATGGAGCAAAGCCGAAGGACGCAGGGAAACAGCGGACAAGCGTAGCAGCTTGTTTGCTGAATCAGCTCAAATTCAGTTCCATATATTTTGTTGTTGGATCAGGATTGAAACGGTAAGGAGCAATTTCCTTGAATCCCAATGTCTTATAGAGCCTTATTGCTGCCTTCATATATCCCAAAGTATCCAGCCTCATTTTCTCATATCCCAATTTCGCTGCTTTATTTATGAGAACGGTGCTTAGGCCTCGTCCTACCCCCATACCTCTGAATCGTTCATAGACAAATAGCCTTTTCAACTCACAAACTTTAGCTTCAAGCTTTCTAACCCCTACGCCACCCGCCAATTCACCATTGTGCCATGCAAGAAGAAATAGCCCGTCCGGAGGACCATACACTGAAGAAAAATTGGATAATTCCTTATCAATATCTTGAAAAGACAAATCTATATTGAGCCAGCGAATATAATCCTTTGTCATCTGCATGGCAAAGGAGAAATCCAGGGCTGTCAAGCAGGATTTAATTTCAATCATACTATCCTTTCAGTTAATGACTAAGCTCTGTTGCCGCTATGAAGCGCCAGCGGAATGGCACGTCCGCAACAGCGCCTTGTTAGCCATTTTACTTCTGTATACTAAATCAATCTGATACCTTTTTAAATTACTAGTGTAAACTCCAATGGAACATGGTCGCTATATTCAACCCAATGCTCAAAACTATGTATTTCTAACGTACTATTATTAATGAGATTCTTCGATAAAAAAACATAGTCGATATGATACGATTTATCTTTTTGGCGATTCATATTGAAAGTCTTTTTTGTTTCCATCCCCTGTGGCTCTCTTGTAATGTGATGATACAGGCTGATTAATCCGATTTCTTCTAATTCTTGCACTACATCTGTATGGTTCCACCACCTGTCAGGAACATCCCAAATGGCATTACTATTTAAATCACCACATAGGATAGTATTATCTCTATGCATTTTTTCTCTATGTATTTGAATATACTTCCAAAGTTGTCCAATATATCCGAAATTTGGTGAATTTGCCTGTTTTGCCCAAATAGCTATCAATAAATATTTACCATCAATCATTACTGGCAAAAAACTTTGTAATTCATTGCTCGTCCATGTAATCGCCTCACTATGACTTTTCAGGCCTTCTATGGTAAATTTGCCATCCCATTTTATTGGCTCTATATCGTGTCCATTTTTAGAGAAGATACCGATCCCCTTATTTTTCGTTTCACCATTCCATAAATAGTTGCCACCTGCCCATTGACGATATTTCTTTGTTGACCGCGCCGGGTCTTCACATTCTTGAATTACAAGAATATCCGCACCAACGGTATCAATTTTTTCAGTTTTTCTTCTTAGTGCTCCATTGCAATTCCAACTTACGATTTTCATTATATCTTTTGGCTAACGTCATGGGTCAGTGGCCGCTATGGAGCGCCAGCG
>CAZOBB010000121.1:0-3050 GCA_964577975.1 uncultured Thermodesulfobacteriota bacterium | reverse complement strand
AGATCGCATCACTTTCCAGTGTCCCATGACCCACTTGTCGTTATCGTAGTCCCAGTGTGGAGGAACCCATTTTTTCTCCGGGGGGATGTTTTCGATCCTTGCCCAGCCGTTTCCCGTCCATCGGTAAGGCCCATCGTTGGGCGGGGCGGGGACCATGACCCATTTCCCGCCTGATTTGATCCAGGCCTTCCCCGCGGGAGGCGGGTAGGGAGAGTCGTCCTGGGCCAGGGCAGGCAGAGTTAACATCACGAGTATCAAGGTGCCAATTACGATGGCGCCGAGGACACCAAAGATAAACCTATGCCTTCCGTAGTCACGTTTCATAGAAATTCCTCCAATTATTCCGTTTGTTCGGTTTGTCTGGTTTGTTTCGTTTGTCTCGTTCTTTTTAGTCTGAAGGTAAAAAGGTAGAACTCTTAGTTTGGCGGCCGATGGCTGCACACATCAGACTTCAACCTTCAGACTTTCTCACTCCCTCACTTTTTACTCGTCACTATCTTTGAGCTTTCAGCTTCGAGCTTGGAGCTTTTCCCAGCCCCGATCCGATGCTCCATCCAACCGAAAGAATTGACAATTTCAAAACCCGACCCTAGGTTTTCCCAGGTTTTCATTTGATCTCGTTCAATTTCTGGTAGATTTCCCGGGTTGCGGGACAGTCGATTCCTTCCTGCTCGCACAGGCGAAGCACGGATCCTCCGAAGATCTCGCGCTCATCCCGCTTGTCGGGCTTGGCAAAGTCGTTCTGGAAAGAGGTGCGGGTATCCGCCGGAAAACTTCCCGCCCTTTCGAGGATATGGCTGACGATCTCCCCTGAAAAGTGAAGGCCCTTTTTCTCCGCCAGTCGAAGGATCTCTTCCATGATGGCCCGGACGGTGCCGGCCAGCTCCGGCGTCGCCAGGACTTCGCCGAGTGTTTTGTCGTAGCAGGCCGTCACCAGGCTGAACGGGGCGATGAAGAGGAACTTTTCCCATATTTTCGTGATGGGGTCTTCAACCCACTCATGATTGATGCCGGCGGCCTCAAGGAGGTGGATGACCTCATCCGGCGGCGTCTCTGGATGATGTGGGTCATTCCCAAAGATGATCTTGCACGGCCCGCCTGTTTGGGAAACGATGCCGGGTTTCTCGATGTGGGAACTGATATAAGCCGTCCCTGGGAGGACGGTTGCCTCCGGGAAGACGGCCCGGACCTGCGCGTCGATATCGATCCCGTTGAGTAAAGGGAGGAAAACCGTTTTACCCGTCACCTTTCCTGTCAAGTTTGAGAGAACTTCCGGCAAATCGAAGCCTTTGACGGTGATAAGGCAAAAATCCAACACGGGAAACTCGGTAATATCGTCGGAAGCCAGCGTGGGATGACAGGTAAACGTTCCCTCGCTGACTGTCTGGACCGTCAGGCCATGCTCCCGGATGGCTTCAAGATGCGCGCCCCGCGCCAGGAAATAGATGTTTTGTCCGCTGCCGCGGGATCGGCAAAGCTTTCCACCGAAGTATCCGCCGACTCCTCCAATTCCAATAATGCCGATATGCTTGAACACGCGTCGCCATCCTTTTTTGTTACCATTAAAGAGGTATTCTCCCGCTTTGTCAAGGAAACGTCCCGAAAATAGAGGGGGAAAATCTTGACTTTTCCGGGGATTCGGGATAGGTCAAGGGCCATGGAAATCGTGGCGCTCGCCAGCGGCAGCAAGGGGAATTCCCTCTTCGTGAAATCGGGAAATACATCGGTCTTATTGGATGTTGGGCTCTCGGCGAGAGAGATCGAGCGGCGGATGGCCCTCATCGGGGCATCGCCGTCAGAACTTTCCGGGATAGTCGTATCCCATGAACATGCCGACCACATCAAGGGGGTGGGTCCCCTGGCACGTCGTTACAACCTCCCGGTCTATATCACGGAGCGAACTTTCCAAGCGGCGGAGGCAGTGGTGGGGGCTCTTCCCCGCGTGGAATGCATCGATCCGGAGATGCCTTTTGAGATTGGGGCTTTCTGGTTCAGCCCTTTCCTGATTTCCCACGATGCCGTGGAACCGCTCGGGTTTTCCCTGACGGATGGGAGAATGAAGATCGGGATTGCCACGGACCTGGGAGTCATCACCCACCTGGTGCGGGAAAACATGCGGGGGGCGCACGTGGCCATCGTGGAGTCCAACCACGATCCGGACATGCTGATGGAGGGCCCCTACCCCTGGGAGCTGAAACAGCGGATCAAGGGACGAAGAGGTCATTTGTCCAACCCCACGGCGACGCAATTCGTCCAGGCCATCTATCATTCGGATCTTGAACGAGTCGTCCTGGCCCATTTGAGCGAGATCAACAATACGCCGGAGGCGGCCAAACGGTGCCTCATCGAGAAGGCGGGATGCCGCTTGGAACCCGAGCAAATCGTCGTGGCCCGGCCGGATCGGCCGGTGAGGATTTGGTGATGGAGTCCGAAGCCTGAAGTCAGAAGGTGGAAGTTCTTCAGACTAAATAAAGTGAGGATATTATGATTCCGAGATACACGCGGGAAGAAATGGGAAAATTGTGGACGGACGAGGCCAAGTTTTCCACCTGGCTGGAGGTGGAGATCGCCATCTGTGAAGGGTGGAACAGGCTGGGCGTCGTTCCGGATGAAGACCTGAAGGCGATCCGGGAGAAGGCCCGCGTGGACGTGGACCGGATCAACGAGCTGGAGAAGATCACGCGCCACGACGTGATCGCCTTCGTAAGCGCGGTGGGAGAGACGGTGGGGCCGTCGGCGCGGTTCATCCATCTTGGGGTGACCTCCTCCGACATCCTGGACACGGCCTTGGCCGTGATGCTCAACCGGGCCTCCGCCCTGATCCTACAGGATATCGACGCCGTCATGGCGGTCCTGAAACGCCGGGCCTACGAATTCAAGAACGTCCCCCAGATGGGGCGGTCCCACGGGATCCACGCGGAGCCCATCACGTTCGGCCTCAAGCTCGCCCTCTGGTACGCGGAGATGGCGCGGAACCGGCGCCGCTTCCTGTCGGCGAGGGAGGATATCGCCGTGGGGAAGATCTCCGGCGCGGTGGGGACCTTCGCCAA
>CAZOBB010000120.1:0-27693 GCA_964577975.1 uncultured Thermodesulfobacteriota bacterium | reverse complement strand
GTCTTGTGAATTAGAAAAGGAGGCAGTATGTGCAAAATTTGCACATACTGCCTCTGACGGGAAAATCTATCAAGTTACTTTCTTCAACCTCGACGCGATGATTTCGGTGGGTTATCGTGTCAACTCCAAACGGGGCACTCCGTTTCGTATCTGGGCGACGCCGGTGGCTGACGGAAACGGTGTTCGACCTGACTTATGAACAAGGTACCCTTTCCGCCCGCGGATAACAACCCTGTAAATCAGGGAGGCAGACTCCATGATTGCAAGGATCATGGGGTGGCGTTTTGTTGGGCATCCCGGTGAGGAAACCACCCCGAAAGACGAAGACATCCATGCCCTTCCTTTAGGGGAACTCACCGCCTTTTTGGCGAAGGCAACATGATCGACGGGGTGATCCCTAGCGAGGGGTCTGTGATGGCGGTAGGGTAAACTCGTTTTTTCAAGCCGTCGTTTTTTTGTGGAAGTGTTGCCACGAGGCAAGGAGGGTGAGAGCGAAGAGCTTCGTCCTCTCCAAGAGGGTTTTTTTGATCATGTATTCTCTTTCGGAATGATCATGTCCTCCAACGGGTCCCAATCCATCGAGGACGGGAATTTTTTCTTCCGCGATCAAGTTGGCGTCGGAAACCCCGCTTCGCAGTTCCTCCTTGACCGTTATGCCGAGTTTGTGCGCCTGCTTCTGAAGAATTAGGAAGAGCTCCCGATTCCGTTTCGTCATAGGCATGGGAGGACGTTCACTCGTTATGACCATGGAGCCGACTCCCCCCGGCACCTTTTGCGTTTTGACGACTGAATCGACTTTTTGCAAGATCTTTGTGCGTTGCCGAGGTTTCAAGTAGCGTATGTCCACGCCGGCCGAGGCTTCTTCTGCGACCGTATTGGCGCCGATACCTCCTCGCACGGTTCCGACGTTGACGGAAACGCCTTGTTTGGGGTCGTTCATCGCTTCCAGCATGATAACCTTGTGGGAGAGGCACAAAACCGCGCTGGATTTGTTTTTTCCCGCTTCCGCCGCGTGTCCCGCGTTTCCCTTCGTTGTGAGTGTCAATCCGATTTTTCCTTTCCTTCCGGTTACGATGCCACCGTCCAGAGCGCCGCATTCCAAGACGAATCCGCAATGGCTTTTATGGGCTAAGGCGCGGATGAGTTTTCCGGAAGAGGGGGATCCGATTTCTTCATCCGAGTTGAAGAGAAACCGTATGGGGATTTCATTGAGGAATCCGGAGCGGGAAAGGGCCTTTAACGCGAAGATTCCCACGACGAGTCCCCCTTTCATGTCGATGACGCCGGGGCCATAGACGTTTTGGTCGTCTTCTCTGTACCAATGGAAGGATGTGTCTTTTGGGAAGACGGTATCGGTATGTCCTACGATCAGAATTCCCTTTGCACCGTTTTGGGCCGGAGGGGTTTCCGCGAGGAGATGGTTGCCGAGTTCTTTTTCTTCGATCACGCGTGTTTCAAAGCCTGTGTGTTCCATTTCCCGTTTGATGGTTTCCACCACGGCGTCTACGCCGGCTTTGTGATAGCTTCCGCTTTGGATCAAGACGAGTCTTTTCAGGAGGGAGAACATCTCTCCTTCCCATCGCTCCAAATTTTCGAGGAGGATGTTAATCGATGCCTCTTCCGTATCTCGCAAAGGCGTACTCCTCCTTTCTGTAGGTTTCTTCGTCCGCGTCGGGGTACACGACCTCTTCTCCCGACCAGGGTTTCCGAAGAATCACGCTGGTGCCTTCATGGCGCACGAGATTGTCTCTGTGGAGGGGAATTTTTCCCCCGGCGGTCGCGATGTAGCGTGGGATGAGGTCACCGGAAACGTTTCCATACATGCTTTCGATGATGTCTCGTCCCACTTCCACGGGAACCCGCAGGTGCCGAAATTGGGGGTTCCGGAAGCTACAGTTGAACACGTAATACGGCCGGATGTAAGCTTCTTGAAGGATCTCACACAATCGCCACATCTTGATTGGTGTGTCGTTTATCCCTTTCAGGAGAACGGCTTGATTGAGAACCGCGCTCACCCGTTTCGAGATTTTCCAGAAGGCGTTTTTGGAGATCGGTGTGATTTCTTGCGCGGTGTTGACTTGGGTGACGACCCGAAGGGGTTTGATGTCGTTGCTCGCCTCTAAGATGTCGAGGAGTTCTTCATCGATCCGCTGCGGGCATGTGACGGGGATACGGGTTCCCAATCGCTTGACTTTCACGTGATCGATGGCATCGAGTTCGCCGAGAAGCCAGGCGATCATGCTGTTTGGGAGGATGAAGGCATCACCCCCCGTGATGAGGACGTCCCGTATCCGGGGATTGGTGCGGATGTAGTCGAGGGCTTCCGTGTAGGCCTCTTTCGGGTAGATCCTATCTTTTTTCCCGATGTGAGCAATCCGGAGGCAGTGAGTACAGTACATGGCGCACATGTTGGTTGCCTTGATGGTCAAGACCCTAGGGTAGAATTGATCGATCAGGCGGGCGGGGGAGTGGTCCGCCGCCACCGGGGGGATTTCGATGCCGGCATTGTCGATCATTTCTCGCGTGGGGACCGATTGCACGAGAATGGGATCGTTCACCTGGTCAGGCATGATCAAACTGGCGTAATAGGGGGTCAGTCGCATGCGATAGTGGCGCGTGACGATTTTCAGGTCTTGGAAAGCCTTTTCGGGAATGTTAACGACCTTTTCGAGTTGTTCGGCAGAGTTGATGGCGAATTTTAGCTGCCCCTGAAAGGAAGTCCAATCCTCTTTTGTCATTCCAAGTACGGTTCGGATTCTTTTGGCGTTTTCCTCCATCTTATCCCACAACTCGAGGCCGCTTGGCGATAAGGTTTCCTTTTGTTCGATGTATTCCCGAACGCGCTCGTTTGCCTCTTGAACTATGGGGAGGGCGCGCGTTAGGCGTCCCCCCACCGATACGCCATGTTCGTCTATCGTTTCGTGTATCTTGGCGAGCTCGAAAAGCTCGTTCCGGGAGATTCCGAGCCGCTCCGGTGTGAGGCCCTGGTTTTTTTTGACCTCGCGCAGCCATGAGAAAAGCGCCACGATTGGTTGGGTTTTCTTTTCCTCGCGGGCTTTTTTCAGGTAGTGAAGTGCTTCCTTTTCGAGCGAAGGGGATGGATTCCCTTTATCCTTTGTTTCCGTGAACAGTTCAGTAAAAAGCTGCCGCGTGTATGTGTCTCCCCCTTCCCATTCTTTGGATGCGTCCATTTAGATCACCTTTCTAAAGGTTTTTCTTAGCGTGGTTTCTCCCTTTTTCAAACGTTCCATGACTTTTTGGCGGCTGTTGGCGACGGCGATGACCCTTCCTAAGAAGGCGCCCGATTTCACGAGAAAATCCTTTCCGATGTGCTCAACCACGATGTGGTGGGCCCTTGTTCCATTATTAGCTACTTTCCGGAAGACGTCGCGTTCTCTTTCGGGTAAATCCAAGTTCGTGTGAACGAAGACGTCTTCCTCGACTTTGTAATTGTGGGTGCCCCAATGGATGTCTCCATTTTCTCCAACATCCTGTTGTCGAAGGTTGGGGGGAAAGGTATGACGGGTTATCGCCCAATATTCCAGTTCGACAAGGGAGGGGGCGTTTTCTCCGAGCATAAGTTCAAGATGGCAGCTCATCTCCATGGTGGTTCCCTGTTTCCGCGCGTTGACTTCGACGAAGAAGATTTCCCCTTCCTCCGTGACGATGTAATCGCACCCGAAGATTCCACGGTAGCCGTGTTTGCCCATTTGCCGTCCCACTTTTAGGGTCAAGGTCTTGAGGGTTTCTTGGATTTCGTCGGGCAAGATGGAAGGTGCCACGGATCCTCTGAATTTGTTGATGTTTTCCATCCGCTGGTCCGCGATGCCGCCGATGTAGACTTCCCTTTCATTGGCGACGACTCCCAGTACCGTTGGATCGTATGGGTGAGGGATGAAACGGCTGATCAGATAGGGAGGACACCAATCTCCCAGTTTTTCCAATAGCTCCTTTTCGTCGTGGGAGATGAAGCTGAAGATTCCCGCGGCGCTGTATTCCAGGCTAAGGAAGATGCCATCACGCCAGGTATCCCAGAGTTTTCGCGTGGCGGAAATCAATTCTTCCCTCGACCCACAAAAGGTGAAAGGAGGAAGAGGGACATGCCCATCTAGATTTTTGTACATGAAGAGTTTGTTATTCCATCGATCCGAAACCCTGCTGTCGGGGGCGAGGATTTCTACGCCTGGAAAACGGTCTAGGGTCATTTCGGGGAGGGAATGAAAAAGTGACACCCATACTTTTTCTTGTCTTTTCGTCAAGGTTTCTAGAAGTTCGATGACGGCGGGGTGATGAGAAACGATGGTCGCGAAGGATCGCGCGGGCAGACGACAACTGACCTTTTTCCCCGTGGCACCCGAGAGACGGCGCGCTTCGGGGTTGATCGCCAAGAGGTTTCCGTTGGGGTATCTCTCCAACACATCTGGAACGATCGCGATGAAGTCGATCCGTTTCCCATGAATCTTTTCAAGGGCCTCCCGTAGGAATTCGTTTAGACCGTGCGCCTTGATTTCCCCCACGTAGATAAAGTATTCCGTGTCGGGTTCGAGTTTTATATTGTGATACAAAATGTCCATGTCCTTCAATGCTTGACCTCGAGTTTGCCTTTTATTGGCTTGCGATTTTACAAGAAGTGGGGGGAAAAGGCAAGTTTGTTGGATAAATGGATGTAAGTTACAGGTATATTGTTTCTCACTTTGTGATATTTCTTTGGAAATGCTTGAAGCCCTTTGTCTTTTTAACGGAATAGTTCGTAAAGTTTTGAGAATCGTTCCCTTTCCGTTTCCAGGAGTTTTTCCGCTTGACGTTTCAACTTTTGGATGTTCAGTGGTGAGGCGTCGTCCATGTCGTCTCCCGCTATCGTCAAGTCTGCTTGAAATCTATAGTAGCGTTCGCTTCCGAGTAGTTGGATGAGCTGGTAGTCGACGGTATCACTGACGCCATCCATCATCACATCCAGCAATGGAAGCGCCCACCCGATCTTTCCCCAGTCTTTCGCCTGCTGATAGGGGATGGGTGTCTCCTGTCTTCCGGTGCCGAGGGATACGACGATGATCTCCTTTTTTTGTTCGAACGTTGCCTGCGCTTCCACGTAGGCGCACATGGCGGGGTTGTTGGCAAAGGTTCCGCCATCTATCAGGGCATACGAATGTCCTGCCTTCGAGGTAACTTTTGCGGGGGTAAAATAGGTGGGAGCCGCCGTGGTGGCGCGGACGACTTGCCACAGGGGAAAATCATAGGAGGAGTCGCTTTTGGCTCGATGACTTTTGAAGAAGAAGGGAAACCGGCGTTCGATTTCATAGGCTGGAATGAGAAGAGGGACGATCGCGTCCGATAAGGCGGCGCTGTCGAAAAGATGAATCAATTCCCTTTCGAAAGGTGAATGGGGATATTTTTCACCACTCCATCCTCCCAATGTTGCGAGGGTGTGGAAAAAGGATCTGGCAAAGATTTCTGGTCCCTTGTCTTCGTAAAAGTGAACAAGCTCTTGAGCGGAAATTTTGGGATGGCCTGCCTTGTCTGGCACGGTGAGGGCGCATGCGATCAAGCCGCCGGTAGAAGTGCCCGCGATGAGGTCGAAAAGCCGACTGATGGGGTGATGGGTGACGCGCTCGATTTCTTGGAGAATCATCGCGGGGATTAGGCCGCGTATTCCGCCACCATCTATCGATAGGACTTTGAATGTCCCCATCTTTTTGTCCCTTTGCCATCTGTTTTTCGTCGAATCCCATCCGTTTTCTCGCTATTCTTGCCGTTTTTCCTCATGGAAAGTCTTGGATTGAAAGGTATGGAGAAAAGGGATGAAAACATGAAAAATTCCTTGACTTTTCTTCAAAATATACGTTACTTTAGCATAGGCGGAAAATAAATATCAATGCCAAAAAAACCTGAGTATATTGGTGGAAAAAAGAGGAAGGAGGTAAAGGATGAATTCAGTGGTATGTGTAAAGCAGGTACCGGATACGGAAACACTCATAAAGCTCAACGCGGAAGGGACGGGGATCGACACCCAGGGAATCAAGTGGATTTTGAATCCATTTGATGAGTATGCCGTAGAGGAGGCCGTTCGTCAGAAAGAAAAGGCGGGATCGGGAACCGTTACCCTGGTCTGTCTGGGTCCTGATCAGGCCTTGGATGCCATTCGATCGGGCCTTGCGATGGGAGCGGATACGGCCATTCATATCAACGATGCTGATTTCGCTTCTAAGGCGGATCCGTATGCCACCGCCGTCGCCCTTGCGGCGGCCATCAAAGATTTGGAATATGATGCGATTTTTTGTGGGAAACAGGCGGTGGATGATGATGCGGGCCAAGTCGCGACCATCTTAGGTGAATTGTTGGATCTCCCCGTGATTACCCTTGTCGTGAAGTTTGAGGTTTCGGAGGATGGGAAGACTGCTACCGTGACAAAGGAAATAGAAGGGGGGCATGCCGTCATCGAGGTTCCGCTTCCTGCCGTGTTTACGGCGCAAAAAGGACTTAATGAACCGCGGTATGCTTCATTGCCGCAAATCATGAAGGCGAAGAAAAAGCCGGTGACGGTCAAAACGACGGCAGATTTGGGCGTTAGCGTGGAGCCCATGACGGTCGTGAAAGGATTGAGCTTGCCCCCTGAACGGCAGGCTGGGAAGATTATTGAAGGTGCGGACGCGGCTGCCAAGGCTGCTGCTCTTGCAAAGGCCTTGCATGAAGAGGCGGAAATTATCTAAGCGCATAAGGAGGGAGAAAATGCCAAATATTCTTGTCTACGCGGAAGTTCAGAAGGGTGAAATCAAGAAGGGGGCATTCGAAATAACAAGCAAGGCTAAGGCCCTTGGTGGTGAAGTTTCTGCGTGTATCATAGGAAAAGACGTGGAAGGCCTTGCCAGTGATTTGGGAAAATATGGTGCCGATAAGATCTATGTGGTCGATGGGCCGGAATTTGAGAACTTTTTGACGGAACCATACGTTCAGGCATTGTCCCAGGTTGTGGAGAAGGTTAATCCTTCCATCATTTTCTTTAGCGCCTCGGCGCAGGGAAAGGATTTAACCCCCGCCTTGGCGGCACGGTTGAAGGTGGGATCCATCTCAGACTGTGTGGAAATCAACCTGGAGGGTGATAAGGTTGTCGCCAAACGGCCTATCTTCGCCGGAAAGGCGTATGCGACGGTGGAGGCGGTAGGAAACCCCCAAGTCCTTTCTATCCGTCCGAATTCTTTCCCGGTGGAAGAGATTGCGGGAGAGGGCGCTGTAGAGAAGGTTTCTGTTGAGTTGGATACGTCGAAGATCAAGGCCGTGGTTAAATCGGTGGAAGTTGCCGCTTCAGAAGAGCCGGATCAGACCGAGGCGGAAATTATCGTGGCGGGTGGCCGTGGTATGGATGGCGCGGACAACTTCAAACTTCTTGAAGAGCTCGCCCACGCGTTTGGACCCACGGCGACGGTAGGTGCTTCCCGTGCCGCTGTGGACGCGGGATGGATCGGACATGGGTACCAAATCGGCCAGACCGGAAAGACGGTGAGTCCAAAACTCTATATCGCGGCGGGTATTTCCGGTGCCATTCAGCATCTGGCAGGGATGAACACATCGAAAGTGATTGTTGCCATCAATAAAGATCCGGAAGCTCCCATTTTCTCGAAAGCGGATTATGGGATCGTAGGGGATCTCTTTGAAGTGATTCCAAAGCTCACGGAAGAAATCAAGAAAATAAGAGGATAAAAACGCCGCTACGGGGGATGGAGGTGAAAGGCTTCCATCCCCTGTTCCACTTTAACTCTCAGGGAGGGGAATGATGCCCGGGGCGGAGATAACGAGAGAATTATATTGGAATGTCGTGGGAACGGGTTTCCCTGTTGCGAGGGTGCTCAGTTACGTTCTCGCGCTTGTGGCAATTGTCCTTTTCGTACGTGGCCTTTTACGGAAGGGAGGATTGATCGACCGTTTTCGGCTTATGAAATTGGCCAGTGGTCCTGAAGTGCCAAGGACAGACCGTGTGGGGGAGAGGCTTGCTTACACCCTTTCAGAGGTTTTTGGTCATCGGAAAATCTTGCGGGAGCCTTTTCAAGGGGTAGCCCATCTCTTTATATTTTGGGGATTTGTGGCGCTGTTTTTTGGGACGTTCATGGATTTCGTCCAGGGTGATCTCATCGAACCCCTCTTCCACACCAATATCTTGCAGGGTGGATTTTACCTTTTTTATTCCCTCGTGACGGATTTGGGAGGGATTCTGGTTATCGTGGGTGTCGTGATGTTCCTTTTCCGCCGATATGGGACACGCCCTAAATGGTTGGATGAGAAACCGGAGGATAAACTCATTCTTTGGTTGATCCTCGTGATTGCCGTGACGGGTTTTTTTATTGAGGCGCTTCGCATGCAGGCGACGGAACTGCAACCGGGGAATCCGATGAATCCGTATGTGTGGTATTCCTTCGGGGGACGTATCTTTGCCTTCCTGTTTGCCGGGTTGAGCGTTCATGCCGCGAGGGGGGTCCATCAAGTTGTATGGTGGCTCCATCTTTTTCTCGTTTTGGGTTTTATTGTCTATGTCGCCTATTCGAAACTTATTCATATCTTCCTGGTTCCGGCCAATATCTTTATGCGGAATGATACCGATAACCCTGCTCCTTTGAAGCCCATTCCTCCGGAGTCTTTCGAAACGGCCGAGACGTTTGGAATTCACCTGTTGGAAGAATATTCATGGAAGGATCTCTTCGATACAGAGGTTTGCATCCGATGTGGGCGGTGCGTGGCGGTTTGTCCCGCTTTCTTGACGGATAAGCCTCTCTATCCCCGTGATGTCATTCAGCGTCTTCGGGATCACGTGGAAGCGAAGGTCAAGTTGGCACTTGAGAAGAAGGGTGAAGTTCAACTCATCCCGGAGGAAGAATACGATGGTCCCGCTCTCATAGGGGACGTCATTGAAAAGGATACCCTATGGTCGTGTACTACCTGTATGGCCTGTATCGAAGCCTGTCCCGCTTATATATCCCAGTTCCCCAAACTGATCGACTTGAGGCGTTATCTCACGATGATGGAGTCGGATTTTCCCGCGGAGGTGCAGGAGGTTTTCCGTGGGATGGAAAACAATTCCAATCCATGGAACATTGGTTCTCACGCGCGGGCCGATTGGGCGAAAGATCTTGATGTTCCCCTCATGTCTCAAAAGGGCGAGGCGGAATATCTTTTCTATGTGGGATGCGCGGGTGCGTTTGACGACCTCAACAAGAAGGTGGCGATGTCGTTGGCCAAGATCTTCAACGCGGCCGGTCTCGACTATGCCATATTGGGAACGGAAGAGGGATGTTGCGGCGATTCTGCCAAAAAGATTGGAAACGAGTACCTTTTTCAGATGTTGGCCATGACCAACATCGAGACATTCAACGGCTACAAGGTAAAGAAGATTATCACCCTATGCCCTCATGGTTATAACACCCTCAAATACGATTACCCCGAACTTGGGGGTAACTATGAGGTCTACCACTACACCGAGATTCTGAGTGATCTTCTTAAGGACGGCAAGATTTCCCTTACGGCTCCCATAGAAGGATTGGGAACGATTGCCTACCATGATTCCTGTTATTTGGGGCGCTACAATCAGATCTATGACCAGCCGAGAAGCGTGCTGCGGGCGATTGGTGGTGAGATTACGGAGATGCCCAACCATCATGAGAAGAGTTTTTGTTGCGGTGCGGGTGGGGGCCGTATGTGGATGGAAGAAACCCTTGGCTCACGTATCAATCAGCAAAGAACTCAAGAGGCGGTGAACGCGAACATTAAGACCGTTTGCACGGCCTGTCCGTTTTGTTACACGATGTTGACCGATGGTGTGAAGGAGCTTGGAAAGGTCGAAGAGATGCAGGTGTTCGACATCGCCCAGCTCGTGGCGAAGGCGGCGGGACTCGAATAGGGAAAGATTTTTACGAAAGGAAGGGGGGGAATCCATCCCCCCCTTTTTTAATGCGTTTTTTCGTTACGATGCCTTTTTCAGGACCGCGCGTTTGTCATCAGGCAGGGGAGGTGGTACCGTTTCGCCTCCCGCGAGCAGCGTTACCGCCGAGAAGCGGGGGGGACAGACATCGAGGCATGAGCCGCATCGGATGCACTTTTCTTGGTCGATGATATGGATGATTTTTTTGTCGCCATCGATGGCGTCGACGGGACAGTTTCTCCTGCACGTGCCGCATCCCTGACACTTTTCGGGGTCGATGTAGTATGAAGGTTTGTCCGTGAATAGTTTTTCAACCTCCTCTTTCGTGTAGAAGGCTTCGTAATCATCCGTGTTGTCGAGATGTTTCAACAGTTTTTCTCGCATGGCGATCTTGATGTAGGGAATTTCCTTGATGATTTCACCAAGGTTTGTTCGAAGGTCTTCCTCTTTTAAGCCCTCACTGGATCCCAGCGGTCCTAATTCCCTCACCGTGTGGGTGAACTCTGTGACGGTGTCGGCGAAACGTATCCCTTCTGAGGCGGTTACCCATTGAATCTTGAGCCGGTTGGGATTGATACCGGCATGTTCCAGGAGTTTCTTTGCCAATGCCGTCATGCTGGCGGCGTTATAATTCCCTTCCGGGACGTAATGGCATTCACCGGGCCAACAACTGCAAATGAGAACGCCATCGGCACCTTTTTGGAATGCTCGAAACACGAACGCCAGATCAACCCTTCCGCCGCACATGAGGCGGATGATCCGAATTTCCGGAGGATACTGTAGCCGGGAAACTCCGGCTATATCGGCCGCGGCGTAGCCTCACCACTGGCATAGAAATCCGACGATTTTCGGCTTAAAACCAAACCCTGCACTCATTCTCGTTTTTCTCCTTTTTTCCTTCCACAGCGGTTAGATCAACTTCATCACCGCCGCATCAATTTGGCTCTCGATCTCCTCATTGTTGTAATGTTTCAGTGATATGGCCGCCGTTGGGCAAACCGCATTGCATAGCCCGCAACCTTTACACAACACGGGGTTGACCACGGCTTTCTGCCTTTTCAGTTTCCCTTGCAGCTCGATGGCTCCATAGGTACATGCCTCGGCGCACGCGCCGCATCCCATGCACCGTTGTTCGTCCACTTCACAAACGGCTCCCGATACCGTTACGATGTCGTGCGATAGGAGCGTCAATACGCGGCCCGCCGCCCCGTAGGCCTGATTGATCGTTTCTTCAATGTGTTTGGGATAATGGGCGATTCCGCAGAGGAAGACACCGTCTGTGGCAAAATCTACGGGCCGTAGCTTGACATGGGCCTCCTTGAAGAAACCGTCGGGTCCCAAGGGCACCTTGTAGAGATTGGCTACCTTCTGGCTTTCGGACGAGGGAACCACCGCGGCCGCTAGCCCAAGGATGTCGGCATCTATGGCGAGTTCTTTTCCGAGGATGGGATCGGTGATTGACACTCGCAAGACCTTCTTTCCCCCCTCCTCGACGGCCTGAACGTTTGGCGCCTGTTCCGGTTCGTAGCGTATGAATTTGATGTCGTTTTCGGAGGCTTGCCGGTAGTAATCTTCCTTAAAGCCATACGTTCGCATATCCCGGTAGAGGATAAAGATATCCGCATTTGGATTTATCTTTTTCAGATTCAAGGCGTTTTTGATGGCGTGGCTACAACACACACGGCTGCAGTAGTCACGGTCTTGATTCCGGCAACCGACGCATTGGATCATCACCACGTTTTCCGCGTTCGTAAGGCTCTCGTCTCGCGCGGCGATTTTTTCTTCCATCTCCAGATAGGTTAAGACACGGTCGTCTTCACCGTAGAGGTATTCCGAAGGTGTGTACTCATCGGCCCCTATGGCAATGACGGTCGCGCCATGTTCAATCTCCCGTTTCCATCCTCCCGACTCGACGGTTGTGACGAAATTTCCGATGTATCCGGTGACGGAAGTAATCGTGGCGTCCGTGATAACGTGAACGAGCGGATGGCGGTAGACTTTCTTCCGCAGCTCATCCAGATAGGCCTGAACGTCCATCCCCTCCAGGGTCTGATAGAGCTTTCGAGCCATTCCTCCCAGTTCCGATTCCTTTTCAATGAGATAGACGTCGTGCCCCTGATTGGCGATAGAGAAGGCGCATGTCATTCCTGCGATTCCTCCTCCCACCACCAAGGCGTTCTTGTTGACGGGAAGCTCGATTTCTTGGAGGGGTTCCAGGTGTGTCGCGCGTGCCACCGACATCCGGATGATGTCCTTGGCTTTCTCAGTAGCTTCTTCTTTCTCTTTGGAATGTACCCACGAGTCGTGTTCCCGGATATTGGCCATTTCCATGAAATATTGATTGAGCCCGGCTTCTCGGACGGTGTCTCGGAACAATGGCTCCAAGGTTAAGGGAGAACACGCGGCGATAACGACGCGGTTGAGTCGTTTCTCTTTGATAATATCCGTGATTTCTTGAGCGGCATTCGTGGCGCAGGAAAAGAGTTGTTCTTGCGCGTAGACCACATAGGGAAGGGTGAGGCAGTATTCCACCACCGAGGGGACATCGACCACGCTTCCAATGTTGGCTCCGCAATGACAGACGAAGACGCCGATTCGAGGTTCCTCCCCCGTCACATCCCTTTCAACGGGGTAGACTTTTTCGACCGTGAGTCTTCCGCGCCGATTTTTTAGCAGTTCCCCCGTCAGGGAGGAAGCGCCACTTGCCGTGAATACGGATTCGGGTATGTCGATGGGGCCCTGGAAAGCGCCGCTGACGAAAATACCCGGCCGTGTCGTTTTTATGGGAAGGGAGGGATTTGTTCTGCAAAAGTTGTGGCTTTCAAGCTCAATTCCGAATTTTTCCGCTAGCTTCTCGACACCCTTGGGTGGGTTCAACCCAACGGACAACACGACCAAATCGAACTCTTCTTCCTTTACTCCCTCATCGGGTGTGGAATATCGGATCGTAACGTTTTTGGTTTCGGGTATTTCCCGCCCAATAGAGACATAACTTCGGATGAACCGGACGCCCGGCAACTCAGCCGTCCTTTGGTAGTATCGTTCGAAGTCCTTTCCGTATGACCGAATGTCATTGTGAAAAATCGTGCATTCGGCCTCTTCGTCATGGACCTTCATCAGGATGGCTTGTTTCTGTGCGTAGGTGCAGCAAACGGTGGAACAATAGGTATTTCCCCCTTCAACGACCTGGCGGGATCCCACGCACTGAATCCATGCGACTTTTTTGGGATGTTTGTGATCGGATGGCCGTAAAACCTCTCCGCGGTGAGGCCCGGTGGAACACGTGAGACGTTCGAAATCGAGGCTGGTTACGACATTTTCATACACCCCGTACCCAAAATCTTTTCGCAAAGCGGGATCGAATGTCTCGAAACCGGCCGCCAGGACGATGGCTCCGACGTTGATTTCGACCTTTTCTGGTGTTTGACTAAAGTCGATGGCCTTGTTTTCACAGACGCTTTCGCAGATCAGACATTTCTCTTCCAGCAGATAGAGGCAGGCATCGGGATCCACGTAGGTTACCAACGGAACGGCCTGCTCGAAGTAGATGTGAATGGCTTTGTTGTTGGACAGGTCTTGGTTATAGGGATCGGGAACCTGAACGGGGCAATACCTGACACAGGTGTTACACCCCGTGCAGATGTCCTCGATGATATAACGAGGTTTTTTGACGAGAGTGACGTTGAAGTCTCCGGCTTCTCCTTCGACACTCTCAACTTCTGTGTATGTTAAGACCTCAATGTTTGGGTGCCGGCCGACCTCGACCAGTTTCGGTGCGAGAATTCACGTCGAGCACTCATTGGTGGGAAAGGTCTTGTCCAACTGGGCCATGTGCCCCCCAATGGAAGGGGCGTTTTCCACCAGATAGACCTTAAACCCCGAAGCGGCGAGGTCTAGGGAGGCCTGCACGCCGCTGATGCCTCCCCCCACGACCATGACATCCCCAAAATTTCCATCCATGGGGAGTTTCGAAAGCTGCTTTTCCATACCTCTTTCTTCCATTACTTGCTGTCCTTCTCCATTTCTTCCGTTTCCTGGATCGCTTCTAACATCACTTCCGTGATATCCTTGATTTGTAAGACCTCATCGTATTCCATGGTGATTCGGCTGTCCTCGAAGTTCGTGATGCAGTAGGGACACGCCGTTACCAACTCTTCCGCTCCCACGTCGACGGCCTGTTTCAAGCGGATGTCGGAAAAACGCTCCTCTTTTGGGACCTCCATCCATATTCGTCCCGCCCCTCCGCCACAGCAGAGGGCCTCTTCCTTCGTTTCTTCCATTTCGACGAGCTCCAGGCCGGGGATCTTTTTCAGAACCTCCCGTGGCTCCTCGTATATCCCGTTATGCCTTCCCAGGTAACAAGGGTCGTGATAGGTGATTTTTTTGGCGAACGTTTTGCTGATTTTTATGCGTCCTTCTTCGATGAGTTCGAAAAGGAACTGGGTGATGTGTACCACCTCGAAATGGACCATGAATTCGGGATATTCGTTTTTGAAGGTGTGATAACAATGGGGGGAAGAAACAAGGATCTTTTTTACCCCGTGATCGATGAAGGTTTTGATGTTCGCCTTGGCGAGGGTGACGAACAACTCCTCGTCTCCGGTTTTCCGGATGCTTTCGCCGCAACAGTTTTCCTCCGTTCCGAGGATACCGAACGAAACGCCAGCCTTTTTTAGGATTTCAACCGTTGCCCGCGCCACTTTCTTCAACCGGGGGTCGTAACTGGGATAACATCCTGGAAAGTAGAGAATCTCCATTCCCTCTTCAAAGGGTTTTACCCCTAAACCTTCAGCCCACGCGGCCCTGTTTTCCCGTTTTTCGTTCAATGGATTCCCTTCCGCCACCAGGCTGGAGCGGATTGAACGAATCGGCTGGACAGCGGGAGGAAAGGCCATATATTCCGTCGCCACTCGTCGTAGCGCAACCATCGAATCGATTTGACGGACATCCCGAGGGCACCGCTGTGGGCATTTGCCGCAGGAGGTACACCGCCAGATGTCTTCAGCCTCGATGTCCGTCATTCCAAACGTGGCTTCCCGGACAACCTTCCGCATGCTGAAGTCGATAACCTTGTTCCAGGGACAAACCGTGTCACACAAGCCACATTGGAAGCAACGCTTGAAGGCGTCCCCCCCCTGTTCCTTGATAACGTCAATGATTTCTTTATAATCAGCTACGTTTTCCACTGTATCCACCAAACCTCTTTTCTACGACATTGAGTTACTCATTCTCGGGGGTTGCTAACCGTGCAACCGTTTTCATGAGTTTTTCTAATCCATACTTGTCGATCAGCGATTCCACACCCAGCTCTAATTCATCCACCGCTGCTTCTTCTTCCTCCTCTTCCACCTCCACTTCCACTTCCTCATACGTTAACGCGTCGTCGATGCAGACTTGGACGCACATGGGTTCATCCAGTGGTGGATCGGTCTCGCACATATCGCACTTCAATGGGAGTCCCGAATCCGGTTCCTTGAAAAGATCCCTGGAGGGGCATGAGGCGCGGCAAAAAGCGCATTCGTCATATTCTTGCCCGTTGAGGGTGTAGGTGTTCCTTCCCGCGCACTCCGCAGGTGTGTATTCCCCAGCATAGACGGGAAGGTAGAGGTTTCTGATCGGATCATGGAACACATGGATTCGCGCCCGGGCCGGGTTCACGCTACTGTACCTCGGTTCTGCGTGGAAAGCCGCGCAAATCGCCTCACAAGCACGGCAACCGTTGCATTGGTCTGCGTCAATGTGTATTCGCTTGATTATCTTCTTTTTCTTCTTCACATCCTTCACGGCTCACTCCTACCCTAATTCTTCTCTTCTTCCTTGGACGTTTCTTTTGGAGAAGATCCTCCGTTTTCTTTTAAGATCCCTCTTTCGATGAGATCTTTTGCCACGTATCCCAACCCAAGGCCTTCGAGGGTTTCTTTGGTGGGGACACCTTCGGTATTCCAGCCTTTGTATTTGTAATACTCATCCAGCAGTTTGGCTTCATACTCGGGAAAACGCTTTTTCCAGTGATCTTCAGGTGGTTTCTCGTCCGTTTTCTTGAGACCGCGCCGTAAATTGATGGCGCGCACGAGGTTCCTGATTCGCCGGGCGATGGTCCAAAGTCCTTCTTCATCCACGTCTAATCCCGTGGCGTGGGAAATCATGACAGGAAGGTTGTGAATGTGATACGCCGGCTTTAGCGGGAAAGAGGACAGCCCCGCGCACAATCCCAACGTATCGTCGATGTAGTGCATGGTTTCTTGCCACTCTACCAAGTCGCAGATTAGATCGATGGGTGGCCAGAAAGGAAAACGCTTTCCTTCCTCTCCCCATTCCATGATAAATTGCTTGAATTTTTCCTCTTTCCCCGTGGGGATTTGGATCCAATCCTTAATAAAGTCTTCTTTCAATTCTTTCGTGGGGAAGGGGGCCTGTGGCATCTGACCCTCGATTTGGGTGATGTTGATCTTTTCCCCCGTTGACCAAAGGATGTAATAGATGGGATTCAACATCCCCAATTTAATGGGAATCTGCTCGTGTTTCTTGATTGTGTTGTGATCGAACTTTTCCGCCCCTTTTCCGATTTTTCGGGCCGCCCAATAGACTCCATCCGCCAGGACGTCTCCGATTCCTTCACGGCGAACGATCTTTTCAAGGAGGTAGAAGAAGCGATCTTCGTTCTTTTCCGGAAAACCAGGAAGATCTTCATCCGTAAGGATCCCGTTTTCATACAGCTCTACCGCAAATGCCATGACTTGAGGGGCTGTATATCCGTCTAACCCGTATTCTTGCGCGAGTCCCGCGATGCGGAACCCAAAAGCCAGGTCATCCGCCATGGCTCCCATCACATAGGTCAGTTTGGAATAGCATTTCATCATGTAACGGTGGGTGGGTAGCTCTGGATGGGGGATGATCGCCCCGCACCGCATGGGACAGTTGTAGCAGCTGATGAGTCGCTCCACGGCATTGGCTTGGACTTCATGCCACCGTTTTTCCGTTTCCTCGGTCCAGAAGTCCTTCCTTCGAATTCGCGCGTTTCCCCACGAAAAACTCGTGGTGTGCCATTGTTCGTCGTTGATGGCCATTTCTTGGGGAGATCCCAATCCAGCCAGGATGGGAGGGACCCCTTTGATGGGATTCTCTCTTCTAAATTCGATATATTTCAAGATCTTGTCGCATTCCTCCCAGAACTCGTCAGGCCGCGCGATATTAAGGTCTTTCGTTCCTCTCACGGCGATTGCTTTTAACCTTTTACTTCCCATCACCGCGCCGATGCCACCTCGGCTCGCGCTGGACCGTTCGTGCTCGATGGAGGCATAGTACACCCGGTTTTCTCCAGCCAACCCTATCGCGAGGACTCTCGCTCGGGGTTCATTCAGCTCTTTTCGAATCAATTCGGCTGTTTCTAGGGCACCTTTGCCTTGGAGATGGGAGGCGTCTCGTATCTCGACTTTGTCGTTGTGGATCCACAAATAGACGAGCTCGGGGGATTGCCCTCGGATGATGATTTTGTCGTATCCAGCGTATTTCAGCTCTGGGGCCCAAAATCCCCCCATCATGGAGAACGCCATCAATTTTGTCTGGGGGGAAAAGGTCGAGACGATGGTTCGATTGGCCGCTGGGGCGAGCGTTCCTCCAAGCAGGCCAGAACTAAAAATAAGGACGTTGTCGGGGGAGAGCGGATCTACATCTACGGGAACCCTTTCCCACAGGATTTTCGCGTTGGTGCCTAGACCTCCCAAAAACAGCTCGGTATCTCTTGGATCCGTTACAACCTTCTCGATGTTTCCTCGAGAAAGATCGACCTCTACATTGAAACCTGTCTCTGCGTATCTCATTTTTTCCCTTTTTTCCTCCTAAGTTAGATTCCCCTTCTGTGCCCGTGTGCCAACTCTCGTAATGAAAAACAGCCTTAACGGATGTAAAGGCTGAGGTCGGCCAATGTTGCCCATTTTTAGCTAAATCACACCGACTTGTCAAGTGTTTTTTTTCACAAAATCCCGCAGGGTAGGGTTTTTTTTACTTTCTCTTTACCGGGATGACTTGATAAACAATTTTGGAAATCAACGAGTTATACGATTGTCATGTTTTGAATCGTCATTGCATAAAGGTCCATTTTCGTGATAGGAAAAGGGGAGATGAGAGGGCTAAGCCAATACCTGATGTCATGTCATCCCACCCTCGATCTCGATGATTCCGTCTTGGAAGGCCTTTCGATTTTTCAATCGGAACTTATCAAGTGGAATCAAACGGTGAATCTCGTGTCACGTCGCCATCCGGAGCAGGTGTCTGCCCGTCTCATCATGGATGCCCTTTATCTCCTTTCTTACCTAAATGGTGGCGAAGCGATTCTCGATATCGGGTCCGGTGCTGGTTTTCCCAGCATTCCTATTCTATTATGTTTGAACGTGTCCATCACCATGGTGGAGTCAAGGCGTAAGCGGGCGACCTTTTTGGAGTATATAACGCGGAAGTTGGGACTCCGTTTCGCCACGGTGATTCATGCGACCGTTACCGATTCCTTTTTCGAACACAGCGTTACTTACGATATCCTCTGGTCGAAGGCGGCGGTTCCGTTTGAGACCCTTTTCCGTTGGGGAGGCATTGTTCTCAAGCCGGGAGGAAGATTGATTTTGTTTCATCCCTTTACGAAAGAGCGCGATCGTTGTCAAATTCGTGAACTTGCCTCTTTGCATGGTTTTTTGCCACCCTCTTTCCGGACCTTTCATTGCCGGGATCTTTACCTAACTCGAACATTGGGAGTCTGTCAAAAAGGAGATTGACAGGGATGTGTCCTCTTTTTCTTTAGGGGGAACGCAAGATACCTTTTCGTCTTCTCATGTTTGCTCCCATTTCTAATACGGGCATCCGCTCTTGGGCGTTTTGTTGGGATTTACCCTTTTACTTGACAAGAATTACGTCTATTGTTAAATAATTAAATATAGTGTGAAGAGGGAGGAAAAGGTGTATGGGCTTTGAGGATAATATAAAAAAGGGGGCAGAATCGGGTATTCAGGCGATCAAGGACGGAACAAATGTCGTGTTTTCAGAAGTTAGCAAACTTCTCAAAATATCCGAAAAGAAGATTGACATTAACAGCCTCAAAAAGAAGATAGAAAAAAACTATACCACGTTGGGCGAGCTGATACACCGTTACCTGACCGATGGTGTGACCAACCCCTTGGATCAAGCGGAGGTTCGCGAAGTTCTTCAGAATATTTACAGATACAACGAGAAGATTCAGGAGTTGCAAAGTGAGATAGAGATTATCCGGAGCATGAAACCTGTCCAGGAATCGTTGAACAACCATGACGAAATGAATGGCGCGGAAGAAAACGACAATAAAGGGAAGGAAGGTTCCGATTCTCACGTAGATAGCAGTGGGGAGGCCCAAGAAGACAAAGCGAATTCCTGAACCCCCATGAGAGGTTCCCAAGTCGGCTTAATTGCTAATGAGGATGGAGGATGGGAGAGCTTACGAAAAAAGAGCGCCGTTTGGGCGAGATATTCCTCGATTTGGGCCTCATCACGGAATCCCAACTCAAACGGGCCATCGATTTCCAGAAAAAAGAGGCGTGTTTCATCGGAGAAGCCCTTATCCGCATAGGGGCCATATCTAAAGATAAACTCTACTGGATTTTGGCCGACCAATACAATCTCCCTTATATCAGTAATCTGAATAGTGAATTCATTGAACCGGAAGTGGTGAAATCCATTCCGGAGGAAATCGCACGGGGATATTCCATTCTACCTGTCTACAGCACGGATAACGAGCTGTCGGTCGTCATTCATAACCCAACCAATACGGAGATTCTCGACTCCCTGCGAAAGATGACAGGGAAACGGTTGAAAATTGCCATTAGTGACCGCGAGAGCATTAACCGTGTTTTGGATGACTTCTACGGCATTTCACGAGCGCGTCCCATTCCTGACAAAGGACTGGAAATCTGGTCCGATTATTTTGAGCATTCTCAGTTGACCCATTGCATCGAGGATATTTCAGGAAAGGAGTTTCTTAATTTTGTTCTTTTAGCTGCGGAATTGGAGGGAACTCCCTCAATCCATCTTGGTGTCGAGAATAACGAATTCCTCGTTAAATTTCGTTTGGGAAACAAGCTCTTCACCAAGTTTCGTGGATCTTCCGAATGGCATGGGATTTTTCTCAATCAGTTGCGGATTCTGGCGGAGCTGCAAAGTGGCGTGGACAATCTTATCACGAAAGGCCGATTTGAATACGAGATCAAAGGTGAAAAGGTTACCTACCGTATTACGATCATTAAAGGTTTCACAGGTGAGAAGATTATTCTCCATCCCTTTCGGGGACTCGGCGAGTTTCTCACCCTGGATGATTTGGGGATGACCGAGGGACAAATCAATCTGGTGAGAAACCGCACCCAAATCCTTCCAGGTATGGTTCTTCTCGCCACCCCCAGCTTTGAGATGATACCTCGAACCATGTCGTGCCTCCTGACGAACATGAATCTGAAGAACGATAATGTGATAACCTTTGAGCGAGAAATTTATTTCAAGAATGAACATTTTCTACAAATCGAGACGAAGGACTTCACGGATGAGAAACTTCTCAATACTCTCTATGAGACGGCCTCCCTCGACGTGGATGTCATGATGATTGATGACATAAAGAATGCGAAGATCTTGGAAGAGGTGCTTGGGATGGTCCTGAGGATCCAAAGGATCTACGGGGCCATGATCCTGGAATCGATGAGTCGCACGATTGAGACCCTTTTCAAGGTAGGGGAAGATCCCACCTTTGCTTTTTTGAATACGAACATCATCATTTTTCAGCAGCCGGTTCCCGTTTTGTGCCCCTATTGCAAGAAAGAGACGGATCCGGAAGGGTTTTCGTCGTCTCCTCCCGAGGAGCTCCTCAAAGATGTCACGTTTTATAAACCGGTAGGATGTGATCGTTGTAATCAAACAGGATACCAAAAAACGGTTTCATTTTTCGAGGTGTTGCCCATCACCCATGACGTGAGGGAATTTGCCTTGTTGGATCTTCCCATCAAAGACAAGACCAAAAAGATTTATGGGATGGTGAATCCCAAGATCAAGGGATTCATTCTTGATGCCTTGAGAAATGGAAGTGTCTTTTGGGGAGACGTGAAGAGGATTCTCGGTTCTACGGCGATGCTCAATTGAATTTTCCTTCACTGCCATTTCTGTAGGGGCCCCTCTCTTTTTTTGAGGAAAGATGCATGTCACGCCTAAAAAGCGCTTTTTCGTGGATGCCACGGTTCAGCGGTTGGGCAAGTGGTTGCGATATTTAGGTGTGGATGCTCCCTATCTTCCGTGCGGACAATCCGTTCCTTCCGATGCCTATTTGCTTACGAAGAAGAGGTGGGTCAAGAATCCGGAAAATGTGGTCGTCGTCCCTCACGATACAATTCGAGATCAACTGGCGTGGTTTATGCGCTTTTTCTCCGATGTCGTGGATGACGATAAGATCGGAACTCGATGTATGAAATGTAATCATATCTTACAGTCCGTCTCCAAAGAGGAGGTTAAAGATTTCGTGCCTGATTACGTGTACCAGGTTCATGGCCGGTTCAGACGTTGCCCGAATTGCGGAAGGATTTATTGGAAAGGATCTCACCCGCAACGGATGCAGTCCTTTCTGGAGAAGTTATACGCGCCTTCGGAGGAGACCTCGTGATTCGCATAACGGGTGGAAAATTCAAAGGGAGGAAGATAAAAACCCCGAGAGGACGAAAAACCCGTCCAACACGTTCCATGGTGCGGGAGGCTATCTTTGACATGATAGGGCCCAAAGTGATGGGAGCTACCGTGCTCGATCTTTTTTCGGGGACTGGCCTGTTGGGACTGGAGGCAATGAGTCGAGGCGCCGAGGAGGTCTATTTTGTGGAACAGGACAGGCAGACATGCGGGCTTCTAAAAGAGAATCTCTCTATCTTTTGTGCGAAGCCTTACGAACGGCTTTTCTGTATGTCCGTCGAAAGGGCATTGAAGCAGCTAAAGAGCAGGAAGGCGCATTTTGATATCGTGTTGATGGATCCTCCTTACGCTTTAGATGTCGCCCCTCTCTTGAACACCCTGGCGACACTTGGTATTGTGAATCCCAATGGATGGATTGTGGTGGAAAGGGAAACGGGAAGCCTTATGGGAGGTCTTGTAGAATCGCTTCTGGAAATTAAGAGAAAAAGGTATGGACAAACCACGGTCTATGTCTTTCAACCTCTTATCAAACATGGAGTCCTCGAATGATTAAAGCTATTTATCCCGGGTCGTTCGATCCCATCACCTTTGGTCATTTGGATATTATAAAAAGGGGGCTTGACGTCTTTGATCACGTTGTCGTCGCTGTCGCCCATAATATTGAGAAGAAAGGGCTTTTCACGTTGGAGGAACGCAAGGCTCTCATTCGCGAAGCCATTTCGGATCACGAGCGGGTTACGGTGGATAGCTTTGAAGGTTTGTTGGTCGATTACGTGGCCCGTGTGGGGGGAAATGTCATCATCCGTGGCCTACGGGCCACCTCCGATTTTGAATATGAGTTTCACATGGCATCTATCAATCGCCATTTGAACGAGCAGTTCGATACCTTTTTCATGATGACGGCCAAAGACTATTTCTTTGTTAGCTCGCGGACAGTGAAGGAGGTTGCCATGTTGGGAGGGAGTGTGAGGGGACTTGTTCCGGAAAACGTGGAGAAGGCATTGCGGATGAAATTTCGAGAATCAGCGGGCTAGGGTAGAGACAAAAACGAATTTTATTCCTTCTTTCTTCAGCTCTGGGATGGCTTTTTTTAGAGCAAGATAGGTAGCCTTATGGGGGTGCCCGATTCCAACGGCATACCCCCTTTTTTTTGCCTCTTCGACCAAGAGTTCCAGTTGTTCTCTGATTTTTGCCACATCTCTCACATTGTCAAGGAAAACGTCACGCTTGACCGTCGGAACCCCAGCTTCCTTTGCCAGTTTGTAACCCACGGATTGGGCACTCGTTCGACTGTCCAAAAAGAGCTTCTTTCTCTTTTTCAGAACGCGCATCAATACCCTCATCTCCTCTGGGCGGCAAGTGAAACGGGAACCCATGTGGTTATTGATACCGCAGACTTCCGGAATCCTATCAAGGTCCTCGTTGATTTGTCGCACCAGCTCCGCCGACGTCATATTGACATAGAGGGCTCCCTGACCAGGATCTTTTCCTCTCCCCGGATAACCTTCCGGTTCCATCGGGACGTGCATGAGGATTTCATATCCCTTTTCCCGTGCTTCCCTGGCGATTTCTCTCGCATGAGGGGCATACGGAAAGATGGAAAGGGTTATGGGGGCGGGCAGGCTGAGGAGAGAACGGGCTATTTCGATGTCATTTCCAATGTCATCGATCACGATGGCGATTTTTCGCTCTTTTCCGCCTTTTTCCTTTTTCGTTACTTTCTTTTTGCGAGGCCTTTTTTCACCCGTTGGATGAATGGGACTGATGGGGGGAGGGATAAAGGCAAGGCGATGGGTTATACGCCCTCGGCACAGAAGATAGAGGGTTGAGTCCTGTCCTTTTTCGACACGAAATTGTGGGAATTTCCGGGCTAGGTTTTGAACGAGCCGTCTGTAAACACGTTGGCTTCGTTTTTTCCCCCCTTTTATGGTGAAAGAGACCATTCCGTGATGGGTTTTCCAGTGAGTTTCTGCTCGTGAGACGCCTTCTTGGAACAAGATTGCCTGAATAATGGCCGAGATGTTTTCGCGGTTTTGAAGGCAAGGACTCGTTGGGGGATGCTTTTCTCCCTTGAAGTGGAGTAGGCCCCACGAGCCAATAACCACAAGGACGATGACAGCCGCCAGGATGAAAAAGACATGCTTGAGAGTAAAAACCCTCTTCTTGCGCCGTTTCGTTGTCCTTCGCGAGGTGCGGGGAACGGTTCGTCTTACCCGTT
This sequence comes from uncultured Thermodesulfobacteriota bacterium, assembly GCA_964577975.1. GTDB lineage: Bacteria > Desulfobacterota > S145-22 > S145-22 > S145-22 > JAOZMY01. Next base: position 3,895 of record CAZOBB010000120.1, on the reverse strand, counting down.
TGGCTGACGTTGGCTTCCGTCTTGAAGAGGTGCGTTTCCCCCGGGAGGAAGACGTCTTGTTTGCCATCAGTCTTTTCCGGTATCTCTAATGCCGTCCATGGACTACCGAGCCGCCTGCGCGGAGAGACTCAGGATTTTCGCCCCTTTCAAGACTTCTATGGCTCGCTCGATAAGGGGGTCTTTTGGTTTTATCCCCTCTTTGGAAGATTTTGCTTCTTTCTTGTTTTTACCGTTTCCGCCTTCCAAGTGATGTTCCAGATCTTTTTCTTTGATAAGGGGATGGCCTTCCATCTTCCCATGTTTCGCTTTTGCTTCAGCCCTTAGGACGGCGAGAGGAATTTCGATGTCGGGCGTGATTCCCTCTGCTTGGATTGAGCGTCCGCTAGGTGTGTAATATAAGGCTGTTGTCAGTCTCAGTCCTGAACCGTCGCTTAGGGGAATGATCGTCTGAACGGATCCCTTTCCGAATGTTTGTTCGCCCATGATGACGCCTCGATGATGATCTTGAATGGCTCCCGCCACGATCTCCGATGCGCTTGCGCTTCCTCCATTGGTCAATACGACAACGGGATATTTGACGATGGTTGTGGAGGCTTTTGCTTGAAAGGCGATATTGTCACCTTCGTCCCGCCCCTTGATGGAGACGATAAGCCCTTTGTTGATAAAGCGGTCCGCGATTTTCACTGCTTGATTGAGCAGACCCCCAGGGTTGTTCCGGAGATCTAGGATCATACCTTCTATCTTGTCGCCGCTCTTTTCTTCCAATTCCTTGACAGCTTTCACGAAATCATCGTCCGTTCGTTCTTGGAACTGAGAGATGCGAATGTATGCGTAGTGTTTTTCGTACAATTTCGACCGTACACTTTTTATTTTGATGATATCTCTCACGATCGTGAAATTTTTGGGTTTTGTAAAACCCTTTCGCATGATAGTGATGGTAACCTTGGTCCCTTTTTTGCCGCGAAGCCTCCGGACCGTATCCATCAAAGTCATATTCTTTGTTGGTTTTCCTTCGATTGCCAGGATTTGATCGCCCGCTTTGATTCCCGCTTTGTAGGCGGGTGTGTCAGCGATGGGCGCAATAACGGTCAACACGCCGTTTTTCATCGTAATCTCAATACCCAATCCTCCAAAACTGCCTTTTGTTTCAACCTGCATTTCCTTGTACATCTTAGGCGTCATGAAGGATGAATGAGGATCGAGAGAATTCAGCATTCCTTTAATGGCGCCGTAGATCAGTTCTTTTGTTTGAACAGGCTTTACGTAATCCTTTTCGATAATATGAAGGACGTCCGTAAAAACCTTGAGACTTTCGTAAGGTTCTTTGTCTGTAGCCGCCTTGATTCCATACAGTCCTCCTCCCATCAGGACACCCAACACGACAACAAGAACGAAGAGAACCGTCAGCTTTCCAATCCTATTGCGCTTCATCTCATTTTTCCTTTCCATGGAAGGTATCTCCTTTACAACAAACGATTCTTAAGCCGCTTTTTAACATATCGCCTCAAAGAGTGCAATATTTCTCTGAATATTTCATCTTGTGCCTCTTAAGCTTATGAAATGATATTGTTATGACTGTCAAATGGCCTCGATGGCCCTTTACATTTTTTTTCAGGTGTTTTATAAGGAAGGGTCGAAATTTAAAGGTGCTGGAGAGATGGCCGAGCTGGCTGAAGGCGCTCGCCTGCTAAGCGAGTGTAGGGCTTAAAACCCTACCGAGGGTTCGAATCCCTCTCTCTCCGCCATCAAATTTACTTTTAGGGAGGTACGAGCCATTAAACGTTCAACCATTTGCACACTGGCGATCCTTGTTGTCGCGTTCCTCGGAATAGCGTGTTCCAAATCGGACTCTTCAACGGCGAAACAGCCTGAAAAGAAGACCCAAAAAATGGAAGCAAAAGCGGAAGCTAAACCGGTAACCCCGACCCCTGCACCCACGACGAAACCAGGCCCTCCGGAAAAGTTTCATCATGGGGGAATGACAAAAATGAGTGATTTTGTTGTGGAGGTGCCGGACGACGTCAAAAAGACGTGGAAGAAGGTAGTCCTTTCGATCCACGCTATCAAGACCAAGAAGCAGACGAGTGTCACGATACCGATCGGACAAAAGACGAAGGTGGAAGGCACCCCTTTTGAGATTGAGGTGCTTTATTTTCTGCCGAATTTCACAATGGGGGGATCGACTATCACGACGAAGGATAACGAGCAGAAAAATCCTGCCGCGAAGGTGAAGGTTTACGAGAATGGGACCGTCATCTGGACAGGATGGCTTTTCCAGAAATTTCCCAAGGTTCATCCCTTTACCCACGTGGAATATCGAATTTTCCTCGTAAAGGGTCTCAAAGACTAGTTCGCGGTCTCAAAAGAGTAGATAGAAATGAAAATCGATTTCGCGAAGGGAAACGGTTTGGTGCCGGTGATTGTTCAGGACGACGCGACGGGAGAGGTCTTGATGTTGGCCTACATGAACGAGGAGGCGTATCGAAAGACGCTGGAGACCGGAAAGGCGACGTATTGGAGCCGTTCGCGGCAAACATTGTGGACGAAGGGCGAAAGCTCGGGAAACGTTCAGGAAGTCAAAAAGGTTTATATCGACTGTGATGAAGACACGATCCTGTTGAAGGTGCACCAGGTCGGGGGTGCGGCCTGTCATACGGGGCACCGAAGCTGTTTCTACAGAATGAGAGAAAGGGATGGAACTTTCGTGGAAGTGGAGCCTCCCGTTTTCGATCCGAAAGAGGTATACAAATGAACCGCGTTCTCAAGCTGGGGATTCCAAAAGGGAGTCTGGAGTCGGCGACGATCGACCTCTTCAAGAGATCGGGATGGCGAATTACTATTTACTCTCGCAATTATTTTCCAGGCATCGACGACCCGGAGATCCGATGTATCATGGCGCGGGCCCAAGAGATGTCTCGGTTTGTGGAGCAGGGAACCTTGGATCTCGGCCTTACGGGGAAGGATTGGATTTTGGAAAACAATTCTGATGTTGTTGTGGTGACGGATCTCATCTATTCCAAGGCAAGTCGAAATCCTGCCCGATGGGTTCTTGTCGTCGATAAAGATTCTCCTATTCAGCGAATAGAAGATTTGAATGGAAAGAAGATTTATACGGAACTGGTCGAGTTCACGAAACGTTACTTCGCGGAGAGAAATATCGAGGTTGACGTGGAATTTTCCTGGGGAGCTACCGAAGCAAAGATCATCGAGGGATTGGCGGATGCCATTGTCGAGGTGACGGAAACGGGTAGCACCATTCGAGCCAACGGGCTTCGCATCGTTGAAGAGTTGCTGGTGACAAATACCCAGTTGATAGCCAACAAAACCGCGTGGGAAACTCCCTGGAAGCGGGAAAAGATCGAGCAAATCGCCCTCCTTCTCACAGGCGCCCTCCGAGCCATGGGGATGGTGGGAATGAAATTAAATGTGGCCAAGGAAAACCTTGAAAAGGTTATTCGGCTCCTTCCCAGCTTGAATGCTCCCACCATTTCTCCGTTGTACCAGAGCGATTGGTTTGCCGTTGAAACCGTCTTGGAGGAGCAGGAGGTTCGGGATCTCATCCCAAAGCTTCAGAAGGCTGGCGCGGAAGGCATCATCGAGTATTCGCTCAATAAAATCATATGAAAAAGGGAGGCAATTACTGCCCCCCTTTTTTTCGAGAATTTCCTTCAGGTAGATTTACATGGTAATTCCGGGAATCTTGACTCCCTTCTCCTTGGCCGTGCGGATCGCGATGTCGTAGCCCGCGTCGGCATGCCGCACGACGCCGCTGCCCGGGTCGTTGGTCAGGACCCGCTCGATCCGGCGCGCCGCCTCGTCCGTCCCGTCCGCCACGATGACCTGGCCGGCGTGGATCGAATACCCGATCCCCACGCCGCCGCCGTGATGGATGGAC
>CAZOBB010000119.1:0-18196 GCA_964577975.1 uncultured Thermodesulfobacteriota bacterium | reverse complement strand
GCCCGTCTTTTCCGCCATTGCCTTCCGGCCCTTTTTGTCCGCGCACTTCTTCAGGAAATCTTCCAGGGATGTGACCCCCGCCGCCTCTAACTTCGCCGCGTACGCTTCCCCGATGCCTTCGATATCTGCCAGTTTTGCCATGAATCGTCCTCCTTTTTTTATTGGAACAAAGGATGTTCCGCGGTTATTGCATTATGCTTTGTCGCCTTCTCATACGTCTATTCTTCAACCTTATCGAAGATGTTTCCACTGTAATGAAAGGTGATGGTTAACATAGATAAATATTATAATAAAAATTTTTTTATGTCAATGATAGTCGCAAGTTGTGCCAGTTTGCTGGTGTTCCGTGGAGTCATGAATCTTAGATTCTGAGAGGAGAGAGAAACCCGGGGTCAGGTTTTGAGTTTGTTAATTTTTTCGGTTGGATGGGGTGTCGGTTCGGGATTGATAGAGGCTCCAAGCTCCAAGCTGAAAGCGGGGAAGGGCAATAGGCAATAGGCAAAAGGCAAAAGGCAAGAGGCAAAAGGAGGCTGAAAGGCAGTGACGAGTAAAAAGTGACGAGTTGGGAGGGAAGAGCTGAAGGCCCTCAGGCCGGGCGGTAGAAGACCGGAGGCGCGCCCCTTCCCCGACCGGCGGGTAAAAGACACAGGAGAAGGAAAAGAAACACGAAAATAGCGATCACTTGTAATAGACAAGACTACTACACCTATCACGGACAATTTAATCCCTCAGGGTTGTATTCGACGTCGCTTGCGGGAGGGGCGTACTTCTTCGATGAAAGCGCCTAATGCGTTAATGCCTTTGGCTTCTACAATCCGAATGCTTTGCGTTCCAATAACGGCGATGTCTGCCTTTCCTTCTAAGAATTTGACTTCCTCACGCTGTTTGACGCCAAATCCCACAGCCAAAGGCAGAGAGGTTGCACGTCGGCATCTGTTGAGGTATTCCGCCAAAGTGTCTGAAAAGTCTGTCTCGGCTCCGGTAATCCCCTGCCTTGCCACGCAATAGATAAAACCTCTTGCGTGGGAAGCGATATACTTCATCCTTTTTTCCGAGGAGGTGGGTGAAAAGATGAAAACGGGTGCAAGACCTTTGGAAAACATGGCTTCCAGATACTCTTTGGCTTCCTCAGGAGGAAGATCAGGGATAATAGCCCCTTGCAGTCCCTTGTCGGCTATTGCCGATACAAATTCCTTTACACCGTATTTGAAGGGGATATTGTAATATGTCATGACGAGGAAAGGAATTTGGAACCTACAAGCCACCTTTTCCGCAAAGTCAAGGCAATCCTTTACCGTTACCCCTTTTCTCAGAGCTACCTCATTTGCTTTAAGAATCACAGGGCCGTCTGCAACAGGTTCTGAGAAAGGGATCTGAAGCTCCATAAGGTCAACGCCTGCCTCAACCATGGTTTCTACGATCTTGAAGCACTCACCAAAAGAAGGATATCCTATAACAATATGTGTCATTAGAAGAATTTTATTTTGTTTCCTTTTCGTCCTAATGTAGGATTCAAGTTCCATATTCCTTTTCCTTCTCCTTAATGAATTTATGCCACCCGGGATCTCCTAAGGCGTCCGCTATGGTGAATATGTCTTTATCTCCCCGCCCTGACTGGTTGATAAGAATAATGTCATCCCGACTGAGGCTGGGAAGCTCTTTGAAGGCCTGCGCAAAGGCGTGGGCCGATTCGAGTGCAGGGATCAGCCCCTCTTTTCTCACAACAAAAGAAAAGGCTTTCAAGACATCGTTGTCTGTGGCTGCCTCAAACCGGATTTTTCGTTTGTCTCTTAGGGATGCGAGGATAGGGGATACCCCCACATAATCCAATCCCGCGGCTACGCTGTGAGTTTTTTTCATTTGGCCATCCTGATCATGAAGGAAATAGGTTTTGTATCCATGCGCTACACCTATGCTGCCGTTTGTTGATGCGAGACGGGCCGCATGTTTTCTGGAATTGATACCCTGACCACCCGCCTCGACCCCTACGAGTTCCACAGGGTCGTCAAAGAAAGCACGGAAGATGCCAAGGGCATTGGAACCTCCTCCCACGCATGCATAAATCCGGCCGGGGAGTTTCCCTTCACGCTCCACGATTTGCCGACGCGCTTCTTTGCCGATGATCGACTGGAAGTAGGTAACCATCTCTGGGAAGGGATGAGGACCACAGGCGGTGCCTATAAGGTAGTGGGTAGTGTCCGGGTGAGTGATCCAGTCCCGCAATGCCTCGTTCATGGCGTCCTTCAAAATCATGGTCCCGTTTTTCACGGGAATGACTTCGGCACCCAGTCGCTCCATCCAGAAGACATTTGGACGTTGCCGCACCCTATCCACCTCTCCCATATAGATGGTGCATTGGAATCCAAATCTTGCCGCCATGGTTGCCGTGGCAACCCCGTGCTGACCGGCTCCTGTCTCTGCGATGATTCTTGTTTTCCCCATCCTTTTTGCAAGGAGTCCCTGCCCTATGACATTGTTTATCTTGTGGGCACCGGTATGATTCAGGTCTTCCCGCTTGATGTAGATACGGGCAGTTCCGAAACTATGGGTAAGGTTTTCCGCAAAAGTAAGGGGGGTTGGCCGGCACGAATAGGTGGATAGGATTTTTTCGTATTCCTCCCAAAATTGAGGGTCTTCCTTGGCTTGCCGAAAGGCATTCGTAAGTTCTTCAAGCGTGGAGAAAAGGGTTTCGGGAATAAAGGCACCTCCAAATTCCCCGTAATAACCTTCCTTATTGTTCATGGATGACTCCTTCTCTATTAACCTGGGTGATTTTTTTAATCATTTCTTCCATGAGGAGGCGACTCTTTTTTCCCGGTTTCTCTTCTACTCCGCTGTTGATGTCCACTGCGAAAGGGCGAACAGTGAAAATGGCTTCCTTAATATTGTTTGGATGGAGCCCCCCTGCGAGGATAATGGGAATGCCCGCTTTCTTGACTTCCGCCGTAAGGTCCCAGTTGAAGGTGATTCCTGTCCCTCCTCTTTTTTCCTCTGAATAGGTGTCGAGAAGTAGCGCTCGTACCTTACCTGTATATGACTCGATCCCTCGAAGTGATGAGCGGGAGCGCACTCGTATTGCCTTGACACATCGTGGCATGAATAGGTTGCACATCTGCGGGGGTTCATCTCCATGAAGTTGCACAAGATCCAAGCCACAAAAGGCTATCAAATCGTGTATCCTTGCCGGTTTCTCATTCACGAACACCCCCACGGTTTGCACGAAAGGGGGAAGGCTTCGGATAATTTCGCGGGCCTTTTCAGGGTGGATGCCCCTTTCGCTGGGGGCAAAGATGAAGCCGAGGGCATCCACCCCCATTTCCACCGCCATGAACGCATCGGATTTATGGGTTATGCCGCAGATCTTGATCTTTACCACGGTCTTCTCCTCATTTGGCCGCCTCGACCAATTCTTTCGTTTTTACCTCCGGATCGCGACTCTTCATGAGGGCGGTTCCCACCAGTGCCGCATGGACGCCTATCCTTTTTAAGAGCCGCATATCTTCTGCAGAGTTTATACCGCTTTCACTCACGATAAAACGGTCCTTGGGAATCATCCGGACGAGCTCCACCGTCGTTTTGATGTCCACCTCAAAGGTTTCCAGATCCCTGTTGTTGATCCCTATAATGTCGGCACCGGTCGCCAGCGCTTTCTCTACATCGGAGGCATCGTGAACTTCGGTAAGAACCGCCATCCCCAGCTCGCTTGCCATATTCATCAATTCCCCGAGCTGTTTCTCTGAAAGGATTTTAGCTATCAGGAGAATGGCGTCTGCGCCATAGGTAAAGGATTCAATTACCTGGCAAGGATCGAGGATGAAATCCTTGCGCAGGACAGGAAGAGAAAGTGATTGTTTGAACCGGGGAAGCTGCTTTAAGTCGCCGCCAAAGAAACGTTTGTCCGTGAGAAAAGAGATTGCCGATGCACCACCCCTTTCATAACTTTTCCCGATCAAAACAGGATCGGTTTTTACGCGAATTGGCCCGGTGGAAGGCGAGGCGAATTTTACCTCGGCAATGACACGTGTAGCGCCATGCGTGCTCAGTGTCTTCTTGAAATCACGGAGGGGAGAAAGTTCATGCCTTCTATCCAAACGCCTTCCGACTTTCTTCAAAGTGGCGATCTCTTTTCGCTTGTGGGCCAGTATTTCTATCAGCTGTGAATGCACGATACCCGAGCCCTACGATTCGCTGCAAACGAAGTTTCTGGTTTCGTTCGTCAGTCGCACAAGGGAATCGAGCTTTTCCCTTGCCCGGCCGGAATCGATGGAATCTTTTGCCCTTTCAATCCCTTGCGTGAAATCGCTGTCCAAACCGGCCACCACAAACGCTGCGGCGGCATTGAGCAGAACCATGTCTCTTTTGGGACCTTTTTCACCGTTTAGTATTTGCCGAACAATGTGCGCGTTTTCCCTCGCGTTTCCCCCCTTGATGGTCTCGGGGACGGCGCGATGAATTCCGAATTCTTCCGGGGTTATTTCAAAATTTTTTACGCGACCCTGCTTCAAATGCGAGACAGTCGTGGGACCGCAGATGCTGATTTCATCATAGGTACCTTCTCCGCAAACCACAAAGGCCTCCCTTGTCCCTAATCGTCCAAGGGCCTGAGCTATGGTTCGGGTAAGATCGGGGGTGTAAAGACCTAAGACTTGAACCGTGGCCCCGGCGGGATTGGTGAGAGGCCCCAGCAGGTTGAAGAGGGTTCTTATGCCTATTTCCCGTCTGGGTCCCGCGGCGTATTTCATGGCTCCATGGAATAGAGGGGCGTAGAGAAACCCTATTCCAATCTCCCTGATACACCGCTCAACATCTGAAACGTCAATATCGAGATTTACGCCTAAATTTTCCAAAACATCCGCACTCCCGCATCGGCTGGAAACGGCCCTGTTACCATGTTTGGCCACCATTACCCCGGCTCCCGCCACAACAAAAGCGGTGGTGGTGGAAACATTGAAAGTATTGGTGCCGTCTCCCCCTGTCCCGCAGGTGTCCAAGATGGTTTCGTCATCCAAATTGATTTCATCACGATCAAGGTTGACAAGGCGGTTGTTAACCTTGACTTTTCTGGCCTTGTCCCGCATAACCCGTGCGGCCCCTGTGATTTCGTCCAAGGTTTCTCCCTTGATCCTGAGGGCCGTGATGAAGGAACCAATCTGGGCGGGCGTGGCATTGCCGGTCATGATTGCTTCCATGACCTCTTCCATCTCTGTCTCTGAGAGGTTTTCCAGTCTTACCACCTTTGCGATTGCCTGTTTGATCTTCATGGTACTCCTTCCCTTTTATGATCGTTGTTTGGGTAGTTTCTTTCTTTGGAAGACCCTCTTCCACCTTTTATCTTCTGCTTGTTCAAAATGCTTTGCTTTTCAGACATCTATTACGCAGCCTTTTTCACTCGGCTTGGTTTATGAATGATTTGCAAGCCTATCCCTGGGATCTCTTCCCCTTGGCGCAGTAAAGAGCAATAAAGTTTTCGATGAGATGGGATCCTTCGATCGTCAGAATGGATTCTGGGTGGAATTGCACACCCTCCATCTTATATGTGCGGTGCCTGACCCCCATGACTTCTCCCTCTTCCGTCCAGGCGCTGACTTCAAGGCAGTCGGGAATCCCGGTACGTTCTATTATCAGGGAGTGATAACGGGTTGCCTCAAAAGGGTTGGGAAGGCCATTGAAAATCGTTTTTCCATCATGGAAGATAGGGGAGGTTTTTCCGTGCATGATACGTTTAGCCCGAGCAATCTTTCCATCGTAGGCTACGGCAATGGCTTGATGTCCAAGACAGACTCCTAAGATTGGAATTCTTGGGCCGAAGAAACGGATGGCAGCTAAGGAGATGCCGGCCTGGGCAGGGGTGCAGGGGCCTGGAGAAATGAGAAGAGCGGATGGTCTCAATTTCTCTATGTCTTGGATACCGATTACATCATTCCGGTATACCGCTGCCTCCCCTCCTTGGGTTTCTATCATCTGAACCAGGTTGTACGTAAAAGAATCGTAATTGTCGATGACTAAAAATTTCATTGTTGTTGTGCTCCTTCCATGGCCTTGAAGATTCCGGCGGCCTTTCCGATGGTTTCTTCATATTCCTTTTCCGGCACGGAGTCATAGACAATTCCTGCTCCCGTCTGGACGGAAAGCCTGTTTTTTGAAATGATGATTGTCCGTATGGTGATGCAAAAATCCATATTCCCATCAAAGCTGAAGTAACCCACTGCTCCGGCATACGCCCCTCTGGGGGAGGGTTCCAGCTCGCTGATAATCTGCATGGCCCTGACTTTGGGGGCCCCGGTGACAGTCCCCGCAGGGAAGACGGACATGAAAAGATCAAAACAGTCAAGCTCCGGTTTCAGGATTCCTTGAACGTGGGAAACGATGTGCATCACATGGGAGTACCGCTCTATTTCCATGAATTTGGAGACCTCGACAGATCCTGCTACCGCCACCTTTCCAACATCATTTCTCCCAAGATCCACCAGCATGATATGTTCGGCGCGTTCTTTGGGATCTTCCAAAAGTTCTTTTTCGAATGTGCTATCTTCTTTCGCTGTTGCACCGCGGGGTTTTGTCCCGGCAATAGGCCTGAGATCGATTTTTCTGTTGGTAAGTCGGGCAAGGATTTCGGGGGAGGCACCAATCAGCTTCACGTCATCAAAATGGAGATAAAACATATATGGGGAAGGGTTAATACTTCTTAAGGTTCGGTAAAGGACGAAAGGATCACCCGACATATCACCGGAAAACCGCCGCGACAGGACAACCTGAATTACATCCCCCGCCATGATGTATTCTTTGATCCGTCGGACTTTGGCTTCAAACTCCCTTTTGCTGATGTTGGAAACGAAGTTAGAGATGCGAAACGTCTTTTCTGTCAAGTATTGGTGTAAAGGAGACCGGAGTTTTGAGTCGGTAGCTTTTATCCTTTGGACGGCCTGTTCATAGGCCTTACCCAGATCGGTATTATCCTCAAGATACACAAGAGCGATTACCTTGATTACATGCCTCAGGTGATCGAAGATAATGAGCTGTTGTGGAGCCACAAAGACGCTCTCAGGAAAATTCGAGACCTCGTATGGACACTCGACGGGTTCCCATTTTCTCAAAAGATCATAATTGAAGTATCCGATAAGACCACCAGGAAGATGGAAGTCACCTGTCTCCCAGGCGGGATGAAAACCCCTGTTTATATCTCTCAGCACTTGCAAGGGATTTTTTACATCTCTCAGGAATGTTTGTTTGTTTCCCCTCGAGATTTCCATATCCTTGTCCCGCACACTAACCACTAAGTGAGGATTCCACCCAATGAAACTATATCTTCCCCATCGTTTGCCAAGTTCGGCACTTTCGAGGAGAAAAGAAAAGGTGTTATCCCTTGTCTTCAGGTATGCCGAGACGGGGGTTTCCATGTCCGCCAAAGTTTCATAATACACGGGAATGACATTCCCTACTTTAGCCATTTGCTCAAATTCACAAAAAGTGGGTACTATCTTCACCACAAAACTCCTCATAAAAAAACCGTGGGGTTTTTAGCCCCACGGTTTTCTAAAGATCCTGTATAATAACGTCCGTGGAGCCTGGTAGATGGGCCCACGGCCGTTTTCTGATATTACGGTGGGCTCATCCCTTTATAAGAGCTGAGCCACCACCACTTGCGCAATGAACTGGTTGCACTTCTCTGTTCTGAATAATATTTCCCTTTCTTCCTCATCTTGAATATTTTTTATCTAAATTAAAATAAAATGTCAAGGCCCAAACTGTTGCCACACATCCCAAAATCCGGGGTATGATTTTCTTACGCAGGTTTTTTCTCTTATCTTTACCCCCTTTACCCTCAACCCTACCACCGCCAGACTCATGGCGATACGGTGGTCGTTATGAGGGTCAACCATTGCCGGCTCGAGGGGAAGGCGGCCTTGTATTGTAAGGCCATCCGCAAGCTCTTCCACTTTCGCCCCAAGTTTTCTCCACTCGGTGGCTATGGCACGGAGCCTGTCGCTTTCCTTATGCCTCAGGTGGGCGACATTGCGTATACGGGTCCTGCCTCGTGCAAAAAGCGCAAGAGCGGCCAGCGTAGGAACCATGTCAGGCATCTGGCCCATATCCACCTCGATTCCTTTCAGCTCTCCGCCACGGACAGTGACGCGATCAATCTCTTTCTCAACTTGGCAGCCCATTTGATCAAGGATATTCAGGAACTTAATATCGCCTTGACGGGTGCTGTAAGGATAGATATTTTCCGTGACCACCATGCCTTCACTCACGGCAGCGGCAGCCCAGAAATACGAGGCGGAGGACACGTCTCCCTCGATGGAATAGTTTTGTCCCTTGTAGCGCTGGCCGGCCTTGACCCTGAAATACCTGTAACCCTCCTGGTTCACCTTTGCGCCGAATCTTTTCATTACATCAATGGTAAGGTCAACGTAGGGGAGGGACACGGGGGTGCCGGTCACCTCGATTTCCACATCCTTTTCCGAGTAGGGAGCCGCAAGGAGTAGCGAAGAAATAAACTGGCTGCTCTTACTCGCATTTATCCTGACCCTGCCCCCTTTGATTTGCCCGCCTGAAAGACGCACGGGGGTTCTACCGCGGTTTTTCAGATAATTGGCCTTTACTCCGAGTTCACTTAGCGCCTCAATCAATTCACCAATGGGGCGCTCATTAAGCCGAGAGGTGCCCGTGAGGACTATGTCTCCACGGGCAAGCGCCGATACCGAGACGAGAAGGCGCAGGGAGGTGCCGCTGTTTCCCAGGTATATTTCTTGTTGCGGTGGCGGCACGCTGAGAACTCCACCCCGGCCTTTTACACGGAGCTGCGTTTCATTTTGGCCTGAGGGCAGGCCAGAGAAGGAAAGAATTACACCCAGCTTCTCTAAGGCGGATACTGTATAGAGGGTATCTTCGCACAAGAGAAATTCTTTGAGTTCGCTCTCGCCATGGGCAAGCGCGGCCGCTATGGCCGCCCGGTGGCTTATACTCTTGGAGCCGGGGATCTTGACCCTAGCGCTAACCTTTTTGGTTTTGTCCGTTTGCATCCTCGTGCCCTTTCAAGGCTTCTGTTACGACCTTTTCCATGAGAGAGACAGGAGGGTCTGTCCGGGTCCACAACCTGAACTGCTCAACCCCTTGGCGGACAAACATGGAAAGGCCGTCAATCACAATGCAGTCCCTGGATCTGGCGATCTTGACAAGCCTTGTCTCCAAGGGATTGTAGATGATGTCCATAACGACCGTGCCTGGCTTCAGGAGGGTTTCCGGCACGGGACAGGCATTTGTGTGGGGCGCCATGCCCACAGGCGTGGCCTGGACGATAAGATCTGTCTCAAACCCGCCCATCTCGTCCCAGTCGATTGACCCACAGCCCAATGCCTCGGCAAGGGCCTTTGCCTTTGAGGCGGTTCGATTGGTAATCCACAGGTTTGCACCCACGCCCTTGAGGGCAAATCCGATGCTTCTTGCCGCCCCTCCCGCGCCCAGTATCAGACACCTGAGCCCCTTCATATCAACTCTCCTTTCCAATGCCGCCAGGGCCCCTGTCGCATCGGTATTGTAACCGATGAGACGGCCTTCATGGTTGACGATGGTGTTGACGGCACCTATCTGTTTTGCCAGCGGGTGTAACTCATCTAGGTAAGGTATTATGCTGGTTTTGTGGGGTATGGTGACGCTCATGCCCATTATCGTAAGTGCCTTCATCGCCTTGATCACCCCTTTAAGATTCATTGTTTCAAATGCCAGGTAGACGGCGTTTATTCCCAGTGCCTCAAAGGCGGTGTTATGCATAAGCGGGCTAAGGGAATGGCGCACTGGAAAACCAATGATGCCGTAGAGTTGTGTGTATTGGTCAATCTTCATATACACAGCCTCAAAATTTCCTTCATCTCATCTAAAGTCGGCCGGCCGGGATCACCCTGCCGGTGTCATTGTCGGCACTGTTGAAATCGATGGGCCTCCCCAAGGGAGGCGATACCTTCCGGCTTGTCCTGCCTCGGTGTCTTGCGATTCCTTCCCGGATCGCGTCTTGTCTCAAAAGATCAGCCCCACCTGAAAGCCGGTCTGTCCCGGTTGATGCCTCTGTTTTGTCTTCGGCCATCACGGGTATGCAAAACTCGGATTGGGCGTCCTTGAGCTGAACGGCCATCTTATTTCTCCGTTATACTTTCGTTAATTTTATGGCCAAAGTGCCTGCCCGCCTCCTCGACATATCCAAGCACCTTATCTCCCCCGTGCAGCTTCACCACGGAGACGGGTTCGCCCCGAAGATCAACAAGCCGTATGGTCTCAGCATTCTGCACGATTGTGTTCACAGGTCCATTGGGTCCCGTTGCCTCAATCAGAAGCAGCGGCCTCTTTTCAATCTTGACCCGTCCAACGAGAAGCGGTGAAGTCTCTCCCTTTGCATTCACTCCCAGGACCTGATCCCCTGCCTTGAGCTCAGAGAGGTACCGGGTCTTTCCGTCGGGCCCCATAACGTAGGCATGAACGGGGCCTGCATTCACCCTGAAGGGCCGGGGTGACACATAGGGGTTTTCGATACTTTCGGAGTGGATCAAAAAGAGCCCCCGGCTGCTGTTTCCGACCAGAAGCCCTTCTCCCTCCGTCATCATGGTGCAGGTATCCACACAGACCCTATCTCCCATGGCGGCCGGGATAACGGCCTCTATGGTAAACTCCACGAGGGGAAGGGATTCACGGCTAGATTTGAGCCGGGTCACTATCTCCTTTACTTGAGCGGGGGTTGCGTCTTCGAGGATGACCCCTGCCACTCCCTTTTCCAGGATGCCCAGGGCGGTTTCGGCCTCCTTTAGGTCTTTTACCGGCACATAGATATTGTCGGAGCGGGCCACCAGGTTCTCCAGCGGAATTATGGCCCAGTCAGGGGTATCCACCACCACCTTCATGGTCCGGCTCAAGGTGATGATCTTGTCCTCATCCTCCATGGAGCGTATCTCAATCCTCGTCACATCCTCGTCCCACCGCAGGTCTCCCTTTTTTGCCACGGTGGCAATTATGCCAAGCTCTTTGACCGCACCCACCTTTTCATCCGGAACGATCACGGCATCCGCGCCCGATTCAAGGGCCGCGGTGACCAGTTGCTTTTCCCATGGATCCGCCTTGATCCATATTTCTTTCATGGCCGGTTTCCTCCTCATTAAAATATTGTTTCAGCGACAAAAACAGTTCACCGAAGGAGTTCATGTCCCTCTTTTGGACAATGGCCTCGAGTTCTTCAACGCATTGTGTGTGGGAGTGAATCGAGTGAACGGATGAGGGGTTATCCATCATGAGGGCACCAAACAGCTCCGAAGGCTGGCCGAGGATACCCCGAATCCTTTCCGCCGTTTGAACGAACGAGGGCGTGGCGAATGCCGCGAGATCCTTCAGCGCATATCCTGAGCCCATGATAGTCATGGCAAAGGCGATCATGGCAAAATGCTGGGCCCCCTGTATAATTGACATGAGTTGGTCATGAACCTGTGGACTTACCTGTAGGGATTTCAGACCCGCTGCCTCCAGTGTCTCAATGGCCCAGTCAAGGGCCTTCTTTCCCCTCCCCGGACAAACCGCCACCTTCAGATCTGCCCCCTCTTTCGGGGCATTGGGACCAAAGAGGGGGTGCAGGCCAACAACCTGAGCTCGAGAAAATGTCAACATGGCCTCAATGGGCTCCGCTTTCATAGAGGTTAGATCCGTTAGGATGGCATCGTTTCTAACCAACGGGCCGACCTGTCTTATGACATTTACGACTTCTTTTATGGGTACAGAGATGACCACTATGTCGCAAATTCGGGCGACCTCTTCAGGCCTCAAAGGGGTTGAACGGCCGCATTTTATCACCTCAATGCCAAGGCCCTCCAGCAGATCCCCAATCCATGAACCCATCCTGCCGGTACCACCGATGATTCCTGCCTTTGGCTGCCCTATTCCCACGGTTCGCCTCCTGCAGGATAAGACCCCAGGTCCTTGAAGTAACTACAGGCCTGTTCCATTTCCTTTAGGGCACGAGCAACCTCCGGTTCCTCCTGGTGTCCCTCTACATCCACAAAGAAGAGATATTCCCACCTCTTTCCCTTGGCAGGTCTTGATTCGATACGGGCCATATTTATGCCCCTTTCTGCAAGGGGAGATATGGCCTTGCTAAGGGCCCCCGCCTTGTGGGGCAGGGTAAACAGCACGGAAGTCTTGTTCCTCACTCCCTTTTTTACCCTTGTCTTTCCTATGACCACGAAGCGGGTCACGTTATGAGGATCGCCTTCGATTCCTTTTGCCAGGGTTTTGAGATGATAGACCTGGGCCGCCATTTCGCTTCCTATGGCCGCGACGCCTCTATTCTTGGCAGCCAGGCGGGCCGCCTCCGAGGTGCTAGACGTTTCCCGGTTCTGCACTCCAGGCATGTGCTCTCCAAGCCACTTCCTACACTGGGAGAGGGCCATGGGATGGGAGTAAATGGTGTGAACCCTGTCAAGGGCCCCTTCTTTGCTGAGAAGGTGCTGCCTTATCCTGAGGTAGGTTTCCCCCTGGATCTTCAGATCATACTCATAAAACAGGTCGAGGGTGATACCCACAGAGCCCTGGTATGAGTTTTCTATGGGCACCATCCCCATACTGCATAAATCCCTTTCAACCATCGAGAAGATGTCCTGAACGCCTGCCTCAGGTACCAGCTCTGCGGCGTGACCGAACAGGGAGGCAGCCGCCTCATGACAAAAGCTGCCTTCCGGGCCGAGGTAACACACCGACACAGGCTCCTGCACAGAACGGGCTGCGGATATAATTTCCCGATATATGGCTTTTAGGGTTCGAGGAGAGAGGGGAGGTCTCGCGAGCGCTGCAAGGCGCTCAATAACCTCTTGTTCCCTGGCCAGATCCACCACCTCATGCCCAAGGGCCCTTTTCTCGTTGCCGATTTCTTTGGCCAAGCGCTGTCTGGAGGTTATGAGCCCCAAAATTTCACGGTCAATTTCGTCCACCCGTGCCCGAAGTTCATCAAGCCGCGGCCTGCTTGCCCCGCCAGTTACCGGTTGCTTCATCTCTCCCTCCATTGTCTGTGTGCAAAAATTCCATGACCTCATCCACGCCCGCCCCGCGGTGAACAATCATCGCAAGGGCCGCCACCATCCTGGTTGGGTCGGGGTGCTGGAACACGTTTCGGCCGATGGAGGTTCCCGCCGCCCCTGCCTCCATTGCGCCTTTTACCATCTCGAGGACCGCCCGGTCCGACTCCATCTTTGGGCCCCCAGCGATAATCACGGGCACACTGCATCCTTCCACCACTTCCCTGAACGAATCGGGATCCCCCGTGTAAGATACCTTCACCACATCAGCTCCCAGCTCAGCTCCCAGACGGGCAGCATGTTTTATTGCCTCTTTGTCATATTCGTTTTTGATCTTTTCACCCCTGGGATAAATCATGGCCAGGAGCGGCATTCCCCAGTAGGCTGCCCTTTCCGCCACTCGCCCCAGGTCTGCAAGCATCTCCTTTTCCCTTCCGTTCCCAATGTTTACATGGACTGAAACGGCATCAGCCCCCAGCCTGATTGCTTCCTCAACCGTGCAAACAAGGGTCTTGGCATTTGGCTCCGGGGATAGGGATGTGCTCCCCGACAGGTGGACAATGAGTCCAAGGTCGGGCCCACTTTTCCTGTGTCCCTTTGCCACTATGCCTTTGTGCACTACCACGGCATCCGCCCCTCCGTCGGCCACCTGTGCCATTGCTTTTTTCATATCCGTGATACCCACGATAGGCCCTGAGCTTACCCCATGGTCCATGGGTACAATAACGGCCTTTTTAGTGTTACGATTGATGATCCTTTCCAGTCTGATTTCTTTGCCTATCATTTTTTTGCCCCTTTAGTCTTGTTTGTTTCATTTTCTTTTCAGATAAGGCTTTATTGCCACCTATCCACCACCTAATTGTTAATTGCTAAAAAAGGCGATGAGTGCTTTTACCACCCATCGCCTTTGAAGATTCACACTTCCCCAGGCAAATGGGCGGAGCCCTCCAATCATAAAAATAAAAATTTCTCCGCACGTTTTCAGGGTAAAGAGTTCTTGTTTGTGCAGTCAACTCATGTCCAAACAACACTTGCATTTTTTATCTCCTTGTCATCCGGATCGCGCGATTTCGGAGATAATGGTCCGCCAAAACGATTTTGGCCATTGCTTCCAATACCGGAATGACCCGGGGAATTGCCGCGACATCATACCTTCCCTCGAGTTTTAATCTGACGGGATTGCCGTTACGGTCTATGGATTCCTGCTCTATCTTTATGGAAGGAATTGGTTTCAAGGCAACCCTCAGAATGATTTCTTCCCCGTTGGAAATCCCACCAAGGATCCCGCCCGCATGGTTGGTTTTGAAACCCTGCGGCGTCAACGGATCATTGTTCTCAGAGCCTTTAAGCTTGGCTACCCCAAAACCCGCTCCAATCTCCATGCCTTTTACCGTGCCGATAGAGAACATGGCTTTCGCGAGATCGGCCTCGATTTTATCAAATACGGGTTCACCCAAACCGGGGGGGCAACCTCGTATCTTTATCTCTACAATTCCACCTAAGGAATCACCTTCTTTCCTCGCCTGTTTCATCGCTTCTTCCATCCTTTTTGACGCAACGGCGTCGGGGCAATACAGGGGGTTCCCATAGATCGACGCTTCATTTCTTTGATCCGCCTTAATACCCCCAAGTTCGATGGTGTATGCCAAAATGGTTATGCCCAAGGGATCAATGACCTTGCCCGCTACCACCCCGGCGGCAACCCTGGCTGCTGTTTCCCGCGCCGAATAGCGTCCCCCGCCCCGAAAATCAAAATGACCGTATTTCTTGTAATAGGTATAATCACCATGGCCAGGCCGAAACGTCTTCCTCAAAATCTCATAAGGTTTGCTTTTTACATCATGGTTCCAGATAACAAGGGCAATGGGAGCCCCCGTGGTTTTTCCTTCGAAAACCCCCGAAAGAATTTCTACGCGATCCTTTTCTCTTCGGGGGGTCTCGAACGGATTTTTTGGCGCCCGTCTTGCCATATCCCTTTCGAAATCGTCCGGGCTTAATTCAATTCCTGGCGGGCAACCGTCGACGATCACCCCGACAGCCGTTCCATGTGATTCCCCAAACGTAGTAACCTTAAATAATTTCCCAAAACTGTTTCCAGGCATCGTGTTACCTTTCCCCCTCTAACGGCAGGACGTCCAGGATCAAATCGGCCACCTCCTTGATCGAAAGGGAACCGGTATCCAGGATATAATCGGCTGCCTTTGCGTAGTATGGCTTCCGGAGCTCTAATACCTCTTTGATCTCAAGAATAGGATCCTTTCCCGTAAGGGATGGCCGAAGCCTGCCCGATTCACGATCATTCTCCATCCTTTTCGCGAGGATCTCAGGGGCGCAGCTGAGCCAAACCAGCCGATTATTATTTTTTCTTAAATATTCGACGTTCTCTGCATCCATCACCACTCCGCCGCCCGTGGAAATAATTAATCCATCCATTGCCGACACCTTTTTGATGATGCTTTTTTCAATTCTACGGAAATAATTCCAGCCATGAAGCGATACGAGTTTCCCGACGGGTTGACGGGTGAGATTTTCAATAAGTTTATCCGTGTCCACCCTTTTTCTGCATAGCTTTGCGGCCAATGCTTCACTTACAACGCTTTTGCCGCAACATCGGTAACCTATGAGCACGATATTCATGGCTTGTCCCTCACAGAATATTTTTTTGCAATATTCTTTCGCATCGCCCCATTTCGTCACATAAAAAAAGCCGCGGGCTTTTTGGGTCTGCCCGCGGCTTTCTTTGGATAAACAAAGACCAATCAACCTATGGGCAAACCTCCCCCCCAAAAATAATAGTAATAATAATAGCCTTTTGCTGTTTGGTCGAAAACTTCTTTCCTTGGCATGATAATCCCTTTCACCCTCTGTTTCCTTAAACCTCTTTTATACCTGCCTATACCCATAAAACATTTTTTTCGCCTTGTCAAGAAAAAAATAGAGACTTGCTAAAACTGTAAGGCTGAGTCTGACGGGTTTCGAAAGAAACCGACAGGTAGAGTGGTTTTAAATTGCAAAACAAGTAAATGGTGCTCAAGCCATGATACGCGCGGCTTGCGGCCGCCAAAAAAGAATTTAGAATTTTAAGCTTCTTGCCCTCAAACAAAAAATGCAGAAATATAAAAGATCAAGTCAGACGTCACGATGATAATATCTTATTGACAATTGTGAAGACGGAAACGTATGATGCATTCACTTCATATCACATAATTTCTGGAGGCATACAAAAATATGGTGCGGAGGACGTTTCAAGTTCTTGAGCAAGGGGCGGAAGAGCTTTACGAAGGGCGGGATCTTAAGCGCTTTTCGGAAAAGGACATGGCCTTCAAGAAGGTTTCCGAGGACCTGGGACAGCCCTGGTTCGAGGTGTGGATGCAGAACATGCTGGGCCAATACAAAAAGGCGCAGATCGGGGATGGGGTCTACGTGAAGGACGTGAGAGAGGCGCGATCCCACATCGCCCTGTGGGTGGGAGCCTCCACATGGAACCGGCTGACTATGCCGTATGGCGAGGGTCACGAGAACGAGGGCTTTTTGAGTTGGAATCCCATCAACGTGCCGCCGCCGTTCAGGGGAAACCCAGAACCCGATCCCAACCCCGCGGAGTTGACGAAAAAGGTGAAACAGATCGCGCGACTGGTGGGGGCCAACCAGGTGGGGATTGCGAAACTCAACCGGAAATGGGTGTATGAAGAGACGTGCCGGAATATCTACTCGGCAGAGGCACCTGTGACAAAAAAGATCGTTTTCCGAGATGTTTCGGAGCCTGAAGAGACGGAGACAGAGCTGGTGATCCCCGGGGACGTCCGATTCGCGGTGGTGACCATCATCGATGTAAACCGGACCTTAGCACGGATCGGATCCTCTTCCATCGACACGAGTGTGGCGACAAACATCGGCTATTCCCGAATGGGCATCACGGATGTGGCTCTCGCCGAGGCGATTCGAACCCTCGGCTACACGGCTATCCCTTGTAAGAACGGTACGGCCCTGAGTATTCCCCTCGCCATCGACGCGGGCCTGGGTCAGTTGGGACGAAACGGCCTCTTGATTACACCCGAATACGGGGCCTGTGTCCGGATCGGCAAGGTTTTGACCAACATGCCCCTCGTTCCCGATAGTCCCATCGACTTCGGCGTCAAGGAGTTCTGCGAGAGCTGCATGCGGTGCGCCAAGACCTGCGAGGTAGAAGCCATCTCTTTCGGCGAGCGAACGACCCATCCTCCCGTCGATACGGGAAACCCGGGGGCGCGAAAGTGGTACATCGACGGGAAGAAATGCCTCAACTACTGGATCGACTCCGGGGCTTCCTGCACCGCCTGTCAGGCCGTATGTCCTTTTACCCAGAGCCGTTATGAAGTTCTCGACCCTTCCACCGTGTGGGAGATGGATGTTCCCATCCCCTTCGGGATAGAGAAATAGGTTAAGTCTTATTTGGGTCGGGGCCTCACGGGAGGTCTGACGGGAGGCCTTGGAGGCCTGGCACCAGGGGGCCTTACCCCTGGCGGACGGGTGCCGGGCGGTCTCGGCCTTATGGGACGTGGAGAATTGACCCCCGGGATCCACGTATCGTTGTTGATGCCGGAGGATCGCCTCTCCCCTGTTTTCCACTCTCCCTCAATCCACTGACCATTTTCCGCCCAGTGTCCGGAGGCCCAATACTGGGTTTCATCCTCAGATCGCATCACTTTCCAGTGTCCCATGACCCACTTGTCGTTATCGTAGTCCCAGTGTGGAGGAACCCATTTCTTCTCCGGGGGGATGTTTTCGATCTTTGCCCAGCCGTTTCCCGTCCATCGGTAAGGCCCATCGTTGGGCGGGGCGGGGACCATGACCCATTTCCCGCCTGATTTAATCCAAGCCTTCCCCGCGGGAGGCGGGTAGGGGGAGTCGTCCTGGGCCAGGGCAGGCAGAGTTAACATCACGAGCAACAAGGTGCCCATCACGATGGCGCCAAGGACGCCAAAGATAAGCCTATGCCTTCCGTAGTCACGTTTCATAGAAATTCCTCCAATTATTCCGTTTATTTGGTTTATCTCGTTTGTTTCGTTTGTTCGCTTTGCGAGTTTTAAGTTATTAAGTTGTTAAGTTTTAAGCATATTCTCTCTCGCTTCTCACTCCCTCACTTTTTTACTCGTCACTCGTCACTATCTTTC
>CAZOBB010000118.1:0-2933 GCA_964577975.1 uncultured Thermodesulfobacteriota bacterium | reverse complement strand
ACGCAAAGGCTCATCGATCCATCCCCCTTCAAGGAGATAACGCTCTAAAAAAACCCGCTGGAGAGCGACATGAAAGGATCTAAACGGTTTCAAGAGGATTTCTCCCTCTTCCCCGATCACCTTCCCCTTCATCTTCTCACTGGCCGATGAAAGATAGACGTGAATCTCGGAAAAATACTGGGCATACCGGTTCAGATGTTTCGAAAAGGCGGGCTGATATTCCTTCACGATCAGTGGCAACAATTCGTGCCGCAGACGGTTACGCAGATAAATTGTCTTTCGATTCGACGAGTCCACAACGAAGGGAACCCCTTCCCTCTCGGCATACTTCTGGATCTCATCCCGAGGAAAGAAAAGCAGTGGTCGGATCGTCCATCCGTTTTGAAGGGGTATCCCTCTCAGGCCCTCCACGGAAGTCCCCCGAAGCCATCGCATCATCATCGTCTCTGCCACATCATCGGCGTTGTGTCCGAGAACCACCCATCTGGCCCCAGCTTTCTCTCTCACTCGCTCGAAGAATCGGTACCGCACCTTCCGCGCCGCCACCTGAACGGAAAGCCCTTCCTGCTGGGCTACCGCCTTCACGTCTTCTCTTCCCGTTTCGATGGCAACACCCCATTCCCTCGCTATCTTTGTCACAAAACGGGCGTCCCGTTCCGCCTCGGCCCCTCTCAGGCCATGATTCAGATGAGCCACCGTGATAGCAATCTTCTCTTCCTTCGACAAATCACGGAGGAGATGAAGCAGGACCATGGAATCTATCCCTCCGGATACGCCAACGAGCAATCGTGTTCCGGGCGACACCCACCCCCTCTCTTTCATGATTCGTCGAAACGCCGTCCGCATCGCTCACCCCATCTCTACCTTCCAATCCACCACCCGCCATTAGCCCAATCCCGTATCACACTTTTATAACAGAAACCCCTATTCCTGTATAGCAAAAGGACATCTCAAAACGGGCATGCGTCTAAATCTCAGGGGGTAGACACACTCGCCACCCTGACCTTTTCCACTGGGAAAGCAGGGTCGAGTCGGTAGGTAATCTTTCTTCCCGGCCATCGGGCTTTCAATCGCTCCCATCCTTGCCGACGATCCCCCATAAGAAGGGGAAGGCTACGGGGAGAAAGGCGGATTTCAATGATCTCCTTCTTTTCAAGGTGACAGTTCCTCATCGCCGTCTCAAGCCGTCGGTGGAAACGGTAAGATTGGACGAGAAAACCAAAAGCGGGATGATAAGGCCCGGCGATTACCGCCCTTTTCAAACGATCCGAGGCCGGCAAACCCACGCGAATGACTTCCACCCCCTCCGTTTCAAACATCTCTGTGGCCGCGGCGCACCACGCAACGGCCTCCTCAAGTCCCAAAGGGATATAGCTTCCCTCCTTATAGTCATCGGCCAATCGTGTTCCCTTCAGAACGACGGCGGGATAGAGCCGCGCGAAACGAACTCCCCAACGGGTGATCCTTTTAACCCCCGCCAAGAACCCTTCGCGGGTTTCTCCGGGAAGCCCCGGCATCAGTTGCACCCCTGCTTCCCATCCTGCCGAAACGACTTTTTCCACCGCCCGCTCGCTTTCCATTGCCGTGTGTCCCCTTTCAGCAGTCTGCAAGACCTTGTCGTTCATCGACTGGACACCAATCTCGATAGTCCGCACGGGATACATCTTAAGGAAAGCGATTTCATCATCCCCCAACGCGTCGGGCCGCGTGGAAAAACGCAGGGAGTGAACCCAGCCATGGAGCACTTTGTCCGATGCCCAATCAAGGTATCGCCGCTGCACCTCACGGGGCAGACCCGTGAAGTTTCCTCCATAAAAGGCAATCTGCCGAATGAGAGAAGTATCCTTCCCTCTCTTTTCCGAAAATCTAACCTTTTCGAAAAGGTTTTCGAGATCTCCGATGGCAGGAAGCGGTATATCACCTCCCGCCACCACGCGCTGGTCACAAAACCGACAACGATGGAAACATCCCTTATTCGGAAGAAATACCGGGAAAATCCAATAGTTAGACATTCATTCCAAAGTATTACTTAAGGCTTTACTATGGCTCATTGAAACATCCAAAAGCTTCCAGCGCTCGTCTTGCCGCTTCCTGTTCCGAGGCCTTGATGGATCGTCCTCTCCCCCATCCCCGCCTCTCTCCCCGCACCCAAACGGAACTCTCAAATACTTTCGAATGCTCGGGCCCTTCTTTACCCTCCAGGTGGTATTTCGGCAACTCTTTGTAAATCTTTTGGGTATATTCCTGCAACCGCGTCTTGTAATCGGTTCCCTTTTCGAAGGAAGCTTCTTCCAGGAACGGAACGATAAATCGCGCCACAATCCTGGAAGCCGTCTCGTATCCCGCCTCTAAGAATACCGCGCCTATCAGGGCCTCCACTCCGTCCGCGAGAACGGAGCGGGGAATTTCTCTACCTCCTACCCTAGCACTCTTTCCTATGAGCAATCGTTCCTTCAAATGGAGCCGTTCCGCCACCTCTACGAGGGTACGTTCATTGACCAGCTCCGCCCGCATCTTAGAAAGGTCGCCTTCCTGCCGTTTGGGAAATCTTTTCATCAAAAGGGATGCCGTCACGAGGTTGATCACGGCATCTCCGAGAAACTCCAAAACCTCATTGCTTCCATGAACACTTCCCGTGGCCTCGTAACTGAACGAACTATGGGTCAAGGCTTTCACAAGAAGAGAACGGTCTTTGAAAACGTATCCCAGTTCCCCGCAGAGTTCATCCAATTTGGCCGCTTCGATTTCGCCCATCGCTTATCACGTCCCTTCCCGAGATCATCATATAGAGTGCGGGAATCAAAATCAACGTGATCCCCGTGGCAAAAAGGACGCCGAAACCGAGGGAAATAGCCATGGGGATCAGAACCCGAGCCTGCACGGACGTTTCGGTAATCATGGGAAGCAGCCCACCGAAGGTCGTCACTGAGGTG
>CAZOBB010000117.1:0-2536 GCA_964577975.1 uncultured Thermodesulfobacteriota bacterium | reverse complement strand
GATCAACAGCCGGGAACGGGTGCCGGAGATCGGCATCAAACGGGCCGTGGGGGCGAGAAAACGGGATGTCTTCATGGAATTCCTCGGCGAGTCCCTCCTCCTGGGGATTCTGGGAGGGATCCTGGGCTGGCTTTCCGGGGTTTTGCTCTCCTATTTCCTCATCTTTGAGCAGAAGACCCCGATCCCCTTTCCCTGGCGGATCGGACTGGGGGCCTTTCTCTTTTCCGTCGCCGTGGCAACCTTTTTCGGCCTCTACCCCGCCTGGCGCGCCAGCCGTCTGGATGTGATCCGGGCCCTTTATGACGAATAAAAGGGATATCTATGAAAGAAGTTGAACACTGAAGGGAGGCGAAGATGGGTCAGAAGTATTCGGAGATCACGGATAGGTTTAAGGAATTCATCGAGGAACAGAAGATTTTTTTCGTCGCCACGGCGGCGCGGGAGGGAAGGGTGAACGTTTCTCCCAAAGGGATGGATACCTTGAGGGTCCTCGGGAAAGACAGGGTTGTTTGGCTTAATTTTACGGGAAGCGGAAATGAAACATCCGCCCACGTCCAGGAGAACCCACGCATGACCCTGATGTTTGCCGCCTTTGAAGGGAAGCCCTTGATCCTCCGCCTGTATGGCCAGGCCAGGGTCATTCACATGCGGGATCCGGAGTGGGAGGAACTGTTTGTCCTGTTCAAACCTTTCCAGGGAGCGAGGCAGATCTTCGATTTTCGGGTCGATCTCGTGCAGACCTCATGCGGCATGGGTGTGCCGCTTTATGATTACGTGGGAGAAAGGGATATGCTGAAGGCATGGGCGCGGAAAGTGGGGGATACGGGGATTAAAAGGTTCTGGGAGAAACATAATCAGATCAGTATTGACGGGAAGCCGACCCACATTTTAATTAAGAATACCGGATCTTCCGATCCTTGAATCGATACAACCGAAAGAACAATCCATGCGGTCGCGAAAGGGGGGAAATATGTCGTCATTACCGGAAGAAAGAATTCAGGAACTGAAACTTATCCTGCCCAAGTCCGTCAAGGTTCCGCCGAATATCAGGATCCCCTTTGCCTGGGTCCGCGTCCGGGGGAACAGGGCGTTTGTTTCCGGCCATATCGCCCTGAACCCGGACGGGTCGATCTATGAGGTCCGGGGCAAGGTGGGAGGAGAGGTTTCGATCGAGGAGGGATACAAGGCGGCGCGTCTGACCGGGCTTGCCATACTGAGCAGCCTGCGCCAGGAACTGGGATCGCTGAACCGTATCAAGGCATGGTTGCGGGTCTTCGGCATGGTGAACGTGGCGCCCGGTTTCAAGCAGACCCCGGCCGTCATCAACGGGTTTACCGACTTGATCTTGGAAGTGTTCGGAGAGGAATGCGGTGCCCACAGCCGCTCGGCGGTCGGTGTGGCGGAACTTCCCTTCGGCGCTCCCGTGGAGATCGAGGCGGAGGTGGAGGTCTCATAGATTATTTCATCGCCGAGAAGGCGACTTTATTGACAATCAAGACGCTTCAATATAGTTTAAGGTGTCTTTAAAGGGGGGTTGTTTGGATTTTTCTCTGAGCGAGGAACAAAAAGACATCCGGAAAGCGGCACGCGAGTTTGCCGAGAGCGAATTTACCCCCATAGCCGAAGAGTGTGATGAGAAAGAGATCTTTCCCCTGGAGGTCTGGAAAAAGGCCTGCGAGCTGGGGTTCGTGGGGTCCTTCGTCGATCCCGCCTACGGTGGATCGGGCCTGGGGCTGCTTGAGTATACCCTGATCGCGGAGGAGTTCTGGCGGGTCGATCCGGGGATCGGGCAGGCCCTCTTCTCCACGGCCTTCGGGGCCGAGATCATCCAGTTGCATGGAACACCCGCTCAGAAGGAGCGATTTCTCCCCCGCGTGGCAAAGGGGGAGGCCATCATGGGACTGGCCACCACGGAACCGGACGCGGGAAGCGACATCACCTCCGTCACGACGACGGCGGTTCGAACGGACGGCGGCTACCGGATCAACGGCAACAAGACCATGATCGGCAACGGCAGCATCGGGGATTTCCTCCTCGTCTTGTGCCTGACGAACCCGGAACGTCCCAAGGTCCACGAGCGTTTCAGCTTTTTCATCGTGGAGACCGACCGGCCCGGCTATGATGGGACCCACATGCACGGCAAGATGGGGCTACGGGCCTACGATTCGGCGGACGTGGCCTTGAGTGATGTGGAGGTTCCCGACGAGAACCTGTTGGGAGAAGAGGAAGGCCGGGGATTCTACCAGGCGATGGATTTCTTCAACATGAGCCGCACGTGGGTGGGGGGCTTCGCCATTGGCGCGGCCCAGGGGGCCATGGAGCGGGCGATCCGGCACGTGAAGGAGCGGGTTCAGTTCGGACGGCCCCTTTCCCACTTCCAGGCGTTGCGGTTCAAGATCGCCGAGATGGCGACCTACGTGGAGATGATGCGGAATATGGTCTACAAGGCGGCCTGGCGCATGGATCGCGGTTTCCGGGATCACAAACTGGTGGCCATGGCCAAGTGGTCGGCGGCGGAGCTGGCGGTGAAGGTGGT
>CAZOBB010000116.1:0-6348 GCA_964577975.1 uncultured Thermodesulfobacteriota bacterium | reverse complement strand
AGTCTGGATTTCCGACCGACGCTGTTTCAGGTAGGTCTCGATCGTTCCCGCGTCTTCTTCCCGATCATGCATCAAGATAAGGGTTTTCATTCTCGGATTTCCTTTCAGGTTTGAGTGTCATCTCTTGAAGCTTTACCTGCGGTCCTTGTTTTTGAACCGTCGGGGGTCAATCCCGTATTTCTCGACCCGAAGCCCCATGACCCGTTCCGTGATACCGAGCCGCTTGGACGCCTTTGTCTTGTTGCCTCGACTCTCTTTCAGGGCCTCGATAATCATTTCGCGTTCCAGATTGTCCAGGGCCTCCTGGAGGGTTTCGGAAAGTCGTGTCCCGCTGGCCTCCGCTGTCTGGAGCGTGGGGGGAAGATGGTGCCCGTGGATCACGTCGTCCCGGCTCAGCAAGACGGCCCGCTCGATGCAGTTTTCCAGCTCCCGCACGTTGCCCGGCCAGTGATAGCTCATGAGCATGTCGATGGCGGGCGTGGAGATCCGCCGGATGTCTTTATGATGGAGTTTGTTGTACTTCTCCACGAAGTGGTCGGCGAGGAGCAGGATGTCGGCCTTCCTCTCGCGGAGAGGGGGGAGGTGAATGGGAAAGACATTGAGGCGGTAGTAGAGGTCTTCCCGGAATTTTCCCTCCTCGATGAGGGCTTCCAGGTTTCGGTTGGTGGCGGCGATGATCCGGACGTTCACGTGAATGGTCTGGGAACCGCCCACCCGCTCGAAGCTCTTCTCCTGGAGGACCCGGAGGAGTTTGATCTGGGTCGCCGCTGAGAGATCCCCGATCTCGTCCAAAAAGATGGTGCCGCCCGAGGCCAGCTCGAACCTCCCTTTCCGCTGGGTCGTGGCCCCGGTGAAGGCCCCCTTTTCGTGCCCGAAAAGCTCGCTCTCGATAACGCTCTCCGGCAGGGCGGCGCAGTTGACCTTGATAAAGGGCCCGTTAGCCCGGTGGCTGTGGTAGTGAATGGCGTTGGCGACCAGCTCCTTGCCCGTTCCGCTCTCGCCCCGGATGAGAACGGTGGTATCCGCCTTGGATACATGGGCGATAAGGTCGAAAACCGCCTGCATCTCCCGGGAGTTGCCGATGATGTTGGCGGGATGGAACCGGTCTTTCAGCTCCTCGCGGAGGCGGATATTCTCCTCGATGAGACGCTGCTGCTTTTCCTGGGCGGTTTGGCGCAGGCGCACCGCTTGGGCGATCATGGAGGCGATGGTGGACAGCAGTCGGATATCCTCCTCGAAGGAGACGGAGGTATCGAAGAGACGGTCCACGCTGAGGGCCCCGATGACCTCCTTGCCGATCTTGATGGGTACGCACAGAAAGGAGATGTCCGATTTCTTCAGGCGCTTCCGGGCACCCGTGCGGTCGAGGAACAAGGGGTCGTCGGAGATCCGCGGGATTACGGCCGGTTTTCCCGTCTGCACCACCTTGCCCGTGATCCCTTCCCCGAGGCGGTATTTCCCCCGCCGCCGCTGGCTGGGGGAAAGCCCGTGGGCCACCTCGATGGCGATTTCCCCCGTCTTGCGGTTCAGCAGCGTCAGGGTGCCCCGGGACATGCCCATGTGATCCGCCAGGGCCTGCAGGGTGGGGGCCAGAACCTCCCGGATGTCCATGCTCTGGTCCAGCGCCTGGCTGATATCGAACAGGAGGGAAAGTTCCTTCAGTTTTCGCTCGTCGATTTCCCTTGTTGACATTATCCCCCCTTTTTTGAAAAATCCTACGGAATTGTAGGATACGGGGGGAGAGATGTCAAATTCAAGGTCAAAAAATCTCTGGCACGGACACCGGAGAACAATGGAGAATCACCTCGCGCCGTTTTACAGGGCAGGTAAGCGGGATGAACGCGGCTCCTCGGGTTGTGATTCCCTATCCGCCATGATATTTTACCACGATGAAGGTTTCGGAAAATCCTTTCGTCTTCAAGCTGGACCACATCGTTTTCGAAGGGGTCGGCGGCCGTGTCGGGCCGCTGAGTCTTGAGGTGGCCCGGGGGGACGATCGGGTGGTCTATCTTGAAGACTCGCGGGACGGAATGACACTCGCGCGGATCATCAAGGGAATGAGTACCCCCACGGAAGGGGCTGTCATCAAAAAGTCCGGAGACGAAACGGGATGGATCGTCCGGGACGGGATCATCGTCCTGGTGGGGGAGGAATTTTTTTCGAAAACCGTGAGAGACGAAATCACATTCGCGGCACAGGTCGGGGAAGCGAAGGGAACTGTCCCGATGGAGACGTTTCTGACTGGTATCATGGCGAGATCGGGATTGGATACCTGTCTCGACAAGGATATTCTGGGGCTTTCCGATGGGGAGAAACGCATGCTCGTCCTGGTAAGCGCCCTTTGTATGCTGCCGGATTGCCTCGTGTTTCTGGATCCGCTTCAAGGGTTCGATGAATGGCAGTTGGCGTGTTATCTCGATCTTTTGCGATACGGGAAGGAGACGGTGGGATTTGCGTCCCTGCAGATCCTCCCGGAAGGTCGGGGTTCGATCTCGTTTGGAACACCGTCCGCGTCGGAAGAGAGCGCGGTCGAAAGGAAGCGGCCTTGAAGGATATCCCCCTGTCTGTCCGCACACCGGCCCGCTATCTGGGGACGGAGGTCAATCGGCCGCGCAAGCGCCTGGAACAAGGGATGTTCCGCGTGGCGCTGGCCTTCGCCGACGTCTACGAGGTGGCCATGTCCCACCTCGGCCTGAAGATTCTCTACGACATCTTGAACCGCCGTTCCGATGTCTTTTGCGAGCGGGTGTTCGCCCCCTGGACGGATATGAAACGATATCTGGAGGAGCGTAAGCTCCCGCTGACCTCTCTCGAGACGGGTACCCCCCTGAGTCGTTTCGACATGATCGGGTTTTCGCTTCAATACGAGATGAGTTATCCGACACTGCTGACCATGCTTCGGATGGGAGGGATTGCCCTCCATGCCCGGGACCGGAAGGCGGGAGATCCCTGGGTCATCGCGGGTGGGCCCTGCGCCACCAATCCGGAACCGCTTGCTTCCTTTATGGATGCCTTTCTCATAGGGGACGGGGAACGGGCGGTGGTCGAGATCGTCGATTGCTTGAAGCGGGCTAAAAAAGACGGTCTGTCCAGGGAGGAAACCCTTGAGGCCCTTTCCGGGATCGAGGGGGTATACGTGCCGGCCCTTTTCGATGTCCGATACGAAGGGGGACGCCCTGTCTCCATCCGTTCGAAGGGTGGAAGAACCGTGAAACGGAGGATCGAAGGGGACCTGGACGCCTTGTCTTTTCCCACGGAGGTGGTGGTGCCCCTCATCCGGGCTGTGCACGACCGGTATGCCGTAGAGATCGCCCGGGGCTGCCTTCAAGGGTGCCGCTTCTGCCAGGCGGGATTCATCTATCGTCCCTACCGGGAGCGGGACCTGTCGAATGTCCTGAACCTCCTCGAAGAGGGTCTGGGGAAGACGGGATACAACGAGTGTTCGTTCCTTTCGTTGAGTGCGGGGGATTACAGCCGGGTCTCGCGGCTGCTCGACGTGGCCGTGGAGAGGAACCTCTCTTCCATGGTCTCCATCTCCCTGCCATCCCTCCGGGTGGCCTCGCTGACGGAGGGGATGATCGACCGGATCAAGGCGATCCGTAAGACGGGGTTTACCCTCGCCCCCGAGGCGGGAACCCAGCGCCTCCGAAACGTCATCGACAAAAAGATCGACGAGGACGAGATTCTGACCACCATCGAGACCATCTTTCAGGCGGGATGGCACCTGGTGAAACTCTATTTCATGATAGGGCTTCCCACGGAACAGCCGGAGGATATCGAAGGCCTGATCGATCTCGTGACGAGGGCCTGGCGGACGGCGCGAAAGATCAGCCGGAAGAACGAGGTGACGACGAGTATCTCCACCTTCGTTCCCAAGCCCCATACGCCCTTCCAGTGGTGCGCCATGATTCCCTTCGAGGAGATCCGGGAGAAACAGGACCATCTCAAACGGTCGTTGTCGCGCCGGGGATTGCGGGTCAAGTGGCACGACGCCCGTCTGAGCTTCTGGGAGGGTGTGTTGTCCCGGGGAGGCCGGCCCCTGGGAGATTTTCTCCTCCGACTTTCCGAAGAAGGGGCCTATCTCGACGGGTGGACAGACCAGTTTTCCGGGGAGACCTGGGAGCGGGTGGCCCGCGAGTTCGACCCGGAGGTTCTCTATTCCGGACTCGGCGCGTGGGAACCAAACGCCCTGTTTCCCTGGGAGGTCGTCGACATAGGCGTCCGGAAAGACTATCTCTGGAGGGAGTATCAAAAAGCCCTTGAGGCGGCGGTTTCCCCTCCCTGCCCGGACGAGCCGTGTCGGAAATGCGGGGTTTGTGATCCCGATTTGGGCATCGGTGTGAAGAGGTCTGGGGCGATGGATCTCCCCGGGGAGCCGGTTACCGAAAAGAGAGATTCCGCATCACCCCAGGGCTATTTGACGATTACGTTCATGAAGGTCAAGGACGCCCGGTACCTGGGGCATCTGGATATGGTTCGAGCCGTTCTCATGGCGGCGCGCCGAAGCCGGCTCCCCATGGCCTATTCCCAGGGTTTTCACCCAGCGCCGAAGGTCCGTTTTTCGTCCCCCATCCCCCTGGGGATGGAGAGTTACCAGGAGGCGGCCGAGTTCGCCCTGACAAGCCTTGTCGATCCCTTTGAGGTGAAAAGGGAGATGAACAGGTTTTTGCCGGGAGGGATACGAATCTTAAGGGCAAGAGTGGGTTCCTTGAAAAGCCCCGGGGGATTTGATACACTGAAGACAGCTAATTACGTGTGTTTGTTTAGGATTTTAGAGTCTCAAGAGGCAGATTTCGTGATGGAGACTGCCAGGAAGGTGCAGTCGGGGGAGATAAAGGAGGTCTATTGCCCCCTGAAAGGGGAGATGATTCCCGTTCCCTTGGCGGATTCTTTGGAGATTGAAGGGATAAATCGCTATCCGAAATGGTTGAAATTGACCGTGAAGATCGGATCTCTTCCCAAGGGAGTGCGTCCCTTGCCGCTCCTGTGGGGGCTTTTTGATTTGGGGAAGAAGGGGCAAGAGCGGCTTCGGCTCATCAAAGTGGGGGGAAAGCGAGTTTAGCGTGGGGTGACAAGGTCGTAAATGAGTGAAATTATCATCAATTCGACTCCACAGGAAACCCGGATCGCCTTGGTGGAAAACGGGGAAGTTGTAGAGCTTTTCTTCGAACGAAAGAAAGAACGAGGGATCTTGGGGAACATCTACAAAGGCAAAGTCGTGCGAGTCCTTCCGGGAATGGAATCGGCTTTTGTTGATATTGGATTGGAAAAGGCGGCCTTTCTTTATGTGTCTGAGGTGTTTCACCCCATGGACGAGTATAGTGAAATGTTTTTGGGGAGTGAAGAGGCCGACAGTGATTCTCAGGTGCAAGAGAGTGGGGCACGCCATATTGAGGACCTTTTGACACAGGGACAGGAGATCTTGGTACAGGTCTCTAAGGAGCCCATCGGGAGTAAAGGGTGTAGCGTTACATCTCTCGTTTCGCTGCCGGGGCGTTATCTGGTATTGATGCCATTTGCTGATCACATAGGGGTTTCTCGCCGAATAGAAGATCAAGAGGAAAGGGAACGGCTGCGAGCAATCGCGGAGGAGATCCGACCTCCCAGGATGGGATTGATTGCGCGGACCGCCGCGGAAGGGGTGGCCCGCACGGATATTGCGGCTGATTTGGATTATTTGTTGAAGGTGTGGGAGACAATCCTCAAAATGAAGAACGGGTCAGCAGCTCCTTTTCTTGTCCACGAGGAACCGGATATCTGTGTCCGGGCTGTGCGTGATCTATTGTCGGGAGACGTACGGCGAATTGTGGTGGATAGCGAGGAGTCGTTTGAAAAGATACAAAACTTCTTGAATCTTTATCTTCCTAATCCTTCCTGTAGCCTTGAACTTTATCAGGGATTTCAGCCTATTTTTGATTATTATAATGTAGAACTGGAAATTCGTCGCGCCATGGATAAAAAGGTTTGGCTGAAGTCGGGCGGGTATATCGTCATCGAGCAGACCGAGGCCCTGGTGGCCATCGACGTGAACACGGGGCGGGTTGTGGGGTAGCGGAACCTGGAGGAGACGATCCTCCAGACGAACCTGGAGGCGGCGAGGGAGATTGCCTATCAACTCCGTCTGAGAAACATCGGGGGGATCATTATCATCGATTTCATCGATATGGAAAAGGCGGAGAACCGGGAGAAGGTCTTCAACGCCTTGAAGGAACACCTGAGGAAGGACAAGGCGAAGACCAACGTGCTGAAGATCTCCGAGCTGGGACTGGTGGAGATGACGAGGAAGCGGACGCGGGAAAGCCTCTGCAAGACCATCTCGGAGGAGTGCCCCTATTGTGAGGGGACGGG
>CAZOBB010000115.1:0-9209 GCA_964577975.1 uncultured Thermodesulfobacteriota bacterium | reverse complement strand
TCGTTCCTTCTTCCGGAAACCGTGATCCAAACCCGTTTCTCGGGTATCATCCGGCTCAAATAGATACGCATCCCCCTTATCTTCAGCGTGTGATCGACGGTGGGCGCCCCCACACGGAGGAGAAAGGTGCCCAGCGGAACGTTCAAGTTCACCATCTTTTCCCATCCCCCCTCCTCGACGATCTTGCCATGGGCCTGCCAGGGATCAAACCCCGCCCCGAACATCTTCATACAGGACTGCTGCAGCACGATCCCCCTCTTCTCATCGATGGAAAACACCTCGTAGACCGGGGAGATATCGACCGAATGGATATAGGATATGGTAAAGGTGTCTCCCTGTTTCACAGGGATCTGGATAAGAGGAGTCCCCTCGAAGGTCTTGATCACAAGCTTCATGGGCCGGGCCGCAGATACCACCCCCCAAGGGGGAAAAACAAAAAAACACACCAGCACCATCAATAATTTTCCGATGAATTTCATCGTCGCTGACCAAAAAAGCCGGGTCCTTCCAAAGAAGGCCCGGCTTTCCCTTAATCCCGTTCTTATTTCTTGGGCATCAGCCTGGCAGGAATCTTCAGACCAATTTCCTTGAAGTATTTGACCGTTCCCGGATGCAACGGCGCCACCGCCTGCTTCAGGGTGTTCTCAGGCGTCGTGAACCGGGCGAAGGGGTGGATCTTCTGGAGATAGTCACGATGTTCATAGACGGCCTTCACCAAACGATAAACCAGGTCTTCCGGAAGCTTCTGCCAGCAGACGACGGAGTTCCAAACCGAAAGGGTATGGACATCGTAATCGACGCCCTTGTAGGTCCCCTTGGGGATCACGTAGGGGCTGTAGAAGGGATACTTCTTCTGGACCTTGGCCATGTCCTCTTTTTTCCAGTTGAGGATGTCGATGGGATGGGTGGTCGCCAGGTCCATGATGGAGGAGGTGGGAGCCGCCACGCACCACACACCGATGTCGATGGTCCCGTCTTTTAAGGCATTGGCGTTTTCGTTGAAAGAAAGCCTGTAAACCTTGAAACTGTTCGTGGGAATCCCCAGGGCTCCCAGGACAAGATTCGTCATGTAGGCCGTCCCGCTTCCCGGAGATCCGATGGAGACCCGTTTCCCCTTGACGTCATAGATGGATTTCAGACCGAGCTTTTTCAGCGCCACGACATGGAACAGGTTCGGATACATGCAGAACATGGTGTAGATCTTCTTGGGTTTTTTGAATTTCCCCATGCCTTTGTAGGCCTGATACACCACGTCGTTCATGGCCTCACCGATGACGGTCTCGCCGCGGTCGGCGTATTTCACGTTCTCCACCGACGCGCCGGTCACCTCGGCCACCGCCTTGACGCCCTTGACATACTTGGTCCAGATTTCAGCCAGGCCGCCGCCGTAGGGATAGTAGACCCCACCCGTCCCGCCGGTTCCGATGGAGATATATTCCGTCTTCGCCTGGGCAGGCACGGCAAGGAAAGCAACCAGCGCCATTATTCCTAAACACACCGCAAAAAGCATCAAATCTTTACGTCTCATTTTCGCGCCTCCTTATCGACACGTTAGAGGGTAGGACAAAGCTCAACAACCACATTCAGTGATTTCGGAAGCACGGTGGTTTTCGCCACCGGATACTTCACTTTCACACTTTGGCCCGGCTGAAGAACGGGCTTACCTTTCTTACCTGTCTTTTTGTCTTTTTTTCCTTTACGCGGAACCTTGCCCCCCACCGCTTTGTTCTCATCAACAAGAAAAACATGCACCTTAAATCTCTGCGGTTTATCGGAAACATTTTTCAATCCCACGATGAACGCGATGGCAGGTTTTTTCTTATATGTCGTTTTCACACACTCAAAAGACGTTATCTGGGCTTCTGGCACTACATTCCATGTAATTTTGGCGGGGCACTTGACGTTTTGGGAAGCCGTCCCCTGTGTTCCCGCACATCCCCACACAAAAAATAATCCTAACAACAAGACCAACGGAATAAATTTACCTCGTTTCATCACTCCCTCCCTTTTTGTAGGTTGCTTGTATTATCCAATCTCCTATCAGTCCTGTCTTCTCTATCCATGCATCCCCCCTTCCATAAAAAGCCTCTTCTTGGTGCACATTCACACCACACTTTCTATGCCAGATGAAGCACCATCTTCCTACTCGTCTTGCTTCCCGTTGAATAGAGGATTCACCTTCAGATGAAGGTTTTTTTGAATTATTATTTCGAACTAAAAACAGAGAAAATATGGCGGGAGCGACGAGATTCGAACTCGCGGCCTCCGGCGTGACAGGCCGGCGTTATAACCAGCTTAACTACGCCCCCGCAACATCCAACTTTTCCTGGTGGGCGGAACAGGGATCGAACCTGTGACCTCCGGCTTGTAAGGCCGGCACTCTCCCAACTGAGCTACCCGCCCGGGAAAAAGCCCTTTCAGAAACTAACCTACTCTCTCTTTCAGCGCCTTCCCCGGTTTGAATTTTGGAACCTTGGTTGCCGCCACATCAATCTTTTCACCCGTCCTGGGGTTCCTGCATACCCGAGCTGCTCTTTCTGACACACTGAATGTTCCAAACCCCACCAGGCTAACTTTGTCACCTTTTTCCAATGCCTCGGAAATCCCCTCAAACACGGCGTTTACCGCCTTTTCCGCTGCTGCCTTGCTAACCCCCGCCCTTTCCGCTACTACCTGCACCAAATCAGACTTATTCATAAATCCCCTCCTTTTTTAAGCGATTACCTTAACCCCTAACATATAGCGATAAAATATCTAACAACTTCCTCTCCCTTTGTCAAGCCCTTACAAAAAATGATAGTTGTTCTTCTTCCTTTTTAAGATGGCGAGATCATCGGAGGTTGATCTGTAAAATTACCCCGAAACAGACTTTCTGCTTGCGGTGGCGCAGCTTTAACCTCCTCAACAGGTAAAAATTCAAGCCCCGCTATCGCCTTTTTCAATACTTCGTCCATGTGCTCCACCAGCGAAATAGTGAAAGCCTTCAAAATTCTTGAGGGAATTTCTTTTAGGTCTTTTTCATTCTCCCGAGGGATAAGGATTTCTTCAATCCCCGCCCGATGCGCCGCCAACATTTTCTCTTTTAATCCCCCAATTGGCAGCACTCGCCCTCGGAGGGTAATCTCCCCTGTCATCGCTACCGTGCTACGCACTGGCTTTCGAATCAACGCCGATGCCAAGGCTGTAGCCATGGTAATCCCTGCAGAAGGGCCATCCTTAGGGGTCGCACCCTCTGGAATGTGGATGTGAATATCCAGCTTCTGGTAGAAGTTCCGCTTCAGACCCAGCTCATCGGCACGAGAACGGATGTAACTGACCGCCGCCTGCGCGGACTCCTTCATGATATCTCCCAATTTTCCGGTAACGGTCAATTTTCCACGTCCGGGAAGGGTCGTCACCTCGATGATAAGGAGCTCCCCTCCCACCTCCGTCCAGGCAAGCCCCTTGGCAATGCCGATCCGGTCTTCTTTCTCCCCTTTTTCGTAACGGAATTTGGGCACACCCAAATATTTAGGGATGTTTCTCGAGGTGATCTTCAGATCACTCACATTTTCGTCCCGTACCACCTCTTTTGCCACCTTTCTCAGAATGGAAGCAATCTCCCTTTCCAGATTTCGCACCCCCGCTTCACGGGTATATTGCCGAATTATCCTCAAGATGGCAGCATCAGTAAACTGGATCCCTTTATCTTTTAAGCCCGTGCGCTCAATCTGTTTAGCAATCAAATGGCGTTTTGCTATCTGAAGCTTCTCAACTTCCGTGTAACCTGCTATCTTGATGATTTCCATTCGATCCCGCAATGGGGGAGGAATAGCGGGGAGATAGTTCGCTGTCGTGATAAACATGACGTGGGACAAATCATAATCCAAATCGAGATAATGGTCGTTGAAAGTGTTGTTCTGTTCCGGATCCAGAACCTCCAGGAGGGCGGAGGAAGGATCCCCCCGGAAATCGGTGCTCATTTTATCCACTTCATCCAAAAGAAAAACCGGGTTTCCACTGCCTGCCTTCTTCATGGACTGGATGATCTTCCCCGGCAGCGCCCCCACGTAGGTGCGTCGGTGCCCCCGAATTTCCGCCTCATCCCGTACTCCTCCAAGGGAGAGTCGCACGAATTTCCTGCCCATGGATCGGGCAATGGATTTGGCGAGAGACGTCTTCCCTACCCCGGGGGGGCCCACGAAACAGAGGATATGTCCCTGAACCTTTCCCACCAGTTTCTGCACCGCCAGGTACTCCACGATCCGCTCTTTGACATCTCTCAGGCCATAGTGATCCTCATCCAGGATGCGCATACTCTCGTCGATATCGATCTTGTCCTGTGTATATTCGAACCATGGCAACGCCAAAATCCAATCAATATAATTCCTCACCACAGAGGCCTCGGCAGACATGGGGGGCATCAGTTTAAGTTTTTTCAACTCTTCTTTGGCACGTTTGACCGCCTCTTTCGGCATTTTCTTCCTGTTGATCTTCTGCTCCAATTCCCTTATCTCATTCAGAAAGTCGCCTTTTTCCCCCAATTCCTTCTGGATGGCCCGCATCTGCTCATTCAGGTAAAACTCTTTCTGTGTTTGTTCCACCTGCTTTTTGATACGCCGATTGATCTTACGCTCTACGTGAATTATCTCAATTTCTGCCTGTATATGCTCCAACAACATTTCAAGACGAATAAGAGGAGAAGGTTCTTCCAAGAACTGCTGCTTCTTGGTGAACTTCAAGTCCAAATGCCCCACCAGGGTGTCCGAAATACGCTCCGGATCTTCCATCTCACTCAAGGCATCCACAATCTCGCGTGGAATCCCCTTTCTCATCCTTGCCAACCGCTCAAAATTGGCTTTCACACTCCGTATAAGAGCCAACACTTCTGGATTGACAATGTGATTTTTTGGAATCTCTCTGGCTCGAACAGCAAAATACTCTTCTTCCTTCAGAAATTGCGTAATCCGTACCCTTTGCAAACCTTCCACCAAGACCTTGACGGATCCATCCGGAAGTTTCAACATCTGTACAACGGTTCCGATCGTCCCGACCTCGAATATATCATTCGGGGTAGGATTTACGATTTTTGCCTCTTTTTGCGTGGCAAATACAAGTCGCCCCTCTTCCTGCTCCGTTGCAATCTCCAATGCCCGGACAGATTTCTCTCGTCCCACAAAGAGGGGAACAATCATATAGGGAAAAAGAATAACCTCTCTCAGCGGCAAGAGTGGAAGGATATACTCCTGAGACATAGCGGTATATTCCATTTACGCCACATCCACTTCGTTTTCATACACGACAATGGGATTTTCGCCATTGCTGATCACTTCTTCGCTGATAACAACTTCCTGAATATTCTTTTTAGAAGGAACCTCATACATGAGGTCCAGCATGACGTGCTCCATGATGGAACGGAGACCCCGTGCCCCGGACTTCCGGTTTATCGCCTCGCGGGCGATGGCTTTCAACGCCCCGTCCGTGAAGGTAATCTTCACATTCTCCATCTCCATCAGGCGTTGATACTGCTTGACCAGGGCATTCTTCGGTTTCTTGAGAATTTCGACCAAGGCATCCTCGTCCAGTTCGTTGAGGGTCGCGATGACGGGAAGGCGTCCGATCAGCTCGGGGATGAGCCCGAACCGCAACAAGTCTTCCGGCTGAACCTCTTTCAGGATATCTCCCAGTTCCTTTTCCACCTTCGTCTTGATGTCCGCCTCGAACCCGAGGGTGCTTCCCCCAAGCCGGCGCTCGATGATCTTCTCCAGTCCGTTGAAGGCGCCGCCGCAGATGAACAGGATATTGGTCGTGTCGATCTGGAGGAACTCCTGCTGGGGATGTTTCCGGCCGCCCTTGGGGGGAACATTAGCCACCGTTCCCTCGATAATCTTCAATAGAGCCTGCTGGACCCCTTCGCCGGAGACATCCCGAGTGATGGACGGGCTGTCCGTCTTCCGGGAGATCTTATCGATCTCGTCGATATAAACGATTCCTTTCTCCGTCCGCTCCACGTCGTAATCGGCCGCCTGGAGAAGGTTCAGGATGATATTCTCCACGTCTTCTCCCACGTACCCCGCTTCCGTCAAGGTCGTGGCATCGGCGATGGTAAACGGCACATCCAAAATCCTCGCCAGCGTCTGGGCCAACAACGTTTTCCCGGAACCGGTCGGGCCGATAAGGAGAATGTTGCTTTTTTGAAGCTCTACATCATCCGTTCTAAGATTGGAATTGATGCGCTTATAGTGGTTATATACGGCCACGGACAGAATCCTTTTCGCCCGCTCCTGACCGATCACGTATTCATCCAACGCCCGCTTGATCTCTTCGGGCTTAGGAGCTTCTGCAAAGTTTGCGATATTCTCTTTATCATCTTCCGCGATGATCTCGTCGCACAAACGGATACACTCATCGCAGATATATACACCTGGTCCTGCGATCAACTTCTTAACTTCATCTTGGGTTTTCCCGCAAAAGGAACAGCGTAAGACTTCAGGTTTGTTGGTTTCTTCATTGTTACTCATACGTATTCCTCTCCTTACTCTTCCTTTTTTGCCTTTCTTTTTTCAATCACCTCATCCACGAGACCATATATTCGCGCATCTTCACTACTCATAAAATAATCCCGATCCGTATCGACCTGAATCTTTTCCACCGGTTGCCCGGTATGTTTCGATAGAATCTGATTCAATCTCTCCCGCAATGCAAGGATTTCCTTGGCGTGGATGTCGATATCCGTCGCCTGACCCTGGAATCCCCCAAGGGGCTGGTGGAGAAGAATCCTGGAATGGGGAAGTGTAAACCGCTTTCCTTTGGTCCCCGCCGCCAGCAGAATCGCCGCCATACTGGCCGCCTGCCCCAGGCACAGGGTCGTGATATCGGGCTTGATGAACTGCATGGTGTCATAAATCGCCAAACCAGAGGTCACGACACCCCCCGGCGAATTGATGTAAAGATGAATATCCTTGTCGGGGTTCTCCGCTTCCAGGAATAAAAGCTGCGCGATGACGAGATTTGCCACCGTGTCATCGATAGGGGCCCCCAGAAAGATGATCCGTTCTTTCAGCAACCTTGAATAGATGTCGTAGGCCCTTTCGCCCCGTCCATCTTGCTCCACAACAAAAGGAATCGGCATACTCATGGTGTTATAATCTTCCCTTTCTCTTCCACGTTTGTATTCGTTTCTTTCCCTTCTTCCGACCTTTTACCTTCCTCCATCTCGTCCACCCACTCCACGGAAGCCCGTTCCCGGAGAAAAGCCAGCGTCTTGTTACGAAGAAGCTCATCCTTCAACGAATTCAACTGCTCCTGGTTGGACATGTAGAATTGATGAATTTGCTCCTTCGGAAGACCCGTACTCCTCGCTATCTCCTCAAAACGCGCCTCTAGGTCGGTGTCTTCCACGGCTATCCCTTCCTTCTTCGCGATTTCATCCAGCACCAGCATCGACTTGACTTGCCGTTCCGCCAAATCCTCAAAAACCTTCCTTTGCGGATGCTTGCTTAGAGGTACATCCTCCACCTGAACACCCTGGCGTTTCTGGTCTTCCTTGAACTTTTGCAACAGGAATTCCGCCTGTTTTGCGATCCACGATTTCGGCACCTCAAACTCGAAACGCTTAAGGAGAAAGGTAAGGATCTGCTCTTCCATCCACTGACGGTTGATTTCCTCCCTTTCCTTCTCAATCTGTTCTTTCACATGGGCGCGAAGTGCATCCAGATTCTCGTAGTCCCCAAAACTTTTGGCAAACTCATCATTCAGCTCCGGCAACTCCAACCGCTTCACCTCTTTGACCGTAATAGTGAATGAAGCCTCCTTCCCCGCCAGTTCTTTGTTGGGAAAATCCTCCGGATAGGTAATGGTAAAGCTTCGGGTCTCCTTCGCCTTAACCCCCATCAACGCTTTGTCAAACTCTGGAAGGGTTTCCGGGGCACCAAGTTTATGCAGGGCATCGGATTTTTTATTATCCTCAAAAGGCACCCCGTCTACCTCTCCCTCATAATCCATCACGAGGTAATCCCCCTCGCCCGCCTCGTATCCTTCTTCCGCTACCACCAACTTTCCTTGAAGTGCGCGCATCCTCTCCAAAGCGTTGTCCACGTCCGCATCCAAAACCTCAACACGGCGCGCCTTGACTGGAATCGCCTCATATCCCGTCATCTCAGGCAGTTGAGGAACCACCTCCACCGTCGCCTTGAAGTGAAAATCCTTTCCCTCCTCGAGCCCATCCAGGTGGATCTCGGGGCTCGATACCACGGGGATTTCGTGTTTCATCAGGGCCTGCTTGTAATACTCCGAAACCAACTGGTTCTCCGCCTCCCGGGCGGCGTAGTCCTTGAAGTGTGCCTTGATCACACTCTCCGGGGCCTTTCCCTTCCGAAAACCCTTGATCTTCGCCTCTTTCCTCAAATCCCGGTAAATCTTCGCCAGCACCCGGTCCACCTCGTCCGCCGGAACCACAAACGACAACTCCCGCTCCACCGGGCTAATCTCTTCGATCTTTACATCCAATTCCGCCATTTCAATCCTTTCTTTCTGGTGCGAGAGAGGGGACTCGAACCCCTACGGCAATGCCGCTGGATCCTAAGTCCAGTGCGTCTACCAATTCCGCCACCCTCGCAAGCTGCTTTATTTTTTCATAAATCAATATAGACACAATGCATCTTGATGTCAATAAGCAAATCCAGGACCGGACGGTCGGCCAGGCGCACCGGCACATCCGGCGGATTGACGTCAGTTCCCCCTTGATGACAAACCTCCTCCATGCTATTTACGATTATTAGATTACATTACGCTAATCAATGATCGAAGATGGTAGAACACTCGCACCACAAAGAATTTTTTTCTTTTTCTTTGAACTTTTTACTTCTCCTCCGACACATACCTATAAAAAATTAGGAGGTTCGATTATGAGAAGGCATTTCCTTCTTCCCATACTCATCGGAGTGATATTCTTCTTCGCCATGAGCTTAACAGGTTCCATCTCCCTCGCCACCATGGCCATGAAGAAGGAGGTCAAACAACCCATCCCCTCCTCCCTCACCCCGCACACCAAGACCGGACACACGACACCCGTTCACCTCAAGCCCGCCCTCTCCATCGAGAGGATCTTCCTCAAAAACTGCTTCCTCTGCCTCACCCTCTCCAACCCACCCCTCGCCGGCAAACTCACCAGCCGCGCCTATAAAACGGGCGCCCTCACCATCTCCTTCAAGGCCCCGAAGCATTCCGCC
>CAZOBB010000114.1:0-6048 GCA_964577975.1 uncultured Thermodesulfobacteriota bacterium | reverse complement strand
ACGAAAACGGGAGACCCGCGGAGGTTCCGCCGCTTATCGTGGAGACGGAGGAGGAAAGGCGCCGCTACGAGGAGGGCAAAAAAAGACACCTTGAACGTGCTTCAAAACGTTCAAGGTGATAGCGGAGCCCTTATCCCCTTTGATAGGGGGGTGAAGAATCAGGCGGATTCAGATTTTGATTCGGTTTTTTCCTTTTTCTCCGTTTTTGGTTCCGATGTTTTGTGATGGCTTTTGCCCGAAGAACCGGAGGAGCTCTTGTTCGCATAGTCCGTGGCGTACCATCCCGTCCCTTTCAGGTGAAACGTGCACTGGGAGATCAGCTTCTTGAGCTCTCCGCCGCAGTCGGGGCAAACTGTCTTGGGTGGATCGGAAAATTTTTGCATGAATTCGAAATCCTGCCCACATTGTGTACAATGATATTCGTAGATTGGCATGATTTTCCTCCCTTTATATAATGGGCATGGATAATATAATTTTCCCTTAAAAAATGTCAAGCAGCAACGGTGGGGAAAGGTTAGGATTGACCGGAAAACACGGCTTTGATACGCTCGGCTCACGTTTCTTTGGGAGGAGAGGGGGATAGTGCGATTGCCCGATGGATACCTAAGCGGAAGTTGTGGGGAGATACGCTTTGTGCTTCATCGCTCTTTCGTGCCTCTAGCTAAGGAGATTTGTTCTGTTCTTGAGAGTTTGGAGGGAGGGAAGGTACGGGAAGATGTGTCCGTCTTTACGAAGGGGCGGGGTAACGTGTACCTTTGGGAGAAAGGAGAAGAAAGATTCGTTTTGCGTCCTTACCGTCATGGGGGAGTTTTAGGAAAAATCCTTGGAAGGCGTTTTCTTCGTCCTGAACGTTTTTTGCGAGAGGTGGAGATAACGGAGCTGGCGAGGAGTCGCGGAATTACCTGTCTCCAGCCCGTAGGGGTTGCCTATTATGGCACCCTTTTTGGAATAAAGGGTTTTTTGATGAGCCGTTGGCTCCCACGAAGCACGACGCTCGAGGCATGGATGAGAGGGCATCGTCCCACGCTTTACGTAATCAAAATGGTGGCGAAAGCAATTGCTGAGATGCATCGAGCTGGAATCGAGCATCGGGATCTCAATATACAAAATCTCTTGCTGGTTGAGGGATGCGACGGGCGTTTGACCCTTTCATTGATAGATTTTGACCGTGCGAATTTTGTCTCTCGCATGAGTTTGAAAAAGGGGATGCGACAGCTCCGTCGTTTGGATCGGTCGTTCCTCAAATGGATTCCTGAAGAATCCCCCTGGCAATCTTCTTGGACGAGAATGAGGTTTGCGGTTGCTTATTGCCGAGTTGTTCCCGAGATGCGGCCGTTGATGATGGCCTATCTCCGCCATGTGAAGTGGTATGAAAGAAGATATAGGTGGGGATGGGCTATTCGAAGAGTTCCAAGATCCCACTGAGTCAAAGGAACCTATTCGGGATCGAGAGTTTCAAGCCAGTTCTGGAAGTGTTCTAAAAGAAGCCTTTCCTTTCCTATCCAGAAGTGATCTGTTCCTTTGAAGATCTGGAGAGACAGCCTTGCTGGATATGTCGTCCGCCAAGATTTTAATTGATTCACGTTACAGAACGAGTCTCTGTCTCCCGCAAGGATAAGAAGAGGGGGGACATGCCTAGATTGGGCGAAGTCGAACGGCAACATTTGGTTAGGAGGTGAAACGAACACCGTTCCCTTTACAAGAGGGGGGAAGGGGATGGCGTTATGAACGACATAGGCACCGAAGGAATAACCGATAAGATAAAAAGGAATTTTTTCAGGCTTTCTTTCCTGAAGGAAGCGAATAGCT
The DNA here is from genome assembly GCA_964577975.1 of uncultured Thermodesulfobacteriota bacterium. Taxonomy (GTDB): domain Bacteria; phylum Desulfobacterota; class S145-22; order S145-22; family S145-22; genus JAOZMY01. The sequence continues at coordinate 4,239 of CAZOBB010000114.1, read as the reverse complement.
CCATGGAGATCATGGGTTTCTCCTTTCCCCTCATCGAAGGTACCCTCACTGTTGTTGACGCCTCGGAAATTGAATCGAAGCGTAAGAAAACCTTGTTGTGTAAGACCGTGCCAGAAAGCCGCTACGACATTGTTGTACATGCTTCCCCCATAAAGGGAATGGGGGTGTGCGATGATGGCTTTGGCCGTGGGAGAGAAGGGCGGGAACGCGAGCTCCCCTTCCAGAGTCAATCCATCGGTACTTTTGAAAAAAACGGTTTCTGTTGAGGGCTTCAAATGTGGTGAAACCTTTTTATGTGGAGAAGTTACAAGCCTATTTTACTGTTTGCCATGAGGATATCGATGTGGGAAGATTTTTCGGCCTTGGAAAGTCGATCTTGGCGTCCTTTGGGACCGAGAAACAGGATGAATTGCTCGAACAAAGCAGGATCAAAGGCGTCGTCGATGTCAATATTCGATGATATACCAAGAGCGGCCTGCCTTTTAACTAGTTTTGTTTTATATTCGCTTTGGAATTCCTGCATCCGTTGAAGAGCCTCGTAAGGGCTATAGGCGTGTTGATAAGGACGGATGGTCGTCAAGGCGTCGAATGAATCGACGAGCATGCCGATTTTGCTGAAAAAATGGAGATCTTGAGAAAATAAACCATAGGGATACCCGCTGCCATTGCACCGTTCATGGTGCTGAAGGATGATTTTCAAGGCACCGTCGGGGATCGGCTTTCCATTGAGGATTTCGATTCCAAATTCGGGGTGTTTTCGCATAAGTTCCCACTCTTTTTCTGTCAATGGACCTCGCTTTTTCAAAACGTTCTCGCCTACTTTAACCTTTCCTATATCATGGAGTATGGTTCCGAGTCCAAGCTCTTTCAGTTGGGATTCGTCAAGGCCGATGTGGGAGCCGAAAAGGAGGGAGAGGACCGCCACGTTCACGCTGTGGGTGTAGGTATAATAGTCGATGGAAAGAACATCGATGAGGGAGAAGGCCGTGTCGGGACGTTTGGTGATGTAGGTAATGATGTTCTGAACGAAATCGCTGGCACGATCTATGTTGTTTCCTGCTCGAGGGTCATCTAAAAGGTCAACGGTGAGATTGACAGCCGTTTCATACACGAGTTCCTGTTTTTCTTTATCTTTTAATCCTGGAGTGTCCTGTTCTAAAATGTCGTGGAGACGTTGTTCCACGTATTGGAGATAGGCCTTGTATTCCTTTCTTTTGACATAAAGCTTTTGAGAAAGGGCCTCGACACGCTTGATATGGGAGTGGTGGAGAGGCATTGTCTTGCCACGATACAGTACATATCTGGGTATATTGTAATGGTCATGATGGAAGATATAGAGGTCAAACTCGCGGATTCTGCTGGGACTAAGTGTCCATGATTTGACGCCGACGTACTTACTGGAAGAGGCGATTTTTTCGATATAATCGTGATGTTTTTTTATAGATTTTGCCACCAGAAAGCCTTTATACTTCTTTTATTAGTTCTACACATTTCGATTCTATACGATGAGGATTAAAAATCAAGGGGCCTTGAAAGGCTCATTTTTCGAAGAGGAAGTCTCAATGTGTTGAAAAATGCAAGTATTACGGCTTGTTCTGCTGGATTTATAAAAACGAATTTGACTTGGAGAGCGATCGTTGTTAGAGTTTAGAAAAAAAGGGAGTGTGTAAGATGATGGAATATGGGGAGATGGAAAATCCACAGGGGCAATCGTTATTGTTGACCGATCTTCATAAGAACTGGGGATGGATCCTTGCTTTGGGTGTGCTTTTCGTCGTGTTGGGAATTATTGGATTGGGAATGACTGTGTTTTTGACATTGGTGACGGTTCTTTATTTTGGAATCTTGCTCATCGTTGGAGGCGGTATTCAATTGGTGAAGGCCTTCCGGGCAGAGGGGCACGAAAACCTCCTCCTTCATCTGGTGGTTTCTGTGCTTTATGGGCTGGCAGGGGTTATCATCATCGCCCATCCAAAACTGGCGTCTGCCATTTTCACGGCGTTGCTCGCAGGCATCCTGATCGTTCAAGGGGTGCTCCGGGCAGTGTGGGGGCTTCGCCTTCGCGCGTTTGTCTCCAGATGGTTTTGGCCGTTTGTGGGAGGGATGCTTTCGATTCTCCTCGGCTTGATAATACTCGTTCATTGGCCTGTATCCGGACTGTGGGTTATTGGACTCTTTATCGCAGTGGAAATGATCGTTCAGGGGTGGACCTATATCATTCTCGCGATGGCCGTGCGCTCGGCTTCTTGACGAGCTGCCGACCCCTTTTATGCTTCGCAAAAGCGATTTTCTCCTTTTGATCGTAGTTTTCGCTTCCATGGGGGGAGGGATTTTTTGTCCCTCCCTTGGAAGGGCTTTTCAACCGTATCCGCTCTTTTTGATGATGTTTCTCCTTTTTTTGAGTTTTCTTTCTATTGAACTCTCACGGGTGAGAATGGTTCTTCGTAAGCGTTGGAAAGCGGCGGCATGGTTGGTGGGGTTGAAGATCCTTGTTCTTCCCCTTGCGGTCTATTATGGTGCACGCTTGATATTTCCCTCCTTTGCGCCCGGTGCTTTACTCCTCACAGGGGTTTCGACAGGAGTGGTGGCTCCCTTTATAGCTACGCTGGTCCAGTCGAATGTCTCTCTCGTCCTTCTTGTTGTTGTCATGACGTCTCTTTTTGTCCCTTTTACTTTGCCGGTACTCGTGAAATGCCTGCTGGGAAAGACGATGACGATTTCCCTTTTTTCCATGATGGAAATCTTAGGATTGGTGATTTTTGTGCCTCTCATCGCGGTGGAGGCGATAAGACGGTGGTTCCCTTCTTTTGAGAAAGTGCTGTTGAATGTGCGGTATCCCGTTTCGCTCGTGGTTTTTGCGGCGATCAACCTTGGGGTGTTTTCAAAATATTCTCTCTACTTCCATCAGCAACCAACAACGATTGTTGGTGCCTTAAGCGTGGCCCTGTTGCTGGGGGCGTTTTATCTTGCCGTGGGTTTGATAAGTTTGCGGAAGGGAAAAAAGGAGGACCGGATTGCCTCTGCGATCGTATTTGGAAATATGAACAACGTCCTCATTATTGTTTTTGCCTCTCGCTTTTTTGGCCCCTTGGAAGCTACCCTTGCGGCGATGTATATGATTCCTTTTTTTGCCCTTATTTTCCCATTGAGGATTTATGAAAGAATAGATTTCTTGCCTTCTTGAGGAAGAGGCTGATCTGGCGATGGAAGGGAAAGCCTTACTCGACAAAGGAGGATAATGCTCTGAGTTCAACGGAAACGATATTACCCAGAATCTATTGAAGCACCATCTATTTCAATCGATCTCCCTGAAGAGGGGACTCGGCTACCTTTGGATATTAACCTCCCTGTTACCTGGCGAATTATCAACACAGATTGGAGCAATGGGGATCGTACAGTTCTTCGGTTGTCGCATGGTGATGAGGAACTTTATACACACATCTATAGGGCACTGACCGTAAGAACATCTGTCTTCTACCCTCACCGAGCGAGCCGCGAAGCCGAAGGTGAGTACCAAATCACCATTGAATACTGGCACAATGAACATCTTGTCACCTCTGCGACCAGAGGATTTGTCTGGTACTACGAGCCAATGGCGCATTGCTTGTCGGAATACCCTCTCCAGATTACCCATGTCTCTCATCGAGGGGAAACAGGTTACGTGCCTGGTGGTGTTATGCACATCAGTTTTTGCGCCATTTCTCCTAACCATACTTCCCCTCCCCCACAATTCGTTCGCATCGTGTTCCGACAGCCATCCACCGGACAAGAGTGGGTCGTCGGAGAAAGAATTTCTACAAGTACCTCTGGCATCGACTGGGAGATTCCCGCGGACGTTCCACCGGGCAGCGGGTATGAACTTGAAATCTTTGATGTGGGAGGTTCAAATCATTTCACTTATACGTTCCGTATTACCATTAGGGAGCCATAACGTTACCGCTCGATCGGGGGGGAGGACCATCTCCCTCCCCCCCATTTGACATGAGGATAATACGTCGTTATAGTGATTTCAGTGACAATCCCGCGGCATTCGAAGCGGCCATGAAACGGTTGGCGAAAAAATTGGCCGGATCTTTCTTCCGTTCTTTCTGGCATCCTTCTCTCGTGAGCTCTCCCTAAAGACACCCACCGTCCTTTGACAACCTGACCTAAAAAACGACAGCCGATATCGCCCCTTGACGAGGCGGCCTTCCTCGAGGAAGGCCGCATTCGCCGGAGAAATACCGTTTAAATATTTCA
>CAZOBB010000113.1:0-5205 GCA_964577975.1 uncultured Thermodesulfobacteriota bacterium | reverse complement strand
TTTTACAAGCATCCCCGAACGATTACGGAGTTAATAGATCAGGCGATAGGAAGGATATTGGGATTGTTTCAGATAAGGGTTGATATCTTTGAGAGATGGGATGAGGAAGATGGTGCCAGGTCGAGAAAGGTGATGGTGTTGGACAGGGAACAGGAGGTGATTGCATAGCCTGCAAAGTTTAAGTGCACAGAGGCATCTTCCGGACACCCAGGAAAGATTGTGCAAGGTTTTTAGGCTCGAACATACGAAAAGAAAAAGAAAATCAGGCAAGGAGGGGGAGATGCATAAATATAGGCAACTGTATGAATTTGCTGCATCGGCAGGCGCCTTTGAGGGTTATGTGTATCCTAAAAAGGCAATGGATCCCAAATATCTTCCGGGGTGGGTGGATCATCTTGTGACGGCCTACTGGATGCTGGACGAAGAAGTCCGCCAGGAAATCCAGTCTTCATTAGACAAGACAGTAGGACGGGCCATTAAATCACTGATTCCCGAATTAGGGGAGAATGATGAAATCATAAGGAAATTAAAGACTGTGGTAAAAGGAGAGAATCTCCCAGAAACACCAGATGATTTTGAAAAAGAGAAATGGTTTGAGAAGAGGCAAGAATAGAGAAATCATAGCGGATAAGCATTCTTAAAGAAAGAGAAACTGTAGGATTTTTCAAACAGCAGATGCGGAATAGACTGTATCTATCATTCAAAATTATCAAAGGGCACAAACCCCGTACGTCGTATTTCAATATAAAAGACTTAAGCCGGGAGGATTACCTTTCAACGCTCGGTTTTAAGGTGGAAAAGACATGGGAACTGAAAGGAAAGGTGGTCAGTGGAGCTCAGCAGGCCTCATTTTTCACCCAGTTGGAATGGGTACAGAATCAATGTATGGAAAAACTCGGGTTTCGACCTTATCCAGGCACATTGAATCTAAAATTGGAAATGGCGGATGAGAACCGGGAAAGCATTTTGGAGCTGAGCAGAGAAAATGGGATTAAATTGATTCCTCCTGACCCCAAGTTTTGTCCTGCTATATTGCTTCCTGTTTTTATTGGGGAAAAAATAAAAGGGGCTATCGTCATGCCCTCGGAAGAGGTGAACATACACGAAAAGAGAATATTAGAGGTCATGGCCCCTCTTAAATTGAGAGATATCTTGGGGGTGAAGGACGGAGATGTTGTGGCTCTCAATCTGGGGAAATATACATGAGACGGATTTCAGGCGGGAAAAACACATGGTTGATGCCGTTGTTTGTGATCAGATGCTACCCTGATCGGTTCAAAAGAGATAAGATTATTTAAGGGGCTTAAAAGAAGTATATAGGCAACTTGGTTTAAAGGTGCTTTCAAGAAAAGGAATTTCAGATATGGTGGGGAAAGGGAAAGCTTAGGCTCTGGGGCAATTATTTTCGAAAGGGTATTAAACCTGGATCCCGGAATGTTCAAAGAGGCTAGAGCGGACTCAAAGAATTTATTCAGGAAAACCATGTCCCTTGTTCACGGCGCAAATATAATGCTGTGGAAGCTTCCGGAAGTGGAGATCAAGATGGAATTTGTCACATCTACCCGTGTAAGAAGTTTGGAATCAAAGATATATTCGGAAAAGGCGACTGCAACAGGTCTGTCGGAAATTGTCGATCACCATAAACTACCTCTTAAATGTTAACAGGATTATCACTTATGCCAAATTTTAATAGAGAAATCAAAGGTGCTATTTTCGATATTGATGGAACCCTTCTTGATTCGCTTTCCATGTTCCTTGAATGCCTGAACAGGGAATTGGAAGGACAGGGGATTTCTCCCGTATCGAGACAGTTTTTATATGAACGTCTCGGAAAAGGAATAAGTTTGAGGGGAATTCTGGGGGATATTGTGGATGGGACGGAAAATGCCATCCTGGTGGAAGAAATGGCCCAAAATATTGTTAAGTCGTTTTGGGAAGAGGATTTTCATATTCCATTATTCCCGGGGGTAAAAGATGTCTTTAGTTTTCTGTGTGAAAAAGGGGTTAAAATTGGGCTGGCGACAAGTAGGGATAGTGGGGCGGCTTATGAGTGGGACAGATTTCAACATAATGGCCTGGCAAAATACATTCAATCTATTTTTACTTCGAGAGAAGTGAAAAATCGGAAACCACATCCGGAGGTAATCATTCGGTGCGGAAAAGAGATGGGGATCGAGCTAAAAAACTGCATGTCGATAGGGGATACAGTTTCTGATATTTTGGCGGGCAAGCGAGCCGGGACGTACACGGTGGGTGTATGCAGTGGTGTGGATACTTACGAAAGACTCCAGATGGAGGAACCGGATGCAATCATTGTGAGAGTAAGAGATTTGATCCATCTTCCTGTTTACTCGTGAAGGTTAGGGTGTTGAAATGAATAATATGGTTGGGGCCATCGGAAAGTAAACGGGAGAATGCGTGAAAGGTAAAACGCCTGAGGACGAGCACTGTATCTATCTGGACAGGGTGCCGCCGTCGAATGAAGAGGTATTCTGGATCAGCTTTGAAAGCGATCCGAAGCTGAAAAAAAGCAAGGGAAACATTTATGGAAGATGTTTGCCCTGTATTCAGAATCTGTATAATCAGCTCAGAATAGGAAAACAGGACATTGCTTTGGGTACGGCCTATCAGTGCTGGAAGATCACGGTTGTTGTGAGATCATGCGAGGAGTGTATTGCTCTCCTGTCAGAGTTTGAAAGAAGGCATCCCCACCTGTATGTCTACGGGAAAATTGGGAATGGGAAAAAAGGGGCGAAGACTCGAGTTGTGGTTTTCCATGCGGAAAGCATTCCCGAAAGGGATCGAGTTCTTGCCGCATTAAAAGAATGTCTTCCTGAACTCAGGAATATAAATATTATTGACCTTCAGATATCCAGAGCCTGCTCGGTTTTATATGATGACCTTTTTGGGGATTGGCGTGATTGGCGTCCTATCATGAAAATAAAATATCCCGAAAATGTGGATAAAATTCTTGATAGGATTCGAAAAGTTCTTTTTTGGGCCAAAAGATGAGTGATAATAATAAAAAGGATCTAATCTTTTTTTGAACAGAGTTGTGATGAGAAAAATGGAAGGACTTCCTGCCTCTCAAATTACAAAGTCTTCAATTAAGGATAAGGAAGAGCATATCCGGATTTGTTCGGAAAGGGATGTGGAATCTACGCGAAGCACAGGATTTGAAAATTTTTATCTTGTCAACAACCCTTTACCGGAGATTAATTTTGAAGATATTGATATTTCATGTGAGTTTTTGGGAAAGAAAATCCTTGCTCCTTTCATTATTTCACCGATGACGGGTGGTTTTGAGGGTGCCAAGAGGATAAACAGAAATCTTGCCATGGCCGCTCAGGAGCTAGGGGTGGCTATGGCGGTGGGGTCTCAAAGATTAGCTCTTGAGGATGATACCCTGGCTGATTCATATCAGGTTAGGGAGGTGGCGCCCGACATACCCCTTCTTGCCAATCTTGGAGCAGTCTATCTTAATTACGGTTATGGCCTTGATGAGTGTGAAGAGGCAGTAGCCATGATCGATGCAGATGCCTTGGTCTTATACCTGAATCCCATGCAAAAGGCGTTTCAAGGAGGGAGGGTCCTTAATTTTAGAGGATTGCAACAGAAGATAGCATATATTTGCCAACACTTAAGTGTGCCAGTAATTGTTAAAGAGGTCGGTTTCGGGCTTTCTCCCGGTGCATCTGTTTTGCTCAGAGATGCTGGTGTGAAAATGCTGGACATTGCAGGTGCCGGAGGGACTTCTTGGGTTAAGATAACAAGGTTTTTAAAAGGAGAGTCATCAGGAGAGGAACATAATTATTTTGATGATTGGGGTATTCCTACGGCTGAGGCCTTGGTGTCTGTGAGAAGAGCTGTTGGAGATTTGCCGATTATTGCGTCTGGAGGCGTCCGAAACGGGCTGGATGTGGCGAAAGCATTGGCGCTGGGGGCGGATTATGTGGGAATGGCGCTTCCGCTCCTTTTTCCGGCACTAAGTTCTGAAAAAGAGGTTAAGAAAAAAATAAACGATGTGATGGTAGAGTTAAAAAAAGCTATGTTTTGCTGTGGAATTTCAAGTGTGTCAGGATTGCGTAAAGGAGAGGTGATAAGGGTAAGGGGAAAACGAGCCGTCGTCGAATAACAAAAAACGAAGAAGGGGTTTAATGGGACAGGTCATAGATAGTAACCGAATCGATCCGGGAACCCCTTTTTTTATTCTACTGATGGTTGGAGATTTGGGAACCTGAAGATTTCCACGATCCTCTTGCCGTCACATTCGAGATGAAAACGGGCGAAAAACGGGGTTGCCACTCACCTCATGAATAGCGGGTGAGTTCATTTTTGGAAAGCTGGTTTCCCAAGGAGTAGAGGGGAGAGCGGTTGAAAATCGACGACAAGATTTTCCTGCGTGATCTCTGAGGACCGGAGCGTTCTTTTCTTTACATCTCGTCAGTTCATCCATTACACGGATATTTCAATGTTTCTCGGTTGACGGTGGATAGGGGAGGGATTAAATTAAACAGGGACTATTGAAAAATTCGACATCGAGGTTTTTATATGACTAAAAAAGATTACTATAAGATCCTCGGGGTAAAAAAAGACGCCTCGGAGGATGAGATAAAGAAGGCCTTCCGGAAGCTGGCGCGGAAATACCATCCGGACGTGAATCCCGGCGACAAGGAGGCCGAGGCGAAATTCAAGGAGATTTCCGAGGCCTACGAGGTCCTGAGCGATCCCAAGGCCCGGCAGGAATACGATACCCAGGATTCCTTCGACTTCAGCGACTTCTTCGGCCGCCGCGGGACCGGCGCGGGGTTTGGAACGGCAGCGGGAGGCCGCGGGTTCCGCACCGGTTTCACCCACGTCGATTTGAGCGACATTTTCGGAGACATCTTCGGGGGTGCCGGCATGGGTGGGGCCGAGACGGCCTATCAGGCAGGCCCCATGCCCCGGAAGGGACGGGATGTCCACTATAAGATGTGGGTCGATTTCATGGATGCCATCCGGGGGACCCGCACGGAGATCTCCCTCGACCACGAGGTGCCGTGCGCCGTCTGCGGCGGAACGGGGGTCAGTCCCTCCGGGAAATGGCAGACCTGTCCCGATTGCGGCGGCAGCGGCCGGATCCAGATGGCCGGCCTCGGGGTTCCCGTTCAGCAGACGTGCCCCACCTGCCAGGGGACCGGGCGTGTCAACACAACGCCATGCGCG
>CAZOBB010000112.1:0-5422 GCA_964577975.1 uncultured Thermodesulfobacteriota bacterium | reverse complement strand
CGATATGAACCCATGAACTTTAAACTGCACCAGGATTTCAAACCGGAGGGGGACCAGCCCAAGGCGATCGAGACCCTCGTGAACTGGACGCGGGCGGGGGTGCCGCACCAGGTGCTCCTGGGGGTGACGGGGTCGGGGAAGACCTTCACCATGGCCAACGTCATCGCCCGGGTAAACCGCCCCACGCTGATCATCTCCCACAACAAGACCCTGGCGGCCCAGCTCTACGGGGAGTTCAAGGCCCTCTTCCCGGAAAACGCCGTGGAATACTTCGTCAGCTACTACGACTACTACCAGCCGGAGGCCTACCTGCCCAACACGGATACCTACATCAGCAAGGATTCCTCCATCAACGAGGACATCGACAAGATGCGCCACTCCGCCACCCGGGCCCTGCTGACCCGCCAGGACGTCATCATCGTGGCGAGCGTCTCCTGCATCTACGGCCTGGGATCGCCGGAGGCCTACTACGGCCTGCTGCTCTGCCTCGACCGGGGGCAGACCATCCCGCGGGAGGAGATTTTAAAGAAGCTGGTGGAGATTCACTACATGCGCAACGACTACGACCTCGTCCGCGGGAACTTCCGCGTGCGGGGGGACGTGATCGAGGTGGTTCCCGCCCATGAATACGAACGGGCCATCCGAATCGAGCTGTTCGGCGACGAGGTGGACGGCCTCTACGAGATCGATCCCCTGACGGGCAAGCGCCTGGAATCGCTGGAGCGGGTGACCATCTTTCCCGCCAGCCACTACGTCACGACTCGGGTCACGCGCCAGCAGGCCATCAAGGCCATCCGGGAGGAGCTGGCCCAGCGGATCGCCTTTTTCAAGTCCCAGAACAAGCTGATCGAGGCCCAGCGGATCGAGGAGCGCACCCTCTATGACCTGGAGATGATGGAGGAGATCGGCTACTGCCAGGGGATCGAGAACTACTCCCGCCACCTGACGGGACGGCGGCCGGGGGATCCCCCGCCGACGCTGCTCAGCTACCTGCCGCCCAACGCCCTCATCATGATCGACGAGAGCCACGTGACCATCCCCCAGATCCGGGGCATGTTCTTCGGCGACCGGAGCCGGAAGGAGACCCTCGTGGAATACGGGTTCCGCCTGCCCTCCGCCCTGGACAACCGGCCGCTGAACTTCGAGGAGTTCGAGGCGGCGGTGGGGCAGGTCATCTACGTGTCGGCCACGCCGGCGGATTATGAGCTGAAAAAGGCGGGCGAACACGTGGTGGAGCAGATCATCCGCCCCACGGGGCTGGTGGACCCCGAGGTCATCGTCCGGCCCGCCAAGCACCAGGTGGACGACCTCACGGGGGAGATCCGGAAACGCGCCGAGGCGGGGGAGCGGGTCCTGGTCACCACCCTCACCAAGCGGATGGCGGAGGACCTGACCGAGTATCTCAAGGACCTGGGGATCAAGGTGGCCTACCTCCACTCCGATATCGATACCCTGGAGCGGATCGACATCATCCGCCACCTGCGGATGGGGACCTACGACGTCCTGGTGGGGATCAACCTCTTGCGGGAAGGGATGGACATCCCCGAGGTCTCCCTCGTGGCGATCCTTGATGCGGACAAGGAGGGCTTTCTCCGTTCGAAGACCTCCCTCATCCAGACCTTCGGTCGGGCGGCGCGGAACGTCCACGGCACGGTCATCCTCTACGCCGATCGGGAGACCCCCTCCATGCGGGAGGCCATCGCCGAGACCAACCGCCGCCGTGAGATCCAGCTCGCCTACAACGCGGAGAAGGGCATCACGCCGGAGACCATCAAAAAGTCGATTCGTGACATCCTGGAGTCCATCTACGAGAAGGATTACGTGACCGTGCCCGTGCAGGTGCGGGAGGAGGGAACGGATTACGTGGTGCCCGAGGGCGACGTGGACGCCCTCATCGAGACCCTGACCCAGCAGATGCTGGACGAGGCCGAGCGGCTCAACTTCGAGAAGGCGGCGGAGCTAAGAGACAAGATCCGGCGGCTGAAGGGGGAGCGTCCCGTCGGGCACAAGAAACCCAAAAAACGCCGGGTGCGCTTTCGAAGATGACCGACACAACGATCCGCGGCGCCGATCCCCCGCTGGCGACCCTCACCCCCGAGACCATCGACCGGCTTCCCCGGAAACCGGGGGTCTATCTCTTCCGGGACGCGGACGGGCGGCTCATCTACATCGGCAAGGCGAAGTCGCTCCGGGACCGGGTGCGGAGCTACTTCGGCCGGGCGAACGGCCGGGACGCCAAGACCCTGACGCTCGTTTCCCACATCGCCACCATCGACTTCGTGGTCACCCATTCGGAAAAGGAAGCCCTGATCCTGGAGGATGTCCTCGTCAAGCGGCACCGTCCCCGCTACAATGTTGACCTGAAGGACGACAAGCGCTACCTCTGCATCCGCATCGACACCCGTCACCCCTTTCCCGCCATCCAGTTCGTCCGCCGGTTCCAGCCCGACGGGGCCTTCTACGCGGGGCCGTTCACCTCCGCCGAGTCGGTGCGCCGGACGATCCGACTGCTGCACCGCCACTTTCCCCTGCGGAGCTGTCCCGACACGAAGTTCGCCCGCCGCACCCGCCCCTGTCTCAACTACGAGATTCACCGCTGCCTCGCCCCCTGCGTGGGGTACGTCTCGAAGGAGGACTACCGGAAGCTCGTGCGGGAGGCCAAGCTCTTCCTGACCGGCAACCGGGAGGGGCTGGTCCGGAGCCTGAAGGAGCAAATGGAAGCCGCGGCGAGACAGCTGGACTTCGAGCGGGCGGCGGTACTGCGGGACGAGCTGAAGGCCATCGCCCGGACGCTGGAGAAACAGGCCATCGCCAGCCCCCAGCGGCAGGACATGGATGTCGTCGGCCTGGTCCGCCGGGACGGCTGGTGGGGGGTCTTCGTGGCCTTCTTCCGGCAAGGCGCCCTCATGGGGAGCCACTACGCCGAGGTGGAGGACGCGGGATTTCCCGAGGCGGCCTTTCTCTCCGACTTCCTCGTCCAGTTCTACGGGAGAAACGGCTTCGTTCCGCCCCTGATTCTCGTTCCCTGCGATCTGCCGGACGCGCCGGTCCTCCAGGAATGGCTGGCGGAAAAGCGGGGCGGCAAGGTAACCCTCCGCGTGCCCAAGCGGGGGGAGAAGCGGAAGCTGCTGAACCTGGCGGAGGAGAACGCCCGGATCAAGTTCGAGGCCTTCCAGCGGTCCCGGAAAGACCCGGCGCGGGAGCTCGCGGCGGCCCTGGGCATTCCGAAACCGCCCCGGCGGATCGCCTGTTACGACATCTCCACCCTCCAGGGCCACGAGACGGTGGGAGCCAAGGTCTCTTTTCTCGACGGCGCGCCGGAGAAGGCCCTCTACCGCCGCTTCCGGGTCCGCGAGGCGGCGCCCAACGACGACGTGGGCGCCATGATCGAGGTCCTATTGCGGAGCCTGCGCCGCGAGCGGGAGGAGGGCACGCTCCCCGACATGATCCTGCTGGACGGCGGCCGGGGGCAGCTGGCGGCGGGGGAGGAGGTGTTGAAGGAACTGGGCCTCGAGGCGATCCCCCTCGTGGCCATCGCCAAGGGGCGGTCCGTGAAGGAGCGGTTCTCCGATTACTTTTTCGTCTCCGGGCGCAAGGAACCGGTCCGCCTCGATCCCCACAGCCCCGCCTTTCAGCTCCTCGCCCGCGTCCGGGACGAGGCGCACCGCTTCGCCATCACCTACCACCGGAAGCGGCGGGGCAAGGCCGCCCTCGACTCGAAGCTCCGGTCCGTCCCCGGCATCGGCGAAAAACGCCTCACGATCCTCTACCGGGCCTATCCCTCCCTGGAGGCCATCCGCCGGGCCCCCGTGGAGGAGATCGCCGCCCTGCCCACGTTCAACCGGAAGCTGGCGGAGAGGGTGAAAACGGGGCTTGGAAATATCATGCGAGATGGTGATGTTGAAGAGTCGAAATCTACCTTTTGATTATCGGTAGGTGAGATAACACGCCACCCGCTCCAAAGGGGACAACGGTTCCAGGACGAGGAAGGCGGCGGGAAAAGGGTTTGTTTCACCTTCAAGGACGAAGGAGATGTTTCCGTTGGCGTCTTTGAAGACGATCTTCCCTCCTTCGGGACAGACGGCCCATTCGGTATTGGTGTCCCAATTCTTCACGAAAACTTTGCCGCCCTCGATCTTCAGATAGGCCAGCTCGGTGCCGTCTCCCATCTTGACCTTGTAGTAGCTTCGTGCCTTGAGCACGTAGTGTAAAAGGTTTCCCTGCAAGTCCCTAAGCTTGATCTTGGTGCCGTAGCGTTTGAGGAAGACGCCGTCTGCCCCACTCGCGTCGAAGATTTTTAGACGTTTGTCTTTTTTGAGGCGTTTATACTGGTATTCGGTCCCTTCGATGATGACCGTGTTGTTCCCTTTTACCTCGATCAAGACGTGATCTCCCGATTTCAACACGGGCATTCCATGAACGATGGAAATGGGCAGGGTCAAAGCCGCTATGGCCCATGCGAAGATAAAGAGGCGTGTCCTTTGTGTGACGACCATTCTTTTTCCCATGGATTTTCTCCTTATGATTGTTGGGATACTGGTGGGATCATTCCCCGATCCGGTGCAGCATCATGACGTTGGTGGCCCTCTTTTCTCCCAGGGGAGCCCCGGCCACGATCACGATGGGATCTCCCTTCCTGGCGAGCTTTCTGGAAAGGAGGGTTTCCTCTACGTTCCGCAGCATGGCCCCTATCGTGTGAACCCTGCTGATCTTCTGTGTCCTGACTCCCCAATTGAGAAGGAGCTCCGTTTGAACCTTTTTTTCGGGGGTAAAGGCGATGAGGGGGGTCATTGGGCGGTATTTGGAGATGAGGCGCGCGGTCAGACCGGATTGGGTGAAGGCCACGATGGCCTTTGCGCCGACGTTATAGGCCGCCTCGCACGCCTCCCGGCTGACGGTGTCGGGAAAGGTGTCATTGGGCTTGATGTGTTCAAAGAATCTCCCGCCGAACTTTTTCAGGTGGGCCTCCGTTTCCAGGATGATTTTCGTCATCGTCCGGACGGATTCCACGGGAAACTTGCCCGAGGCCGTTTCCCCGGACAGCATGACGGCGTCGGTTCCGTCGATGATGGCGTTGGCCACATCCGAGGTCTCCGCCCGGGTGGGAGTGGGATATTCCCGCATTGATTCGAGCATCTGGGTGGCCGTGATGACAGGGATTCCCCCCTCAATACTTTTCCGGATGAGTTCCTTCTGGATGAAGGGAACCTTTTCCGGCTGCATTTCCACGCCAAGGTCCCCCCGGGCCACCATGATGGCGTCCGTGACGGCGATGATGTCGTCGATCACCTCGACCGCCTCCGGCTTTTCGATCTTGGCGATGACGGGGATGTCCCTCCCCGCCTTCTTGATGAGTCCCTTGAGCTCGGTGATGTCTTCCGGGGAGCGGACGAAGGAGAGGGCGACGAAATCGACCCGGTTT
>CAZOBB010000111.1:0-3136 GCA_964577975.1 uncultured Thermodesulfobacteriota bacterium | reverse complement strand
GTGGGGGCCTCCATGAAGCCCATTCGAAGGCACGAACCGATCATGGTCGATTTCGGGATCTGCCTGCGAGGCTACCAGATCGACGAGACCCGCATGTTCTGCGTGGGGTCCCTTCCGAGACGCTATTTGAACCTTTACCGTTCCATCGTTCGGGTCCAGCACGCGATTCTCGACGCCACCCGTCCCGGGATCCGGGGGAGAGATCTCTTCGAGATCGGGTTGGAGATGGCGGAGAGGGAAGGCATCACGGACATCTATCTCGGCCCTCCGGGAAACAAGGTCAGCTTCGTGGGACACGGCATCGGCCTGGAGATCAACGACCCGCCCTTCATCGCGAAGAGGGACGAAACCCCATTGAGAGAGGGGATGACCTTCGCCCTGGAACCCAAGCTGGTTCTGGAAGGTGAGGCGGCCATCGGTATCGAGGACACGGTGGTCGTGACGAAGCATGGTATCCGGCGACTGACACCCATGCGCCAGACCATCTTTTATGCTTCAAACTGATGCCGTAAAAAGAGACCCTTTTCCCCTACCCGCACTCCGAGTACCCGCAGGCATGGCAGACCATGCAGCCGCCCTCGTGTTCCACCGTTCCGCCGCACTCCGGACAGGCCCCGATCTTTCCGTTGACGTGGTTGTCCTCGTCGGTGAGCTTGCCGTAAACGTGGAGCTTGATGGCCTTGGCGATGGCGTCGGCGCAGGAGAGGATCCGGTTTTCCCCGAAGCCGAAGGGCTTGTGGCAGCTGATGCCGATCAACTGCTTGATGACCGGGTCCGCAGGAATCCCCGTCCGCCACGCGAGGGAAACGAGGCGCCCGATGGCCTCGGACTGACTCGCCGCGCAACCGCCCGCCTTGCCCATGGTGTTGAACAACTCGAATAATCCCTTCTCGTCCTCGTTGATGGTGACATAGAGGGCACCGCAGCCGGTCGTCATCTGATAGGTGCGGCCCGTCAGCACGGGCGGCCGTTCCCGCTTGATCCTTTCCCCCTGAATCTTCCCTCCCTTTTTCTCTTCCACCCCGCGGGTCAGGACCTGTCCCTCCCGCGAACCGTCCCGGTAGATGGTGACCCCCTTGCAGCCCAGCTCGTAGGCGAGGAGATAGACCCGCCGGATATCCTCTTCCATGGCGTCGGCGGGAAAATTCACCGTTTTGGAGACGGCGTTGTCGGTAAAGCGCTGAAACGCCGCCTGGACCCGGATGTGATCCTCGGGGGTCACGTCGTAGGCGGTGACGAATACCTTTCGGATCTCCTCGGGGATGGCGGGCATTTCCCGGATGGAACCGGTCTTCAGGACCTCTTCGTAAAGATCGGCACTGGCCACCCCCTCCTTTTCCATCTTTTCCCTGAAGAGGGGGTTGACCTCCATCAGGCGGTCGTTGTCCAGGACGTTGCGGGTGAAGCAGAGGGCGAAGAGGGGCTCTATGCCGCTGGAGCAGCCGGCGATGATGCTGATGGTGCCCGTGGGGGCGATGGTGGTGCGCGTGGCGTTTCGCGGCGGTTCCTTGTCGCCGGCGTAGATGCTCTTTTTCACGTTGATAAACGGCCCACGCTTTTTGGCCAGCTCCCGAGAGGCGATCAGGGCCTCCGTGTCGATGAATTCCATGATCTCGGCGGCCTTGTTAAGAGCCTCTTCCGAATTGTAGGGAATGCCCAATTTGACGAGGGCGTCCGCGAATCCCATGACGCCGAGGCCGATTTTGCGATTGCCCAAAGTCATTTCCTCGATCTCTTTCAGGGGATAGATGTTCCGGTCGATAACATTGTCGAGGAAGTGGACGCTCAAATGCACCGTTACCCGCAGTTTCTCCCAGTCGATCCCCTTTCCCCTCACCATCCGACTCAGGTTGATGGAGCCGAGATTGCCGGACTCATAAGGAAGCAAGGGCTGCTCTCCGCAGTTGTGGACCACGAATCCGTTGGCGTCGAAGGCGTTGGCCCCGGGGACCCGGCAATCGAAGACCTCTTCCTCTCCCACGGGAACCAGCGCGGCCACCGTCGCGATGAACCGCTCCCGGTTCAGCCGGCGTTGGTAGGAAGATAAATGACTCTTCAGGAGGCTGTCTTTGCTTTTGTGGGAAAAACCGACGAGGGTGGCGAAACGGGCAAGATTGTTCTTGGAGATGACCAGCTCGTGCTGCGCCCTGGTGGGATACAGCACCGTTTCCCCCTTGCCGTCCGGCAGCCGTGTCTTTCCGGCGGGACGGCGGTTCTCAAAGATGCGGGAAGGAATCCCGAGACGCAGAAGCATTCGCTGGACGACCCGCAAGGTGCCCAGGTCCGATTGGGCGAGTCGAACGCTCACGCCTTTCGTTCGGGAGCCCTGGACGGAACCGTCGGCATCGAAAAGGCCCCGGAGAAAGCCCCGGTAAAACACGCTCGAGCCCAGCTCGATCCCGATTCCGGGGACCTTGTGTCCGAGTTTAAGGCCATACGCAAAGGCGAGGTCCCGCAAGGCCGCACTCTGCAGGCGGTATTCGTTCCGCTCCGCCAGGTGCATCCACCCCTTGAAATCGGAACGGTGAGGAAGGGCTTGGGCGAAACGAAGGGCCTCCGTCAGGATGCCGCCGACGCCGTTGGATCCGTTCCCCCACACCGAGAGGACCGCCCTGTCTTTTTTGAGCGTGCCGTCTCCGACGAGCAGCCCGAGCAGATAGCCTTCCCCATACGTTCCGGCCCCTTCCCAGGCGGGATTGTCCGCGTGGTTGTTGATGACGACACGGTCCCCCGGCGCGAGCCTCCCCGCCTCGGTCCAGGCCGTTTCCGTCGTGTACCGTGTCATCCGGGTGACCTTTAGGACGGGATGGTTGGCGGTCAGCCGCAGGCGGTAACCCTCTCGCGTCCGCAGCTCGTAGAGGAGCCGTCTCCCCGTGGGGAAAAATCCCTCGGGACACGCGAAGTCCCGGCCATCGATCCGCGCCGTGAACGGTCGGTTGATCAGGCCTTTGACCTGCTGGGGGCCTCCGGCCGTCATGATCCAGGTGTCCTTCGAGACGCAGGGGTTCGTGCTTTCGATCTGCCCCAGTGCCGGGGTCGGGTTGTCGGCGTTCATCCGGTCCAGGAAGATGATACCCGGCTCGCCCCCCGCCCAGGCCTGGTGGACGATCTGGTCGAAGACCTCGGAGGCCTGCAA
>CAZOBB010000110.1:0-6241 GCA_964577975.1 uncultured Thermodesulfobacteriota bacterium | reverse complement strand
GTGTCCCAGCGCGAGGTTGATGTCGATATAGTGCCCCTCGTCGTCCGGCCCGCGATGCGCCATGGCATCGGTCATGGCCTTGATCTGCCGGTGGGGAACCGGGGCGCCGTCGAGATTAAAAATACCTGCTATGCCGCACATGGATAAATTCCGAGCTGAAAGCTCAAAGCTGAAAGGTAAAAGCTAAAGCCGCGATACATATTTATAATCCCTTTTTCAGAGCATTTATCAAGTGTTAAGTTGTTAAGTTATTAAGTTTTAAGTGAATTTGATAATGACTGCAACATCGATGATATCTCTTTTAGCTCCATGACCATCAGCATTTGATCCTCTTTTCGTATCAACCCAATTTTATAGGCTATGTAAAGCTGTGTCCGAAACTCCTCGGCTGATCCTTTAACAATATGAATAAATCAAATAAAATCTGCGCTCGAGTTTCGCTCAGCTCCCTCCGCGATGTTGGAGGCAATCGAAACAGCCGCTCGGGTCATCTGGTCTTTTAAACCATAATCTTTGCAATCCTTCAATAAATCATAAATCCGAATAGCTAACTTGCACGCCCGCTTCCACACTTCCAATTCCTCAAAGGAACGATACGGCATAAAATTTACCTTCTACTTAAAACTTAACAACTTAATAACTTAAAACTTCTCCACTCGTCACTTCCTTTGATCTTTCAGCTTCTTCCTCCCTCACTATCTCCCTCTCTCGCTTCCTCTCTTTACTCGTCATTTGGTCACTTGTCACTCGTCACTTCCTTCGAGCCTTGAGCATATTTACTCGTCCCTATTCACCTTTTTCCAGTTTTCTTCCATCCTCCCGACGATCTCCGAGACATCTTCCCGGGTGATGTTCCAGTAGAGGGGAAGGGCCATGCTGAGGCGGTCGGCCAACAGGGCGTTGGGAAAATCGTGCTCGTTCAACCCGTATTTTTTCCTGTAATAATCCAGGGTGTGAACGGCATGGGTGCCCTGGCGGGTGCTGACGCCTTCCCTCTCCAGGAGAGCCATGAAGCGGTTCCGCTTGCGGTTCAGCTCCGGCATGACGGACAGGTCCGGCCGGCGTGCCTCGCCGGGGGAAAGGAGCGTGACGTAGCTCTGATAGGCGTGAATCTTCCGCGCCGGCACCCGCGGCGGGATCAGCCACCCGAAATCCTTCAGGGCCGCATCGTAAAGGGCCGCTCCCGCCCTGCGTCCATCCAGGATCCTGTCGGCCTTTTCCATCTGGACCACGCCGATAGCCCCCTGGAGATCGGTCATCCGGTAGTTGTAACCCAGCATCCGAAATTCAGGAAGCAGGGATCCTCCTTCCTTCGTGTGGCGCTCCAGGTCGCTGGCCTCCGCCCCGTGATCCCGGAGTTTCCTCACTTTTTCAGCCACCGCCGCGTCGTTCGTCGTCAGCATTCCGCCTTCTCCCGTCGTAATCGGCTTGCGGGGATGGAAGGAAAAGGCCGCCGCGTCCCGCCACGTTCCCGCGTGCCGTCCGTCGCTTTCGGCTCCAAGGGCACAGGCCGCGTCCTCGAGCACCCGGAGGCCGTACCGTTCCGCGGTTTCCAGGACCGCTTCCATGTCCGCGCTCAGACCGAAGAGGGAGACGGGAATCACGGCCTTGATTCCCTTTTCTTTCTTGCAGAGGTCTTCCACCTGGTTGACGTCGATGTTGAAGGTCTCCAGGTCGATGTCGCAGAACACGGGCCTTCCCCCACAATACTCAACGGCGTTGGCGGTGGCGATGTAGGTGAACGAAGGCACGATCACCGCGTCACCGGGGCCGATTCCCAGCGCCAGCAATCCCAGGTGCAGGCCGGAGGTGCAGTTGGACGTTGCCACGGCATGTTGAACCCCGATCCGCTCCGCGAACATCGCCTCGAACTTCTTGACGTTAGGGCCCTGAACCAGCCAGCCCGTTTCAATGGGGCCGCGAAGGGCTTCAAGTTCCTCGTCCCCCAGGAAGGGTTTCGTGATGGGGTACCGCTTCATGTCATTTTTCCTCCCCGAGCCCCACGGCCCGGCGCCGCCTTTCCACCGCCTCTTTGTGGGCATTGCGCCAGGCGATCAGACGCTCGAGCCCTTCTCTCAGCCCCACCTGGGTTTTGAATCCAAGGTCCCGCTCGGCCTTTTCCGTGCTGCCGATACGATTCGTCACGAAGGTCTGCCCCGCCGGTTCGTACTGGATTTCGAGATCCGATCCCGTGATTTCCAGGATCATCTCGCACAGCTCCTTGATGGAGGTTCGGGTTCCGCTGCCCACGTTGTAGTTGTAATCCGTGGCCTCGGCCTTCAGGGCGCAGACGTTCGCGCGCCCCACGTCCGAAACGAAGATGAAATCGTAGGACTGGGACCCGTCCCCGTACACGATGGGCGGAAGCCCGCGGTCGATCCGGTCGAGGATCTTCATAATCACCGCGATATAGGTTCCCCGGTAGTCCTGGCGGGGGCCATAGACATTCATGTAGCGCAGGCCCACGTAATCCAGGCCGTACCGGTGATGGAACGCCCGGCACATGTGCTCCCCGGCGATCTTCGTGGCGCCGTAGAAGGTCTTGTTGTTGTAGGGGTGTTCCTCCGTCATGGGGATCTGAAGGGCATCGCCGTACACCGACGCGGAGGAGGAATAGACGAGCCGCTTGACGCCGTTTTTCACGCAGGCCTCGAGGACGTTGAAGGTTCCCTCGATGTTGACGTGAAAGGCCGACCGGGGATAATCGTGGCAATGCAGCAGCCAGAGCGCCGCCAGGTGAATCACGCCGTCCATCCCCTCCATGGCCTTGGAGAGAAGATCCGTGTGGAGAACATCTCCCCCCAGTTCAAAGACCCTGGCCCGGGGATCTCTCAGGGCCTCCTCGAGATTCTCATGGGTTCCCCGGCAGAAATTGTCGTAAACGACGACCTCTTTCACGTCTTCTTTCAATAGCTCTTCCACGACATGAGACCCGATGAATCCCGCGCCGCCGATGACCAAGATTCGCGCACCGTTTAAATCCATCCAGTTTTACCTCCATTTTCGCGACAACAAACGTTTTCGATCAAACGCTCATACAACCTTTCTCACACAATTTTTCCGATCCCTTTTTTACTCTTCATACGCCCCAAGGTCATATCCACGTCCCAAGGGACGCTCACGTCCATCAAGGCTGATGGGGGGGCAGTCCGTCAAAGGAACTCCAGCATCGACGGCAGGGCTGGCTTCCGATAAATGGTAATCCCCCTCCGTTCCCCAGCCGACGGATACGAAAAGGGGATCTCCATACCGGATTTCCTGCCCAATAGTCCCGATAGTCTCGCGACCATACACGGCTTCCCCCCACTGGAGAATCGTTGGACACGCGGGAAACCAGAATAACACATGGTCCATGCGGAGAGAAACGGAATGCCGCAGCCAGATGGGGCAGTCTGGCCCCCGCCCGCTAAAGATGCAGTTTCGAATCGTAAGCGCGACGGGCACGTCGTGATCATACTGGACATACATGAGATAATTGCCGCCAAGGGCGTCATCCACCGTAACGTTGTAGAGGCCGAAGTCGGCTCCCGCCTGCGTGGTGTCAATCACAATAGACGCCCAGGGAGTTACCTGCGGGTTTCCGTCCCCCCGGCCATAAATCAGCGTGTTCTCGATCCTAGAACCCCCTCCCCACAATTTGACACCATCACACGAGTTGTTGGCTACGAGGCATCGACGAATAACCGTGTGGGAGGCCTTGCTGTCCAGGCCGTCCCCATAATTGTGCTGCACCACCGTATCCTCAATCAGGATAGGGCCTTCCGATGGCTCAATCCCAAAACCGTCGGGACGGTCGTAGGGACGCTGCGTGCCATCCCCGCCTCGATAGTAGTGACCGCTCCATGAAAGTGAGCATCCCTGAATCGTTATATTTCTAAGTCCTCCCTGATCCCCCGCGGGTCCACCAAAGGCCCCAAACCCACAATATTCGATTCTGCAACCCTGGACGTGAAGCCCTTCCACATCCTGGGCATCGATACCAAATTCATCGAGATGGTGAATGTAAAGGTTGGACAGGATGATATCGCCGGCGGGCGCCCCCACGATGGCAATCCCATCCCTGAACCGGATCGCCTCTCCGCTCGCCGTTGGATCATGGGTGATTTCAAGGTTTTCGAGAGTCACATGGGATGCGCCTGACAGATCCACCGCCGCCATCAAATTGTTCCGACACGCCAAGATCACATGACCACCCGGTTCGCCCCGGATTACGATTCTCTGGGTTGGCGTCCCCGATGGCGGTCGCAAGATATCCGTTTCATAATCCGAAAGGACATATCTCCCCGACCGGATGACAAGCGTGTCCCCCGGACGGAGACGACGCACCCCATAGGCCGGAGTCGCCCACGGCTGCGTGAAAGAACCGATATGGGTATTCTTCCCATTGGGAGCAACGTAATACGTCGCGGCCCACACCCATGGAGTCACCCCCAAAAGAAGAAGAAAGGCAACCCCTATGACGCCGATATTCTTTCTCTTTTTATTCATTGACATCACCCTCCCTTTAACTTTCTTAGGTGAATCGGTTACGTTGGACGTAGATCGAGGTGGCGTAGGATCGCCTCCACGTGATCCAACACATCCATCTCTTCCGTTTTCAAAACGATATCCGGTGCTTCCGGGGGTTCGTAAGGGGAATCGATGCCCGTTACGCCCTTGATCTCCCCCCTCTCCGCCTTGGTGTAGATGCCGTGGGGATCCCGTTTTTTGCAGACCTCCAGGGGAGCGTCGGTGTAAACTTCCGTGAAGTTTGCCGGGCCGATGAGCCTTCTCGCGAACTCCCGGTCCTCCCGGAAGGGGCTGACGGAGGTGACGATGGTGATGAGCCCCGCCCGCCTGAAGAGATTGGCCACTTCGGCCAATCTTCTCGTTTGTTCTTTTCTCTCCTGGTCGTCGAACCCCAGGTCGGAGCTGAGACCGAACCGGATGGTCTCTCCTTCCAGGAGATAGACGTGTTTTCCCTCGTCGAAGAGTTTTCTTTCCAGGGCCCTTGCCACGGTGGTTTTTCCGGAACCGGGAAGGCCGGTGAACCAGATGACGTGGCCCTTTTGTCCCAGCCTTGCCTCCCGCTCTTCCGGGGTGACGAAGCCCTTGGAAGGGCTGACATGGCGGCTCTTGAGGGTTTGCTTTTCGTAGGATCTTCCGGCAAGCTGTTCCCCGCCGGTGATGATGCCGCCGCCGGAGACGTCGTAGCCGTCCAGAAGGACGAAGCGTCCCGTTTCCGGGATGGTTTCCGCCAGGTCGAAGGCGATGGGCTGCTTGGTCTTGACGGTGATTTCGGCCACGTCGTTGGCATTGACGTGTTCCTTGGAGGCGCGGTCTTCCAGGGTGACGGCGTCGATGACCCGGTTGATGGCGTAGATTTCACAGTCGATTTCCTGGGTGACCATCTTGAGCCGGTAGGTTTTGCCCGTGGTGAGGGGCTGGCGGCCCATCCAGAAGAGACTGGCCACGAAGATGGTGCCCACGTGGGGGGGATGTGTCGGGTGGGAGAGGATGGCGCCCCGTTCCACGAAGAGGGGATCGTTCAGGGTGAGGCCGATGGATTCCCCCGCGATGGCGAGGGTGTCGCTCTTGGTGCTGTGCCACCGCTCGATGGTCTTGATCTGTGTTCGGGCTCCCCCGGGCCAGAAGACGACGGGGTCGCCTTTTTGGATTTTGCCGCTTTCGATGCGGCCGGCGATGATTCTCCTGTCGTCGAATTTGTAGATGTCCTGGACGGGCATCCTCAACGGTTTTTTGTCCCTTTCGGTGGCGTCCTCGAAGGCGTCGAGCGCGGCCAGGACGGTGTCTCCCCTGTACCAGGGCATGGCCTCGGAGGGGGTCGCGACGTTTTCCCCGAGGGTGGCGGAGACGGGAATGAAGGTGCGGGGCCGCAGGTTGATCTCCATGAGGAAGGAGCGGTAGGCCTTGACGATGGCGTCGAAGCGCTGCCGGGCGTAGCCGACTTTGTCCATCTTGTTGACGATGACGATGAGTTCCCGAATACCGAGCAGGCTCAGGATGTAGCCGTGGCGCTTGGACTGCTCCCGGATGCCTTCCTCGGCGTCGATGAGCAACAGGGCCACCTCGGCGCTGGCGGCGCCGCTGACCATGTTCTTGAGGAATTCCTTGTGGCCGGGGGCGTCGATGATGACGTAGTCTCGCTTTTTTGTTTTGAAGGGGATCTGGGTGGTGTCGATGGTGATGCCCTGTTCCTGCTCTTCTTCCAGGGCGTCCAGAAGGTAGGCGTATTCGAAGG
>CAZOBB010000109.1:0-8875 GCA_964577975.1 uncultured Thermodesulfobacteriota bacterium | reverse complement strand
CGTTCCAGAATGCCGTGGAGAACGATTTCAACATGAACCGCGACATACGTTTGGGACGGACCAGCGAGCGGTTGACCATATCGAAAGGGATGGCTGTTCATCAAGCCACATGGCAGAAACAGTTTATGCCGATGATCGCTTCTCCTCATGAAGGAAGTCGGATGAAACGGGTAAGCGGCACGGTGAGGATCTACCTGCAAAAGGAAGGAAAGGCTTGGAAGATTATCAATATTCAGGGCTATCCTATCTTTGGGTTGTAAGAAATGCGGAATGAGATTCGGTTTTATGGAGGAAAAAATGAAGAGATTCCTTAAGGTATTCATAAGTGTTTTGATTATGGCCCTTTTTCTGGGTGGCTTTGTGCTCGGCAGTCCCGCTCGTGCCAAAATGGAAGAGACAGATCAGGAAGCGATCTACAAAGTCATCAGCAAGTTGGAAGACTACTACGAAAGAAGAAAGATTACAAAATTTATCGACCTGTTCAGCCAGCAGAAATTTTTTAATTATATTGCTTTCAAAGAGGCCGTGGAAGGCGATTTCGACCTCTACAAGGATATCCGTTTGAAAAGGATCGATGAGCGGTTGTATCTTGCGGAGAGCCGGGCGATTTACCAGGCCGTGTGGGAGAAGCAGTATCGTCCTTCTCTGAATGCCCCTTTTGAGCGCCAGCGGGGGCTGGTGCGGATCATGCTGGAGAAGTTCGGGGGAAAGTGGAAGATCATCGACCTCCAGGGATACCCGATCTTTGGAACGAGCGGCCTGGCTTTGCCGGATCTCGTTGTGAAAAATGTTTGGATCATGGGAGGAGGGCGACGTATCGTTGGTGTGATTGAGAATATCGGTTCCGGTGTGGCCAGTAGGTTTTACGTTGGATTCTATGCAAACAATACCTTGCTTGGTAAAGCCTATGTGGCCAGCTTGTCCAAGGGCCACACGGAAAATATCAGTTGGGTCTGGACGCCAGATCCGACTCGGAGATTATCGGATGTTAAGGTGGTGGTAGATGTCTCTCACAAGGTGAAAGAGCTTCGGGAAGACAATAATGTGGGGAAGGTTTCCATCAAACCTGGAGATACCTCTTACTGTGTCGATCTGCTGATGGATGACCTGTATGTGCCGGCAACGGTACAGCCGGGTTTGCCGGTATTGGTTGGTAATATTGTTACCAAGGCCCCGGAGGGAGATGTGAAGACCGTCAAGGTTGGGGACAAGCTGAGAATATGTGTCGCATTCCGGAATATCGGCGGCCTGAACGCCACGAAGGTGCCGGTCAAGGTCTATTACGTGACGGAGCGTCCGGACAAAACGGTTACCATCTTCCAACGGGTCTATCCCCAGGTACCTTCCAAGGGAAGGATTCGTTTCTGCTTCTTCTGGAAGGTTCCAGAGTTAGAGCGAAAACCTTCGGTGAACACAAAGCGTTACATCCGTGCCGTCCTGGATCCGGGTAACAGTATCCCGGAATGCAGCGAGGCCAACAATGTGATGGAACAGGAGATATTCATCGTGACCAGCGCAAGAGGCCATGATGGAAGCTTGGAGACGGCAAGGAGCGCGACATCTCCTCCGCAAGGGTGTGTAGGAGGAGGCACCGGCACGATCGATCTTAACGTGTATGTGAGGGATCTGGATCTGGTGGGAGCAAGCCGGGTTTTGGTAACTGTTACAACCGATATAGGAGATCGCGAGACATTCTATGTAAACAGGATTAGTCCGGGAGTGTTTCGACGGAATTCCTTCCCGGCATGTAGCATGCCGCCGGTGACACCGCCTCCCCCGACGCGGGGCAATGGAGTTGTGGAAGTTTCGGCGGGAGCAGGCGTTATCACGGTCCAGTACGTCGATCAGCTGGATTCTAACGGCAGGACGGTGGTGCGGTCGAGTCAAACACAATATGCTCCGTGATAGGAGAGGAGAGTTGGATGGTTTGGCCTTTGAGGGCTGGAGGCTGATTCTTGATGGTTAAAACGGCCCTTGTCGTTGCCGCGCCACACAGCGGGGCGGGTAAGACGACGTTGACCCTCGGTTTGATGGCCGCGCTCAGGAAGCGCGGCCTTACCGTTCAGCCGTTCAAGGTGGGGCCCGATTTCATCGATCCCGGCCATCATACCGCCGTGTGCGGGGTCTCCAGCCGGAATCTGGATGGTTGGATGCTTTCCAAGTCCTACAACCTGGATCTTTTTTCCCGCTTGATGGAGAAGGCCGATTGCGCCGTGGTGGAAGGCGTCATGGGCCTCTTTGACGGCTTTTCCCCCGTTTCGGATGCCGGCAGCACGGCGGAGATGGCCAAATGGCTGAACCTTCCCGTGCTCCTCGTCGTGGACGCCTCCAGCATGGCCCGGAGTGTCGCGGCGCTGGTTAAGGGTTTCGAGATCTTCGACGGGAAGGTGAGATACGCGGGTGTTGTTTTCAACCGGGTGGGGTCGAAGCATCATCTTTCCCTTTTAAAGGAGGCCGTAGGGCATTACTGTGATACACCGTGTCTGGGAGGCTTGATTCGGGACGAGCGTCTTGCCATGCCGGAGCGTCACCTGGGGCTTGTTACCTCGGACGAAGCCGCCCTTTCAAGGGAGCGGCTCGATTACCTGGCCGGGATCATCGAGGAGAACCTGAACCTGGATGAATTGATTCGAATCTGCCGGATTTCGGTGCCGGACTCCGTGGGAGAAAGGTTTGTCAAGGCCGAAAAAAAGGTGAGAATCGCCGTGGCGAGGGATGCCGCCTTCTGCTTTTACTATCCCGACAACCTGGAGCTGCTGGAAAGGTCAGGCGCAGAGCTCGTCTTTTTCAGCCCCCTGAAGGACGTGAAAGTCCCGGAGGGATGTCACGGGATCTATATCGGCGGCGGGTATCCGGAGGTATTTGCGAAGGCCCTCGCAGAGAATGAAACTATGCGCGTATCGGTTCGACACGCCGGAGAAAAGGGATGTCCTATCTATGCCGAGTGCGGAGGACTGATGTATTTAAGCCGAGAGATTGTAATAGATTCGGAAATGCGTTATCCGATGGTAGGATTGTACCCCTTTTCAACCCGTATGTTGTCGCGCTTCAAGGCCTTGGGGTATCGTGAAATCCGTTTGTCCAGCAAGGGGCCTTTGGGGCCGGGAGGGATG
Source organism: uncultured Thermodesulfobacteriota bacterium (assembly GCA_964577975.1). Classification (GTDB taxonomy): domain Bacteria; phylum Desulfobacterota; class S145-22; order S145-22; family S145-22; genus JAOZMY01. The sequence continues at coordinate 5,762 of CAZOBB010000109.1, read as the reverse complement.
ACGGCTCGAGGTCATGAATTTCATTATTCAGAGATTGTGGAACAGGAAAGGACGTTTGATCGACTATATGAGGTTGCCTCGCGAAAGGGATTGCTTCCCGAGAAGGAGGGATTTCAGGTTCACAATTGTGTGGCCAGCTACATTCATCTCCATTTTGGGAGCAACCCGGAATTGGTACGATATTGGGTGGAATTTTGCGAGGCGCAAAGATGTTTGACTTAACCTCAACGAAGGATGTTTTGTATCTTTTTCCACACACTTTCCCATAAGTTGCCAAAAAAGGATGGGTTGAGATGGGGATGGTGTCGTTTCGGGGATGCTCTTTTAATGGGGACGCGGCCTTTCAGGAAAAATTCCTTGTACTCCCTTGGCTGAATGGAAGGTGGAGGCCAGTCCACGTGGATGGTAACGCGATGTTTTTCGATACCTTTTGGGCGATGAAAAGGTTTTTTTATGAGTCTTTTCTGAATTCGTTTCATGAAATCGGCCCAAAGTGTCATGGCGCCTTCTGCTCCGGAGAGATGGGTGCTGCTGTTGTCGTCATAACCGACCCAAACGATGGCGAGGATATTTTGGGTGAACCCTACAAACCATGAATCGTGATAGTTGGAAGTAGTTCCTGTTTTGCCGGCGCAGGGGATGGTGATTCCAAGTTGCTTGAGATGCCTGGCGGTTCCTCTTTGCACGACGCCTTCGAGGATGCTTGTAATGAGATAGGCCTTTGCCTGGCTGCAAACGGATCGAGTTGAGATTTCTCTATGCTGTTCGATTTCCCCTTTTTCGTTTACTACATTTCGAAGTGACAGGAGAAAGGGGAGTTTCCCGCCGTTGGCGAAAACGCAGTAAGCTCTTGCGAGTTCCAGAGGGGTTACTTCGAAAGACCCGAGTGGAAGGGAAGGGTAGGGTTTGAGGGGGGACGTGAAACCAAGGCGTCGTGCTGTTGTTACAATATTTTTTAGGCCGATGCGTGTCGCAAGGTTTACAGTGGCGGCATTAAGAGAAAATTCCAAAGCCGATCGGAAGGTAACCCTTCCATGGTATTTTCCATCGTAATTTCGCGGAACCCATACTTTTCCGTTGATGTGGAATCGAGATGGCCTGTCTTGTAGAACGGTGGTAAGAGTCATGGTATTCAAGGCGGTGAGATAGACGAAAGGTTTGAAAAGGGAACCCGGTTGCCGAAGGGCATTGACGGCGCGATTGAAAGGGCTCTTGGCGTAATTTCTGCCACCAACCATTGCGATGATTTTACCTGTCGAAGGGTGGATGACAATCATGGCTGCTTGAAGAGGATTGTCTGAACGTTGGAGGGAAGGCCATTTTCGCTCCAGTCTTTTCAACCCTTCTTTTACGGCTTGTGTTGCTGCCATCTGAATTTCAGGACGAAGCGTTGTGAAGATACGCAGTCCGTTTGCAACTAGGGTGCGCCGGGGGTAGAGTTTTAACAGTTGGCGTTTGAGGAAGTCAACGTAATAGGCGTTATCCTTGTAATCGCCCGGGGAAGCCGGAAGCGTAACGGGCGCTTTCGAGGATTTATCATAGGCTTCTTGGGTGATCAAACCGGCTTTAGCCATCTGTTTCAGAACGAAGTTACGCCTTTTCCTTGCTCGATGGGGGTGCATAAAAGGGGAATAATAGTTGGGAGCCCGTATGAGGCCGGCTAGTAGGGCAGCCTCGGAGAGGGAGATGTTTTGGACGCCGTGGCCAAAATAGTAACGGGCTGCTTCTCCAACGCCGTTAATGGAAACCCCTTCTTGGTGTCCCATATAGATTTCATTGAGGTACATTTCGAGGATCTCCTCTTTTGAATAGAGAGTCTCAAGAATAAGGGCGATAAAGGCTTCCTTGAGTTTGCGGGAAAGGGAGCGTTCCGGATGGAGGAAAAAGTTCTTGGCGAGCTGCTGAGTGATCGTGCTGCCGCCTTGGAGGATTTTGCCGTGGCGGAGATCTATCCAAAGTGCTCGAAGAATGCTTTTCCAATCGATTCCCTGGTGTTGAAAGAATCGTTTGTCTTCCGCCACTAGGACGGCGTTGATCAGCTCGCGAGGTACTTCGTGGAAGGCAATAAGTTCACGTGCTTCTCGGTCTTTTCCGAAAAGGCGTGCAATTTCCATGGGTTCAAGGGCGACAAGGTCGAGCGATTTGTTGCCCTTTCGTAATGTTTCGATACGGCCGTCGCGAAAACTGATAGTTAAGAGGAACCCCTTGAAAGCGGTATCAGGGTAAGTAAAACTGTTAAGGTAGACAACAATCTTTCTTTTGGAAGAGGTAAACCTTCCTGGTAAATCGGGGAGATGGGAAACATATCGGTATCCACGGGTCAAAAGCATCTGGATGACATCGTCTCTTCCTATCGTTTCTCCCAGATAAAGTATCTCGGAATCGGAGTATACAATAGAAGGGATATGCCACCGTTTCTGGGAGAGTCGCGAGTGAATATGGACGGTCAGGGCAAAAAGATAGATGGTAAGGCATAGGAATGAGAGGGTTATAAATATTCCCAAACCCCACACGAATGTGTGGAAATAACCATCTTGAGAGAAAAATTTTTTCAATCTAGTACCAATGGTGCGTTTACTATTAACCCAATTTCTCTCCGCTTGAAAGGGCCTCTAGTTGCGGGATGTCAAGAAGGTCGATTCGATTGCCTTCAACCTCGATGATTCCATGTTCTTTCATTCTGGTCAATACCCTCGAGAGGGTTTCGGGTATGGTTCCAAGAAGGCTGGCAAGCTGTCCTTTGGAAATTTCAAGGGTTAAGGAGGGGCCTTTTTTCTCTTCTTTATAGAGGTAGAGAAAATAGGTGGCTAATCGGCTTGGTACTTCCTTCAAAGAGAGATTCTCCACTTGAACGGTAAAGCGACGGAGGCGATCGGATAGAATGGCGAGCATGGCAAGGGCAACATCAGGATTTCTGCGGATGATTTCGAGAAAATCTGCACGAGGAAACAAAAGGGTGTGGCTTTCTTTGACTGCTTCAGCATGGGCGGGGAAAATCTTTCCGGAAAAGACGACAACTTCTCCAAACGTCTCGTTGGGTTTTATGAATTGAAGGATTTGTTCTTTGCCTTCGGGGGAGAGTTTGTAAATTTTGATAAGTCCCGATAAAAGGAGATAGAACCCCACGCTCTTGTCCCCTTCGTAGAAGATCATCTCTCCTTTTTGAAAGGTCTTTTCGATGGCGATTTTTTTTAACTCCTCGAGAAGAGCGGGGGGCATTCCTGAAAAGAAGCCGACGGAAGGGATAGGGGCGTGTTTTTGCATCTGCTTTCCTTTCTTTCGTGATTGGAGTGTGTCGTCGCATGTTATAAAACATTGGTGCTTGGGAATGTCAACCGCGAAGGAGTTTGGGCTTTTTAACAGGAAAGATTTTGGATGATTTTCAAAGCGTGGAGGGCGATCCAGGTGTCTTGGAGTGTGGGAAGGCCGCCCGGCGCCCTTCCAAAGCCGCCGTTTCGGTCTTGGCATCTGTGAATGAAATGTGTACACGCGGGAAGATAGCGGGGAATTCTTTTGAGAAGTAGGCAAAGGAGAAGACCGGCATGGACGTGTTCAAGGAAAGAAGGAGCGGTTTTCGGAACGTTTACGAATCCATGAAGAGGGTGTTCGCATGCGTGGAGGAAAGAAGGGGTTTTCATCGTGTGGATAGGGTGTCGCAAGAGAGAGAGGATGTGAAGGGCGTAAGCGGTGGAAATTAAAGAGGGGACAGGACGGCCAAATCCGCCATTTTCATTTTCCAAAGATAAGACGAAAGAAAGGATTTCTTCTTTGAATGGAGGGGAAACAGGAACGTGATACGTATCAGCGAGGTCAACGATATAGTAGAGGCGCTTTAAAGGAACACCGAGGCTGGATGAGCCAGGGGGGAATTTTAATAGGGATTTGAGGTAGTGATGGGATGGATAGGTGGGTGGTTGCCTCAGATACCAGAGGCCTTTAAGGACGAAAAACGCCTCATAGATGTTTCGGAAGCTACCATCCCTTCGTTGAAATTGTCGTAGGTAACGGGTGGTGGAGGAAATGGGGAACCGCACTCCCATTAGGTGTAGGGAAGCAACGGCGTAAAAGGTGTCCGCTCCACTCGGTTCTTCAAGGCGGTAGAAACAAAACCCACCGTTTTTACATCTTCGTTCTTGAATGTATGCGAGTGCCCGCCTTTTTCCATCCTCTGATAACATAACGTTTTCTTCCACGGTGCAGAAGTCATCAGCCGTTGGCGGTTATGGCGGACCTCATCGCCTTTCGGTCACTCTATAACTCAGGGAGAGTGTTTCATCAAGGGGAGAGACGGAAATTGGGTGTGAACAGAAAGGTGAGTTGAACTTTTGATTCCAGTCGTGTAAGTTTCACGAAGGAGACGAAGAGATTTAGGAGAGAGAAGATGGAGACGTGGTGTCATTTTGCTTGGAGGGAGAAGACCTGGTGGGGGCGAGTGGTGGGAAGGGAAATTCAACTTGTGCAAGGAAGCCCTTTTGATAAGGTGAAAGACACAACGGATTGGGTTTCATTGGAGGAGATTGAGATTTTACCTCCAGCAAAACCCAGTAAGATTGTCGCCGTGGGGCTGAACTACCGGGATCATGCGGAAGAGGTAAAATTGAAGCTTCCGGAGGAACCTTTATTGTTTTTGAAACCGTCCACGGCTGTGATTCCTCACGGGGGGTCAATCAAGATTCCATCCATGTCGAAGAGAGTAGATTATGAGGGAGAGCTCGGGGTGGTGATAGGCAAGGTTGCGAAGGACATTTCCGAGGACATGGCGGATGAATACATTCTGGGCTATACGTGTTTTAATGACGTGACTGCGAGGGATCTTCAATACCGGGACAAACAATGGACAAGGGCAAAATCTTTTGACACATTCGCTCCTTTCGGGCCCTATCTGGTTCGTGGTATTGATCCTTCTAACCTGGCTTTGAAAACCGAGTTAAATGGCCGGATTGTGCAGTCCACGAGGACAAACCAGCTTATCTTTTCAGTGCCTACGCTTGTTTCCTTTATTTCTCGTGTCATGACCCTTTTGCCGGGGGATGTCATCGCTACGGGTACGACATCCGGCATTGGTCCCATGAAAGCAGGAGACGAGGTTCGGGTGACGATAGAAAAGGTCGGCACCCTCATCAATCGGGTGGAGGAAGGGTAGGGTGGAACTTTCAGATAGAGAGAAGGCTGTGTTGCGTGAGTTGCAGGGCGATATCCCGCTTGTGTCGGATCCCTATGGCGCTATTGCCCGAAAGGTTGGGATATCAAAGGAGGCGGTTCTTGAGATCGTGCAAGATTTGATGGAACGGGGAATTATTCGGCGAATGGGGGCGATCTTACGCCATAGAAAAGCGGGGATGAAGGCGAACGCCATGGGAGTTTGGAGTGTATCGGAAGGGGAGGTTAGTCGTATTGGGAAAATAATGGCGGAAGATCCCAAGGTAACCCATTGTTATCGCCGAGATCCGGTTCCACACTGGCCCTATAATCTCTATACGATGATTCATGGCGAGACTAAGGAGGACTGCGAGCGGGTGGCGGAAAGGCTTTCAAGAAAGACGGGAATATCCGAATACCGGTTGCTTTATAGCACGAGGGAGTTCAAAAAAGAGAGTTTAAGGATCTTTGAATAGGGAGGAAGAGGAATGAAATTAGAGAGATCGAGTGTGTTGATGGAAAGAGCGAGGAAAATGATTCCGGCGGGTGTGAACAGTCCGGTTCGGGCATACCTTTCGGTGGGGGGAAATCCTCCCTTTATCCGGGAGGCTCGAGGTTCGATG
>CAZOBB010000108.1:0-15559 GCA_964577975.1 uncultured Thermodesulfobacteriota bacterium | reverse complement strand
ACGCGTGGCGATTCCCGTTTGCGTGTTGGATGCTGAAGAAGAGGCAAAACGGTATGCCGTGTACATTACGGAAGAACGGGCGGGGAATGGGGCCGTCCGGGAGGTCGTGGATTGGTTTCTCAGAAACCGTGGCGATTACGATCGTGTAATCGAAACGATGGTACACCGTTGGGAAGAGGAGGTTGAGTCGTGAAGATCTTTTTGGATACGGCGGACGTAGAGGTGATTCGGGAGTTCAAAGAGATGGGATTGGTGGATGGAATCACCACCAACCCCACCTTGATTGCGAAAACGGGGAAGAAATTCGAGGAGGTTATTCGAGAGATATGCCAAGTTGTGGAGGGACCGGTGAATGCTGAGGTTACCTCCTTGACGGCGGAAGGCATTGTGGAGGAGGCGCGGAAGATCCGCTCGTGGGGAGAGCAGACGGTAATCAAGATTCCCATGAACCGGGAAGGGCTGAAGGCGGTATGGCGGCTTTCCGAAGAGGGCATTCCCACCACCGTGACGCTTCTTTTCTCTGTTCCCCAAGCGATCCTTGCGGCGAAGGCCGGGGCTCGTTATCTTTGCCCCTTTGTGGGGCGACTGGATGACATTTCAAGTGACGGAACCGCCATGTTGCATGATATTTGTATGATGTTGAATCAGTATCCGGAGTGGGAATGTGAAGTCATGGCGGCCAGTATTCGTCATCCGATTCATGTGGTTGAGGCGGCACGGGCTGGCGTTGACGTCATAACCATACCTCCAAAGGTGATCGATCAGATGCTGAAGCATCCCTTGACGGATCGTGGTATTGAGCAATTCTTGAAGGATGCCAAGGGGTGTTACGTCTAACCAGGGAGGTTTGAAAGGAGAGGGGATCATGGAAAAAGCGATGCGGCGATGGGCGATAGTGGTAGGGATTTTTCTATTCGTTTGTATGGGAGGATGTGCCGGGAAATCTCATCCGACCGTGACACTTCCCGTCAGCCTTCATTCCAAGATCTTGTTGGTCCTTCCTTTTCGTACCTGTCCTTCCAAAAGAGGTATCGTGACGTGTCCCGTGTGCGGTCGAAATAACCCGGCAGGCCCTATCGCTCCGGAGGCGGCAGGGGCCTTGACGGATATGTTGGTTGCGGGGCTCGAGGAGATGGGGTATCGTGTCGTTCCCGTCAGTGAAGTAGCGGGTGAGCTGAGTCGGATGCAAAAAAAGAAGGCGGAGGATGTGGCGGAATCGGTGAGTTATCTATCCCGAAAGTTTGGGGTGAAATTGGTGGTATTAGGGGTCGTCTTTGAATATCGATCTCGCCAGGGGGCCTCGTTGGGAGTGGAGCAGCCGGCTGCGGTTTCTTTTGGGCTCCATTTGATGAGGGGGTCCGATGGAAGGATTCTATGGTCGGATCGATATTATGAGGAGCAAAAGGCGTTGAGTGAGGACATTTCGAATATCGGAAAATTCTTCAAGCGGGGAGGAAAATGGGTGACGGCTCGGCGCTTGGCAGAGGATGGAATGAAACGGCTTCTTAGCTATTTTCCGGAGGCGAAGTGATTCCTATACCTGCCATCGATTTGAAGGGAGGGCGGTGTGTCCGTCTTTATCAGGGGAGGATGGAACGAGAAACGGTCTATGGGGATGATCCCATCGCCATGGCTCGACGGTGGGAGGAAGAGGGGGCGAAGCGGCTCCACGTGGTTGACTTGGATGGAGCGGTTAAGGGACGCCCTGTGCATCGAAAGGTGATTCAGGAAATTGCGAAGACGATTTCCATCCCCGTGGAGGTAGGGGGGGGGATTCGTTCGTTTGGGGATATGGAAGCGTATTACGATGCGGGTGTCCAAACGGTTATTGTGGGAACGATGGCGTTTTTGGATCCAGAATTTCTCGAGCGTACCGTGGCCCGTTTTCCCAACCGTATTGCGATCGCGATGGATACGGATGGAGAAACCGTCGTGGTCAAGGGATGGCAATCGTCCACGGAGGAAAAGGTGTTGCCATGGCTGGAGCGACTCAATCAGATGCCTATTTTCGGGATCATCCATACGGATATCCGGAGGGACGGAACCCAGCAAGGGGCGAACGTAGAAATTCTTCATTCAATCCTAGAAAAAAGTGACCATCCCATTATCGCCTCGGGAGGCATTGGAGCGCTTCACGATTTGGAGCGGTTACGAAATCTAACAACCGGTACAGGTAAGAAATTCTATGGAGTCATAATCGGCCGGGCCTTGTATGAGGGGCGGTTTACCTTGGAAGAGGCTTCCCGTTGTTTGGAGGAGGGATGTTAGCGAAACGAATCATTCCCTGCCTTGATGTCAAGGATGGTCAGGTTGTGAAAGGGGTCAATTTCGTCAACCTGGTGGAGGCGGGAGATCCGGTTCAGCATGCGCGGTATTATGACGCAGAAGGGGCGGATGAGTTGACCTATCTCGATATAACGGCCTCCCATGAAGAGCGGGACATTTTCTACAATGTGGTGAGTCGTACCGCGGAAGCGGTCTTTATGCCCCTGACGGTTGGAGGGGGGATTCGAACCATTGAGGATGTTCGTAAACTGCTCCTTGCCGGGGCGGATAAGGTTTCCATCAACACGGCAGCCGTGCGGACTCCGGAATTGGTTTCGGAGGCTGCCCGAAAATTCGGGAGCCAATGTATCGTCGTGGCGGTTGATGCCAAATGGCATGGGGATCACTACGAGGTGTACACCCATGGTGGGCGAAAACCGACGGGGATTGAGGCAATAGGATGGTGCCGCCGAATGGCTGAGCTGGGGGCGGGTGAGATTTTGTTGACGAGCATGGATCGGGATGGAACGAAGAAGGGATATGACATTACCCTCACGCGACGCGTTGCGGAAGCCGTCTCGATTCCTGTCATCGCATCCGGGGGAGTGGGCACGCTGGAACATCTTTATGAAGGAATTGTTGAGGGTGGAGCTGACGCGGTTTTAGCGGCGTCAATTTTCCATTTTCGAACCTATACCATCCAGGAAGCCAAGGCGTATCTTAGCGATCGAGGGGTTGTGGTGAGGCTGTGAAAGATCCTACGGGGAGGTAGGCCTTGGGAGAGGGGCCTTGAGGATGAGCGGCAACAGGATCGTGACGGTGGTTCCCCTTCCTTCTTCGCTTTCCACTTCGATGCGTCCCTGAATATCTCGCACAAGCTGGTAGACCAACGTCAATCCGAGACCAATACGATAGGGTTTGGTGGTGAAAAAGGGATCCATGACCTTGTTTAGCACATCGGGGGGGATTCCGATGCCGTTGTCTTTTATTTTGATCCAAAGGATTCCTTCCTCGGTGTCTAATCCCGTTTGAATTTCTATTCGCCCTTTTTTTGCCTCAGGTATGGCGTCGAGGGCGTTTTCCAAAAGGTGGGTGAAAATGTTTTTCAATCCCAGACGGTTGGCGTAAACGAGGGGGATTCGATCGTTTTCTGGTATGACGATTTCCACCTTTTTTGAAGATGTGCTGGGCCGGCGGTGGAGTTCTTCCGCGATCTCTTGCAGAAGGATGATGAGATCGATGTATTCGGGCTTTCCTTTGGAGGGGGCTTCAAATTCCGTTACCTGGTCGATGATCCTTTCCAATCTGGTAACCTCTTTCAGGATGCGCGCCACGTAGTCTTGACAGATGGGATCGTTGGGGTGTTTCTTTTTGATCCGGTGAGCGAATCCCCCAATGACGGTGAGGGGATTTCGAAATTCGTGAGCGATACGGTCTGCCAATCGACCCAACGCCGCGAATTTTTCGCTTTCCAAGAGTTGGAGCTGGAGTTCACGGACAGTCAAAAGGGAATAGATTTTGGCATAGAGTTCTTCAACGGGCAGAAGACGAGACACGTAGGCATCCGCGGCTAGTCCGAACGCGGCGAGTTTTTCGTCTTTTTCCTCTTTGCCGTTCAAGACGAGGATGAGGATGCTTTGTGTGTCGATCTGTCCTTTGAGGATTTTGCATATTTCTCGTGGCTCGATCTCGGGGGGTGAGTCGTAGAGAATCAGAAGGTCGGGATGTTTTATGCTCGTTTGGTAGATGATTTCAGCTGTTCCTCCTTCAACGAGTTGGGGGGAAAGCCCCCGTTTTTTTAGATAGGTGTAGAGTCGGTGAGATTCCCCGGAGCGATCATAGGCGAAGAGGATGTTTCTTCTACGAATCATCTTTTTTTCAGCCCGAGGTGGATACCCATCCCGAGCGTCCTTTGAGCGTGGTTCGTCGGAGTCGTCGGACGGGAAGCGTTTCTTTCCTTTCCAGTAAAACGGTGGCCATTTCTTCAAGGGGAACAATGGTGTATGAGCGAGCCTTCAATTCGGACAATAAAAGCGAAAGGACGTCCTTGAAAGGTCCTCCTTCGACTTCCGCGTGAAGAGCGATAACAGGAGTCTCTGAGTGTTCTGCGGCTTGCAAGAGGTGGGTAAGCCATGCCTGTTTCTCTTTTATGCCGACGGCGATGAGCTCTTCAAGGCAAGGGCCTGTGGTGGGGATTTGGAGAGGAGAGAGGGCTTTTTGGTCGAATTTCAGGAAACAGGGAGATCCTTCTCGCAGATCGCTGGCGTAGAGGAATCCCATTTCTGCTTCTACGGCAAGCACCTTTTCCGTTATCCTCCATGAGGGTGCTCCAAAGGCCTTGGCGGGATGGCCAAGTATGTCTTCGAATGCCTGGCGGGCCTTTGTTATTTGTGATCGAATGGAGTCTAAGGAAAGGGAAGCGATGTTGTCTTGCCAGAGACGGTGATCCCAGGCGTGGATTTCACATTCGTGTCCTTCCTCTTCGATTCTGCGGACGAGATCCGGAAATTTTGTCGCGATGGGGCGGGGGGGAAGAAGCGTGCCGGAAAGGATGGTTCGAATTCCGTAGAGGGTGGGGGCGCGGGTTTTTATCATTTTTTTGAGGAATCCCTTTTCTCTGAAAATGTTGAAAATGGCCCTGCCTGCATTGTCGGGGCCGAACGATAGAAAGAAGGTAGCTCTGACTCCCGCTTTCTGGAAGATGTCGAGTAGACGGGGAACCCCCTCGCACATGCCATCGTGTGTATCCACATCGACTTTCAGAGAGAGGAGACGGCTGGCATTCACGCTAAGCCTACAAGCTTCCCAGTTCATCTGCGGCTTGGGAGTCGCTGATTCCACTGTAAAAGCGGATGGTTTTTCTCAGAGCCTCATCGATGCCGGTTTTCGGTTTCCATTTCAAGAGATTGGCGGCCTGGGTTATGTCTGGAACGCGGTGTTGCATGTCCTCATACTCTTTTCCGTAGTATACCTCTGCGGGAATTTCCACGATCTTGGCCCGCTCTGCTTTTTCTCGCAGGGATGGGAACTCTTTTAGGATGGCGATCATCCGCTCGGCCAGCTCCCGGATTGAGATGTCGTTGTTTGGGTTTCCTAAATTGAAGATGCGACCGTCGCATATCCCTTTTTCGTTTTCGATTATCTTCATCAGGGCATCGATACCGTCATCGATATAGGTGAAACTTCGCCTCTGTTTTCCCCCATTGACAAGACGGATGGGCTCTCCCCGAAGGAGATGACCAAGGAATTGGGTTACGACACGCGAGCTTCCCTCCTTAGGGGCATCAATACGGTCTAGCCCGGGACCTATCCAGTTGAAGGGCCGAATGAGCGTGAATCGGAGTCCTCTATCCCTACCGTAGGCCCAGATGACGCGATCCAGCAGTTGCTTGGCGCAAGCGTAGATCCAGCGCTGTTTATGGATAGGGCCATAAACGAGGGGACTTGTGGTTTCCGAAAAACGGGCGTCTGGGCACATCCCATAGACTTCCGAGGTGGAAGGAAAAATAACCCGAGTATGATACCTTACGCACTGGCGGACGATACGGAGGTTTTCTTCGAAATCCAATTCAAAGACGGCGAGTGGATCTTGCATGTAGGTGGCAGGTGTGGCAATGGCCACGAGAGGAAGGCAGATGTCGCATTTCTTGATGTGGTAGTCGATCCATTCGCGGTTGATGGTGATGTCTCCTTCGAGGAAATGAAAGCGAGATTGCCCAACAAGATCTTCCAGTTTGCTGTACGAAAGATCCATTCCGTAAAGTTCCCAATCCGTTCCGGAAAGGATTCGGCGTGTCAAGTTGCTTCCGATGAATCCATTGACACCAAGGATGAGTATCTTCATGGATGACTCCCATCGGTTTTGTTAATTTGCGAATCTTCGGGCCTTCCCCTGTAAATCTCTCTGATGACGTAGCTCGGATGCCCTCGGATCTCCTTGAAGATACGGCCAATGTATTCCCCCAGGAGTCCGAAAGCGATAAATTGACCGCCGATCAGGATGAAAAGGACGGCGAACAGGGTGAAGGTTCCCTGCGCGGCCCAATCGGGTCCGAAGATAAGGCGGAGGAGAATAAGGAGTAGGCCGAAGGATATACCAAGAACTGCGATAACGGACCCAGCGAAGAAAAGAAAACGTAAGGGTGCAAGGGAGAGGCTTGTCATGAGATCCAATTGGAGGCTGAGAAGTTTGAGGAAGGAATACTTAGACACGCCTGCTGTTCTAGGGGCGTGGGCTACGGGTATTTCCACGGGATTTTTGGCGAAGAGGGTGGCCAGCGCGGGGATGAAAATTCGATAATCCCTTTGCTGGGCCAATTTTTCAGTGATGTCTTTCGAATAGCCGCGCAGCATGCAGCCAAAATCCCGGATGTAAATACCCGAGATTTTCCTTGTCAGGCGATTTACCAGATCGGAGGCGAGTTTTCTGAAAAAGGGGTCTTGACGCCCTTCTCGGTAGGTTCCCACGAGGTCGTGTCCCTTTTCGAAGGCCGCGATGAGATGGGGGATTTCTTCGGGAGGATTTTGAAGATCGGCGTCCATCGTAATGATCCACTTCCCTCCTGCATGTTCGAATCCCGCCATGACCGCGGCGTGCTGTCCGAAGTTCCGGGCGAAAGCGAGGATGACGAGCTCGGGATACTCTTCCCGCTGTTTCAAAAGGGTTTCGAGGGTTTCATCCGTGGAGCCGTCGTCGATACAGATGACTTCGAAAGGGAGCTTGAGGGAGCGTAAGACGAAAAAAAGGCGCTGAAATAGGTGAGGAATGTTGGCCGCCTCGTCTTTCATTGGAATAACAACGGAAAGGATGGGAGCTTGACTCATATCCCGCTTTATAGCGATATTTTTTGAAATAAACAACCACCCTATCCCGCCTTTTTCAGAGAAGGTGTATAAAAGAAGAATGAGTGAGAATTGTTGCGAAAAGGGCGTGTTATTTGATAAAGAATTGAGGTGATTATCAAAGGGTTGGGAATACATGAAGCCCCTTTGTGATAAAGGTTTTTTCCATTATTGAGAGAGGAGGATGGGCTATTGTCACAAGATATTGTTGTCGTAGGAGGAGGTCCGGGTGGATACGTCGCTGCGATAAGGGCGGCCCAATTGGGCGGGAAGGTAACCCTTATTGAGAAGGCTCAACTGGGAGGGACATGCCTTAACCGTGGGTGTATCCCATCGAAGGCGATCATGGCTTCGGCCAACCTTTTTGAGAAGATTCGTAAAGCGGATACGCTGGGGGTCGTGGTGAATGGAGGGATACGAATCGATATGGACAATGTGATGGAAAGGAAGAATCGTATCCTTCAGGAGCAACGGAAGGGGATCCATCATCTTTTAAGGCGGCATGGCATTCGCGTGATGGAGGGAGCGGCTTCTTGGAGGAAAGGAAACCGAATGGGTGTTCAAGGAGAACGCGGTGTTGAGGAGGTGACGTGGGACAAGCTTGTTTTGGCCACGGGCAGCCGACCGTCCGATCTGCCGGGGCTTGTTTTGGATGGAGAGAGGATTCTGTCGAGTGACCATGCGTTGGAGCTTAAGGAGATCCCTTCCACCGTCCTCATTGTCGGGGGAGGGGTGATTGGGTGTGAGTTCGCCTTTATCTTGTCGTCCCTGGGAGCCAATGTTGTGGTGGTGGAGGCCATGAACCGCCTCCTCCCCTTGTCGGCCCTTGATGCAGAATGTTCCAAGGTGCTTCAAAGGGAGATGAAAAAACGCAAGATAGCGTTTCATCTCAATCGGGTGGTGTCGCATGTTCAGGAAAAAGGAGACGTGCTCGAGGTGGCGATGGAGCCGTCTCCTTTTTTGCAAGGTCCAACGGAAAGAGAGGCGACTCCTATCCACGTAACGGTTGAAAAGATTCTGGTATGTGTGGGACGGGTTCCTGTTTTTCCCGAGGAAGGTGAAGGGGTGGTAGGAATCAGGCGGGACTCCAAGGGATGGGTTCATGCCGATGCACGGATGGAAACGACCGAACCTGGGATCTATGCTGTAGGAGATGTGCTGGGGCCGGAAAAGGTCATGCTGGCGCACGTGGCTTCCATGGAAGGCAGGATCGCCGCCGAGAACGTCATGGGGGGATCGAGAGAGATGGACTATTCAGTCGTACCCGGGGCGATTTTTACCTCTCCCGAAGTGGCCTATGTGGGGGCCACGGAGGAACAGGCCAAAGAGGCTGGCATTCGGACGCGTTCCGATGTGGTTCTTTTTCGGGTTTTAGGAAAGGCGCACGCTATGGGAGAGATCGCGGGACAGGTGAAAATCGTATCGGAGGTAGGGACGAAACGGATCTTAGGTATCCATATGATCGGCCCGCACGTCACGGAACTTTTGGGTGAGGCGACTCTCGCCGTGCGCTCAGGATGCCGTTTGGAAGAATTGGGATGGACCATTCATCCACATCCCACCCTTTCGGAGATTATGATGGAGGCCGCTCTGAAAGGGATGGACGAGGCCTTACATGGTTAAGAGAGCCTTCCCCTGCGGAGGAAGGCTCAAGAGGAGAAAGGGGTGATTAATAGCGCGATCTTCGTGAAGATCGATTTCCCCGCGGCTTGGCCTGGTTGACTTTGATGGGACGGCCTTGGAATTGACGACCATTGAGTGCCTTGATGGCTTTGTCCGCTTCCGAGTTGTCGGGCATTTCGACAAAACCGAATCCTTTGGAATGGCCGGAATACTTGTCTTTAATAATGGTGACGTTTTCCAATTCCCCGAATTCTGAGAAAGCCGTTCTCAGGTCTTCTTCCGTTACGCTATACGCAAGATTCCCTACATACAAATTCATCTCTGTTCCTCCTGTTGCGTGATTTGTGGAAGAATCAACCGATTAAACAATCACGAAGATTAATCGATGATGGGCCACTTTTGACCCTCCGTGGTTGTCAAAATATACTTCCAACCACTCTCCTTATTTGTATACTGTAGTTTTCCCCCTTTGGCAAGCGAGACGGGAAGGGGAGGTGTTGGAGGGATATTCTGATTGTTCCCCTTGCGGAGGAGAATCGATTTGGATACTATGAATCCCTAAAAAGTAAAGTGAAGTCTTCCATGCAAAAAGTTTTTTACCGTTCAGTTATCTTTTTTGTGGTGATCCTCTTGACGATAGGAGGGACGCTGACGCTTATCGGATTAGGAGACGTCTCTCTCGGATCTTCCGAAGCGCGCTGGGGTAATATCGCACGTGAAATGCTTTTGTGGAACGACTGGGTGACACCCCGCATCAATGGAATTCCTTACCGGGACAAACCCGTGGGGTCCTATTGGCTCATTCTCCTTTTTAGTCATGCCAGAAATCGGGTGACGGAGACGACGACGCGCCTGCCTTCCGCACTCGCTGCCATGGTGGGGGCTTTGTGCCTCTTTTTCATCCTCCGCCATTTTTGGGATGGGACGATTTCGTTCGTAGGGGCCTTAATCTTCCTTATGAATTTTTCCTTAATCTACTGGGGACGGAAGGCCAATGCGGATGTCTTGACGGTTACGGGCATGTTGGGGTGTGTGTGGTTGTTCTTGAAGCTTTACCGGGGAGAGGGGAAAGGAGGGGTAGTGTGGCTTTATCCCTTTTTCGTCGTTGCAGGGATTACCAGCCTCATGAAGGGCATTATCGGTTTTGTCCTTCCCGTTTTGGCGGTCTTCCCCTTTCTTTTCCTGGAAGATTGGAGACGGCTTATTAACAGACGATTTTTGCTTCATCTCTTTTTCGCTTTCTTGATAGGGTTGGTCCTCTTTTTTATTCCCTACGTTATGGATCTTGCGCGAAATCATACGGCGGAGGGGATTTATCTTGTGTTTAAGGAAAATATCTTGAGATTCGTTCATCCATTCGACCACAAAGGATCTCCTTGTTTTTATTGCTATTATATCTTTTATCTCATCCTTCCCTGGCCGGTGTGGCTTCCTTTGGTGGTTTTGTCATTGCGAAAGGAATGGGACGTTCGGGACAAAGGCTTTCTGTTTTTTGGAAGTTGGGCGCTGGCCACGTTTGTTTTTTTCAGCCTTTCGGGTTCCAAGAGAGGATATTATCTCCTTCCCATCCTTGCTCCCTTGAGTGCCTTGATAGGATATGGGATTGTCAGTTCAACGCGGCGGAGGGGACAAAGCCGGGGGGAAAGGGTGGCTTGGTTGATTCCCTTTTTGGCGAGTATCCTAGGGGGTTTTTCGCTTCTTTTGGTGCCTTTCTTGGTTATACACAACTATTTTCCAAGATACCAGGAAGGGGTGACACCGTTTGCCTATCTTTGCGGAATAATCTTAATCGTTACTGGCCTGTTAGGCGGGTGGACTGTTCGACGTAAAAATTTTTTCCACAGCTTGTTCTGTTTCTTGGGGGGCACCTACCTTTTTTACGCCATCTTCTTTTGGTTCGTATCGCCGGCTGTCGCGCATCGAGACCCTTTCCGAATTTTTTGGAAGAGAGTAGTTCCCATATCTGAAAAACATCCTGTTGCTTTATACGGTGTTGAAGGAAGGGGGGTTTTCTATTTCTATCTCAAGAACTATCCCGTACCTCGGCCCTTTACCCCTGCGTTGGGGAGAGAGTTTTTGTTGAATCATCCCAATTCCTATATGATTGTGAAGGGAAAGGAAGATTTGGAGAAGCTTGGCATAAAATATCTGAAAATTGTTGAAAAGGAAGGAATCGAAGATCCTTTCAAGGCTTATTATTTAGTGACCTTACCTTCACAAAAGGGTCCTCCGTAGGTTTTTTGCAAAACTTTTTTGTAAATTCTTGAATGGCTGCGCGCGATGTAATAGATTGAAACATGATGATCATTGTTCATGGAGGTAAAGAAAGGGATGCGGAAATTTATCGATTTGAGTATCACGATCGAAGACGGGCTTCCCAGTGATCCCCCCATCATGATTCCCAAGATCGATTACATGGATCACAAGGCGGGGGCCGAGTCGATGAAGACCTTCTTCCCCGGGATCACGGAGAAGGATCTCCCGGAGGGGCTGGGCTGGGCGGTGGAATTCCTGACCCTGTGTACCCATTCCGGCACCCACCTGGATGCTCCCTATCACTACCACCCCACCATGAACCGGGGCGAGCGGGCCCTGACCATCGACGAGATCCCCCTGGAGTGGTGCTTTTCCGACGGCGTCGTGCTCGACTTCCGGCACAAGCCGGATGGTTCCCTCATCACGGCCGCGGAGATGGAAGAGGCGGAGAAGCGGATCGGGTATTCCATCAAGGAGGGAGACATCGTCCTGATTATGACCGGGGCGGACAAAGTCTGGGGAAAACCGGAGTACCTCACCAAGGGTTGCGGGATGAGCCGGGAATCGACCCTGTGGCTGACGGACCGGGGCGTGAAGGTGGTCGGCATCGATGCCTGGAGCTGGGACCGTCCCCTGCCTTTCCAGGCGGAGGAATTCAAGAAGACCGGAAACAGCCAGGTGATCTGGGAGGCCCACTTCGCCGGAATCGAGGCGGGCTACTGCCACATGGAGAAGCTGGCGCACCTGGACGAGATTCCCGTTTCCCATGGTTTCACGGTCTGCTGTTTCCCCGTGAAGATCAAAAAGGCGAGCGCCGGCTGGATTCGGCCCGTGGCGATCGTGGATGTTTAATCCTTTTGATACCTGGAGGTTGTGATGGAAAAATTGATTTTGACTGCGGCGATCACGGGGGCGGCCACCGTGCCCTCCCAGACCCCTTACCTGCCCCTCACCCCTCGGCAGATCGCCGACTCCGCCATCGAGGCGGCCGAGGCCGGGGCCGCCATCGTTCACATCCACGCCCGGAGACCCGAGGACGGCCTGCCCTCCTCCGACCCTGAGCACTTCCGCGAGATCGTCACCCGCATCAAGGAGCACAGCGACGTGGTCATCTGCCTGACCACCGGCGGCTCCATCCTCATGACGGTGGAGGAACGGGCCCGGGTCGTGCCCCTCTTCAGCCCGGAGATGTGCTCCTTCAACCTGGGGTCCATCAACTTCGCCCTGCACACCTCCATCGAGCGGATCAAGGAGTTCAAGTACGACTGGGAGAAGCCCTATCTGGAAAAGAGCAAGGATTTCGTCTTCAAGAACACCTTCCAGGACTTCGAGTATCTCTGCAAGATCATCCGGGAGAACGGGACGAAGCCGGAGCTGGAGATCTACGACGTGGGACACCTGTACAACCTGGACTACCTGGTTCGGACGGGGCAGTTGTCCTTTCCGCTGCATCTCCAGTTCGTGATGGGGGTGCTGGGGGCGATCCGGGCGACGCCGGAGGATCTGATCTACCTGAAGAACAAGGCGGAATCGCTTTTCGGGAGGGAGAACTTCACGTGGTCGGTGATCGGGATCGGGGCGGCGCAGTTCAGCCTGTCGGCGATGGCGATCAACATGGGGGGACACGTTCGGGTAGGTCTGGAGGACAACATCTACATCAAGCGGGGGGTGCTGGCGAAGAGCAACGCGGAGCTGGTGTCCAAGGCGGTGGAGCTGGCAAAGGCCTTTCACCGGGAGGTGGCCACCCCCGACGACGCCCGGCGCATCCTGGGACTGAAAGGCCTGGACAAGGTGAAATTCTAAGGCATGCTGAAGGGAGAGCGTCTCACCAAGTCCTTCGGCGGCCTCAGGGCCGTATCTTCACTGGATTTCGAGATCCAAGAAGGGGAGATCGTGGGCCTGATCGGCCCCAACGGGTCGGGGAAGACCACGCTCTTCAATCTGATTTCCGGATTCTACCGCCCGGATGAAGGGCGTCTTTTTTTCAAGGGGAAAGAGATTACGGGAAAACCCCCTTATGCCATCGCCCAGATGGGAATCGGCCGCACCTTTCAGATCGTTCGTCCCCTTCCCGACTTCACCCTCCTCGAGAATGTCCGGATTGCCGTTTTGTACGGTCGGTACGGAATTCGGGATGTGACGGAGGCGACGGGAAAGGCGGAGGAGATCCTGGAGGTCTCGGGGCTCGCCGAAAAGATGCGCCAGTATCCCCTGAATCTGGCCCTGGAGGATCGGAAACGCCTCGAGATCGCTCGGGCCCTTGCCATCAATCCGGAGCTTCTCCTCCTCGACGAGGTCTTTGCCGGCTTGAACGAGAAGGAGATTGAAAAGGCGGTCGCCTTTACCTTCGAGATCAAGCGCCGCTTCAACCTGACCATCTTCATGGTGGAACACGTGATGAAGGCCATCATGGGGACCTGCGACCGGATTATCGTCCTCCATCACGGGGCGAAGATCGCCGAGGGGGCACCCGAAGAGGTGGCCCACCATCCGGAGGTCGTCTCCGCCTATCTGGGAAAGGGGTATGTTGCGCGTCTCTGATTTGAGTGTTTCCCATGGGCATCTCATGGCCTTGCGGAACCTGAATTTTTACGTGAGGGAGGGGGAGCTTATCGTCTTCATCGGGTCGAACGGGGCGGGCAAGTCCACGCTTCTCAATACCCTCTCCGGGCTCGTTTCTCCCCAGTCGGGATCAATCCGGTTCGAGGACAGGGAGATCGTGGGGATGACCCCGGAACAGATCTGTGGGTTGGGGATTATCCAGGTTCCGGAGGGGCGGAAGCTTTTCGCCAAGATGACCGTCTTGGAGAATTTGGAGATGGGCGCCTATCTCGGCGCGGCGCGGCGCCGGTTCCGCGAGCAGTTGGACCTGGTATTCGAAAAGTTCCCGAGATTGAAGGATAGAAAGAACCAGATTGCCGGGACCATGAGCGGCGGTGAGCAGCAGATGCTGGCCATCGCGCGGGCCATGGTGGCCCTGCCGAAGCTCCTGATGCTGGACGAGCCCTCCCTGGGCCTTTCCCCCCTGATGGCGGAGGAGATCTACGAGGTGATCCGGGACTTGAACGGGGATGGCATGACCATTCTTCTCGTCTCCCAGGAGGTTCATGTGGCCCTGTCCATGGCGGACAGGGGGTATGTGCTGGAAAATGGCGTCCTTGTCCGGGAAGGAAATGGGAAGGATCTGCTGGAGGATCCGGCCATCCGGGCCTCCTATCTTGGGATCTGAGTGTGAAACGGGAAGCCCCCGTCGGAGGGGTTTCCGGAAGAAAATTTTTTAAGAAGGAGGGTCTTATGAAGGGATTGAAGACAACGGGAATCTTTTTTCTTGGAGTAGCCATGTGGCTCATGGGCTCCGGCATCGGGGCGGCGGCCAAGCCCATCTTGATCGGGGGCTCCCTGCCGTTGACGGGTAAGTTCGCCGAGACGGCCAAATGGATCGAGCGGGGCTACCGCTACTGGGCGGAGGAGATCAACAAGAAAGGCGGCCTCCTCGGGCGGCCCGTCAAGCTCATCATCTATGACGACGAGAGCAACGCCTCCAAGGCGGTGACCTACGCGGAGAAGGCCATCACGGTGGACAAGGTGGACCTCCTCTTCGGCGGCTATCCCGGAACGGCGGCCCGGGCGGTCATGCCGGTGGCCGAGAAGTACAAGAAGGTTTACGTCTCCATGGGCGGCCACATGAAGAGCTTCAGCCAAGGCTACACCTATTCCTTCGGGGGGCCGCCTCTCATGGGGGAATGGTGGTACCTGGGGTTCATCGACTGGATGAAGACGATTCCCGAGAAGGATCGTCCCAAACGGGCGGCGGTTTACACCATGAACAACCCCATCGGGGCCTCCCTGCTCGATTCCATGAAGACCATGGAAAAGGAGCTGGGGATCAAGATCGTCATCAACGAGAAGTACAACCTGCCTTTGCCGGACGCCACGCCGCTGATCATGAAGGCCAAGCAGATGAAGTGTGACATCCTCTTTTCCAACGGCTTCTTCGCCGACGGCGTCATGACCATGCGGGCGGCCAAGGCCCTGAATTACAATCCCAAGGCGATCGTCCAGGGGGTAGGCAGCGTGATTCCCGCCTGGACGAAGGAGCTGGGCAAGGACGGGGATTACGTCTTTTCCGGCACGGCCCTCCACAACAAGCTGAAATTCCCGGGGAACAAGAAGCTGAACGAGGTGGTCAAGAAGCGCTGGGGACTGCCGGCCTATCCCGTCTATTTCGGATTCGGATACTGCTGGATGCAGACCCTTCAACAGGGTGTCGAAGGGGCCAAATCCCTCGATCAGACCAAGATCCGGGACTGGTTGAAGAGTCACGAGGTTCATACCATCGCGGGAAACTTCAAGTTCGACAAGCGCGGGCTTCCCAAACCCTACAACTACCTGACCCAGGTGATCGACGGGAAGGTGGAGCTGATCTGGCCGTTGAGCGTCCGGACCCACGACCCGGTCTATCCCAAGCCTCATTGGAAGTAGGAACCGGCGCGGCGGGGGTGAAGCCGCCCCCGCCGTGTCCGCTTAAACCGATAGGAAGAAAGCCGTGACGGGAATCCTTGTCCTGCAGTCC
>CAZOBB010000107.1:0-3007 GCA_964577975.1 uncultured Thermodesulfobacteriota bacterium | reverse complement strand
TACAAGGAGGATGAGACGGTTGAATTCGAGCTGCCCGAAGGCTGGGAGCTTTTGAACTACGTGAACCCGGAACCGACGGAGATAACCCGGTCCATCGACGAGATGGTGGCGGACGCCCTGCGGGAACCCGTGGGGATTCCTCCTCTCGAGGAGTCGTTGAAACCCGGAAATACCGTGGCTATCGCCATCGACGACTGGACGCGTCCTACTCCCGTGAAAAAGCTTCTCCCCGGACTTTTGAGAAAGCTGGAGGAAGTGGGTGTCAGGAAGGATGATGTCACCCTGATCGTGGCGCTGGGCTCCCATCTTCCCATGCCGGAGGAGGCCCTGAGGGAACGCCTTGGCGCGGAGGTCTACGACAATTACCGGATCGAACAGCATGACTGCCGGGCGGAGGATCTCGTCCCTATCGGCCACCTCTCGTCCGGAGGTCCCATCCGCCTGAACAAGACGTTCCACGACGCCGATTACCGCGTCTCCATCGGGTCGATCATCCCCCATCCCATGAACGGGTTCGGCGGTGGCCCCAAGATCGTCATGCCGGGCCTGGTGGCTTACGAGACCATTCGGGAGCACCATACCGTTTATACCATCCAGGAAGGGGCCTATCCGGGGAATACGGCGACGAACCCCTTTTACAAGGAAGTGGTCCGGGTGGCGGGGATGGCGAACCTAAACATGATCCTCGGCGCCCTCTACACCAACCAGGAAAAGGTCTTCGACGTGGTGGCCGGGCACTACTATGAGGCGCACCAGGAGGGGATCCGGCGCTGTATCGGAAACTTCAAGGTCAAGATGGACGACTACGCGGACGTCACGATCCTTTCCGCCTATCCCTACACGGAGGGCCCGCAGCTCATGAAACCGATCGGTCCCGCCGCCATGTGCACCAAGCGGGGCGGGGCGGTGATCCTGCTGGCCACCACGCGGGGCCCCATGCCGGAGCCCATGCTGCACGCCTTCGACGTGGTGAAAGAGATGGGGGCCGACCATCCCGACCAGGTCTTGCTCGACACCTTCAAGAAACGCTCCCTCATCCTGAACGAGGCGCCCATCGACTTCAACATGGCCCTGTTTTTCACGGAGGTCTACAAGGCGCGCTACGACCTAACCATCGTGTCGAAGGATATCCGGCGGGAGGATGCCGAGCGGATGGGTTTCGCCTTCGCCTCCAGCGTGGAAGAGGCCATGGAAAAGGCGAAGGAGACCTTTCCGAACGCCAAAGTCAATGTCTTCCCCATCGGCGGCATGGTCCTGCCCGATATGGGAACTTCCCCGCGGTTGTATGATTAAAGTCTGTATGGCAGAGGGATTATCCATAAGTCTTGGGAAAGGATTATTCCCCTAATATCTCGATGACCTCATCCTGCTTTTCGAAGATAGTTTTTACCATTTCTTGGAATACTCGGGGAAACGCCTTTTTCTGTTCCGGCGTGGCGCCGGGGCCGAAGGCCCTTTGGAATATTTCTGGCGGGTTGACCACCTTTCCGGGTCTGTAGTTGATGCCGACGCTTTTCCCCGTATCCATCCGTGTCAGACGGATGTCCGTATCCATAGGAACCCCGTAGAAGAGGAGATTTCTTCGGCTGAATTTGCCTCCCTCGAGCCCACCGAAACCGTCGTTCGCGGCAGCGCCTGTGATGGCGGAGAGGACGCTTCCCACGACGCCTGCGTTCTCTTCCATGGGTGCTCGTTTCAGTTCCACCTTAATTTCACCGCGCCGTGGGATTTCCTTTCCATAGAGGGCCTTGAGACCTTTCGCGGCGGAGAGATAGGCGCCACTGACGACAGCGCAACTGTGACCAGCCATTTTGACGACATCGAGGTAGGTGATTTCAATGATGCCATCTTCGTTGACGCCGACGAACTGAGCCAAGGGGTCTTTCAGCACGATGGGTGAAATGGTGTCGAAGAAAACGGGATACTTCATAGCTTTGACCTCTCTTTTCTTCCATTCTAGCATTTTTAAGAGGGTGTTTGAAGGCGGGAGGTTTAGGTATGATCATATATGAGGCGGGCAACCACCTCTTTTAGGAGTTTCAAGGCAACGGCGGCCGTCATGTCGTTGATGTCGGTAAGAGGGTTGTATTCCACGATATCGGCACCTACCAAGGGGCCGGGAAGGCTCCAGAGGAGAGTGATGACCTGCCGAGTGGTAAGCCCCGCTGGTTCATGGTGAGAGACACCGGGTGCGCAGGAGGGATCGAGGCCGTCGAGATCGATGCTAAGATAGGTGGGGCCTGAAGGAAGGTCTGAAGGTGAGGGAAGTCTTTCGGAAGCGGGGTAGATCCTGACGTTAAACTTTTCAACTTGGGACTTTTGAGGACGATTCAAGGTGCGGATTCCTATCTGAGTGAGGCTTTGGACAAGGTTTTGCTCCATGACACGTGCCATAACGGAGGCATGGGAGGTGGGATTCCCATCAAAATCGGGGTAGAGGTCGGGGTGGGCGTCGATCTGGACGAGATGTGGAGGGATATGGGTTGCAAGGAGAAATCCCTCCAATACGGGCCACGTGATGAAATGGTCTCCCCCTATGAAAACAGCCGGACCATCGTTGAAAAGGGAAAGGGCCCTTTCGCGAATCGCGGCGAAATCCGTCCCGTCGTTGGAAAGGGAGAGATTACCCACGTCTTGAAAGACAGAGGGATCTTCCAAATCACATCCGTTTTCGGCCGTAAGATTGCTCATACCGGTGGACATGAGGTGGCGAATCCGGGAAGGTGCTAGTCGAGCACCGCGACGGAACGAGGAATTGTGATCCGAGGGCAAGCCCAACATTCGAACGGGAAGTTTCATCGGTAACCCTTTACCTCTAGCGCATTAACGGTTTCCGCTCCCCCTTTTCACCCCGTACACGAACAGCCCGACGATGAGGAGGATGAAAAGGGAGAGGAACCACTGCACGCCGGAGGAAGAGAGCTTCGTGGAGGTATCCTTTCGCTTGATCTCTTCCATCTTGTAGCCCTCGACCTCCCGGGCCCCCTTCCCCTTCGCCGCCTGGGCG
>CAZOBB010000106.1:0-17493 GCA_964577975.1 uncultured Thermodesulfobacteriota bacterium | reverse complement strand
CCTCCTCTTCCGGAAGGTCAACGATCCCGTCTTCGCCCTCCTTCGGCGAGATGTCCAGGCCGCGGCGGTGCCTCCCGAGGCGGCCTCTCTCCTTGAAAAGAAGGGCTGCACCGTCATGTCCAGCCCCACCTACTGGGTCCTGAAGCTCCTCGTCAATCACAAGCGTTTTCCCATGGATGACCGCCGTTTCAGGCGAGCCCTCCTCTATGCCGTCGATCGGAAGCTGCTGGTGAAAACGGTGCTTCACGGATTCGGCGCCGTGGCGTCCCTGGGCTTACTTCCGCCCCAGAGCCCCTGGTTCAACCCGAACCTCCCCAAGGTTTCCTGCGACCCGGCCGAGGCCCGGAAGCTCCTGAAGGCCTTTCCCAAGGTTCCCCCTCTCACGCTCCTGACGCCGGGGAGCTTCAGCCGGGCGGCGGAACGGATCCGGCAGGACCTGGCGCGCGTGGGGCTTCGCCTGGAGGTTCAAACCATGGAGGAGACGGCCATCGACGCCCTGATCCGGAAGGGGGCTTACGACCTGGCCTTAAGCGGGCACGGGGGGCTGGGCGGCGATCCGCGGATCCTCAACGACGTCATCGCGGGGGACTTTATCCTGTCGGAGCGTTTCACGGAGGACCCAAGGCTGAACCTGCTCTTGAAAAAGAACCTGGAGACCATGGAGCCGGCGAAACGCCGCCGGATTGTGGACGAAATCCAGCTCATCCACGCCCGGCAGCTTCCCGCCATTCCCCTCTATTACCCAATGATGACGGTGGCCCACGACGGACGGATCCCCTGGTTCTACACCCGAGGCGGCATCTCCAAGGGGATTCCCTTTCCTTTCAACAAGGACGCCCTGATCAGGAGAGTCCCGTGAGTTCACCCGCGCCCGTTTCCCTTCCCGGCCGTTGGGCCTCTCCCCTCTCCGTGGCCCGGAGGACCCGCACCCTCGGCGGCTACCTCATCGCCCTGATCGGCATCCTGTTTCTCAACTTTATTCTTCTGAGGCTGCTGCCCGGGGATATCCGGACCGTCATCGGGGCGGAGGTGATGACCCGCGTGCCCCAATCCGCGGCCGGTTCCCCCGGCGCGCCGTCCCTGACCGCCTTTTTCCACTACCTCCTCCGGATCCTCGAGGGGGATTGGGGAACCTCCTATTTCTTCCATCGGCCCGTCCTGCATGTTATCTTCCGGTTCCTGCCCTGGAGCCTGGTCCTGGGGCTCCTTTCCCTCGCCGCCGCCCTCCTGCTGGGGGTCGTCCTCGGCGTGGAGGCCGCCGCGAGGCCGGGAGGGATGCTCGACCGGGCGGCCACCATTGGAGCCGTGGTTTTCCTCAGCCTGCCCGGCTACCTGCTGGGTATCCTCCTGCTGGTCCTCTTCGCCATCGTTCTGCCCCTCTTTCCCCTCTCCGGCGGGGTCCGGCCCTTCACTCCCGCCGGAACGGTCGCCTTTTTCGTGAACTACCTGCGCCACCTTATCCTCCCGTGGCTGACCCTGACCCTCCTCATGTTTCCGGAGTATTACCTGCTCGTCCGGGGCGGGATGGATCTCTCCCTCCGGCGGCCCTTCATCCTCACGGCCAGGGGGAAGGGCCTGCGCGAACGGGTCATCCGCTACCGGCACGCCGCCCGGGACACCCTGCTCCCCGTCCTGACGCGGGCGGGTATCCAGATGGGGCAGCTCATGACCGGCCTGGTTTTCGTGGAGGTGGTCTTCGCCTATCCCGGGGTGGGAACCCTGGCCTTCGAGTCGATCCAGCGGCGGGATATCCTCTTGATGGACGGCATCCTGCTTATCAGCGCCGTGTGGATCGTCCTGATGAACCTTGCCGCGGATCTCCTTCTCAAGCGTCTCGATCCGCGGGTGCGGGAGGAGGCGGGGAGATGACACGACCACGCTCTCAAATTCCCCGGGGATTCTGGTGGGGATTGGCCCTCTCCGGGGCCATCCTCCTCGTGGGGCTCTCGGCGCCCCTTCTGGCCCCCTACGACCCCTGGAAGGTCACGGGACCACCCTTTGCTTCCCCCTCCCTTTTCCACCTCCTGGGAACGAACGACGCGGGGCAGGATATCCTGAGTGAACTCCTCTACGGGGGGCGGACCTCGCTTGCCATTTCCCTCTCCGTGGCCGTCCTCTCCATGGCCCTGGCCCTTCTCGTGGGGGTCGCCGCCGGGTTATCACCGGTTGCCGACCGGATCCTCATGCGGGTCCTGGACGCCTTTCTCGCGGTGCCCGCCCTCCTGATCTTTCTCCTCGTTTCGGTTCATGTCCCGCTGAACGTTCCCCGCCTTATCCTCCTGCTCTCCCTGATGTTCTGGGCCCATCCGGCGCGGATGATCCGTTCGCAGCTCCTCTCCACCCGCACCCGGAAATATATCGAGGCCGCCCGGGGGTTCGGGGCCTCCACGGGATACCTCCTGATCCGGCACTTCGTGCCGGCGCTCGCCCCCGTCCTTCTCGCCGGATTCCTCACCCGCCTCCGCATGGCCGTGTTCATCGAGGCGGGCCTGGCCTTTCTCGGGGTCAGTGACCCGACGGTGAAGAGCTGGGGAACCATGCTCCACTTCGCCGGCCAATACCTCTATCTCGGGGGATGGGCCCATTGGATCCTGCCGGTAGCCGCGAGCATTTTTCTGGTGGTCCTGGGATACACCCTCATGGGACAGGCCCTTCAGGGATGGACGATACGGGGGGAGACATGAGACAGGAACCGCGGACGGCGCCCCTCCTTGCCGTGGAGGATCTCTCCATCCTCTACGATGACGTTTGCGTCGTGGAGGGGTTTTCCCTGGAAATCGCGCCCGGCGAGGTCGTGGGCCTCGTGGGGGAGTCGGGCTCGGGCAAGACCTCCATCGGCCTGGGGCTCATGGGGCTCTGCCCGGGGCGCGTCACGGGGCGTGTCACCTTCAAGGATCAGGACCTTATGACCCTGAACCCCGACCGATTCCGCGCCCTCCGCGGCGACAGGATCGCCATGGTCTTCCAGGACGTGGCGGGGCTGCATCCCACCTACACCGTCCTGGATCAGGTGGCGGAGGCCCTCCGGGCCCACCGGGAGATTTCCGGGGGACAGGCCCGGGCCCTGACGTGGCTCGGGGCCGTGGGGCTCCCGGAGGCGAAGGCGTCCGCCTTCCCCCATCAACTGAGCGGGGGAGAACGCCAGCGGGCCATGATCGCCATGGCGACCGTCAACCGGCCGGACCTGCTGATCCTCGACGAACCGGTCGCCTTCCAGGACGAGGAGGCGAAGACGGAACTCATCCACTGGTTCCGGTCCACCTTCCCGTCTTCCGGGATCCTCCTCATTACCCACGATGTCTCCGTGGCGCTGCGCCTAGCGACCCGCCTCCTCATCCTCTGCGGCGGCCGCGTGGTGGAGGAGGGGCCGACGGAGGCGATCATCCGGGATCCCGTCCACCCTTACACCCGGGCCCTCCTGCGTTCCAACGTGGCCCTCAACCCCCACCGGGAGCTGATCCGGATTCCCGGCGATCCCACGAAGATCAACCGGCGGGGGTGCCCTTTCCAGCCCCGGTGCGTGCAGGCGGTACCGGCCTGTGCCCACGCCCGCCCCTTCCTGAGACCGATTCGGGATCGGCGCGTCGCCTGCCATCGGGGCGGCGTGGTGGCCCTGATCGCGGCCCGCTCGGTCAGCAAGACCTTTTCCCTGAAGGGAAGAAGGATCCGGGCCCTCGAAGAGATCACCCTCGCCATTCGGAGCGGGGAGAGTGTTGCCCTCATGGGACCCACGGGCGCCGGCAAATCGACGCTGGGGGCCATCCTGGCCAGGCTCCTCGAACCGGACACGGGCGAGGTGGTGAGCGATTTCGACGACGGAAGTTTCCGGCGGCGGGTCCAGATGATCCACCAACACCCGAAGGAGGCCATCAGCCCCCGTTTCACCGTCTGGGAGACGGTGGAGGAACCCCTCCGGATCGTGAAGGCGTCCCCTCCCTTCGAGGAAAGGATCGAAGGGGCGCTGAGGGAAGTGGGATTGCCGACGACAAAGGATTTTCTGAGCCGGATCGCCCACACCTTGAGCGGCGGAGAACTCAAGCGCCTCGTCCTGGCGCGGGCCCTCGTTCTCGATCCCCTCGTCATCGTGGCGGATGAACCCACGGCGGGGATCGACGCGAGCTTCGCCTCCCAGATCCTGAGGCTTTTGATGACCCTGCAGGAGACGCGGGGCATCTCCCTGCTCGTCATCACCCACGACCCCTACGTGGCGCAGAAGGTGGCGGATCGCATCCTCTACCTCAAGGACGGACGAATCGAGAAGATCACGCCCTCCCTGACCCCCGTGACGCACCGCCATCCCGCGCCGCTGGTGTCCTGAAATCCCGGGCCGAAGCCCGTTTATACCCAAATCGGATCGGAAAACCGTCACGAAGACGTCGGAGCCGAACGCTCCCAATCAGGCAACCGTGAAGTGTGAAGGGAGGTTTCGATGAAACGACGGATTTTTACCGTTTTGCTTGGGTTGGCATGGGCCTTCGGGGGACTTCAGGGCCCGCTGGCCGCGGAGGAGATCAAAACCCTCAAAGAGGTAACCGTGGAGGCGCCAAAGATCCGGGACATCCGGGAAAGCGCGGAAAAGGTTCCCGACAGCGGCGCCCCGC
Organism: uncultured Thermodesulfobacteriota bacterium; assembly: GCA_964577975.1. Classification (GTDB taxonomy): domain Bacteria; phylum Desulfobacterota; class S145-22; order S145-22; family S145-22; genus JAOZMY01. The sequence continues at coordinate 12,892 of CAZOBB010000106.1, read as the reverse complement.
TTGCCGCCACCCCCGTGGATATCCTCTCCGGATTCTCGGGGATCGACGTCCGGCAACGTTCCCTGCTCACCCCCCAGCAGAGCATGATCAAACTGCGGGGCTTCGACGAGTCCCGCTCCCTGATCCTGTGGGGGGATCGCCCCTTGAACGGCACGGGGGTCATGGGCGGCTACTACGTGGACTGGAGCATGATCTCCCTGGAGGAGATGGGAAGCGTGGAGGTCTTGCGGGGCGCGGCCACCGCGGAATACGGAAACACGCTGGGCGGGGTCATCCGCCTCGTCCCGAAGGAGCCGGAAAAGGGGTTGCATGCCAGCGTCCGGGGAGGGGCGCAGCGGTATGACACCTACCAGGGGATGGGCCGCGTGAGCTTCCGGAACGACCGGGTCGGCCTGGTGCTGGCGGGGGACCGCCTGAAGACGGACGGGTTCCTCCGGAACTCCAAGGTGGACCGCGGCGCCTTTTACGGGAGCCTTTCTCTCTATCTCCCCGGTGGAGGGGACCTCACCTTCCGGCTGGGATACACCGACGGGGATTACCACTTTCCCATGTACAACCGTCCTGACAGCGTCTTTTACGATCCCTCCTGGCCCGACAGCGACGGGACCTACCTGGCGGGGCCGGGGCTCTTCTTCAAGGCGGATCTCCCCAAGACGAGTCCCGCCTACAACCCCTACAAGACCTGGGGGGAGGGGAGCTACTACAACAAGAAGCGGCTCATCGGCGATGCCTCGTTCAGCAAGGAACTCTTCGGCGTGGCGGTTCAGGCGGATATCTACTTCAATTCCGAGGATCGGAAAGAATGGTTCACCGCGGCGGACACGGGGGCGTGCATCATCAAGCGGGAGACCCATCCCGACAAGTCGTGGGGATGGCAGGTCAAGGCGGGAAAGACCGTCGGAACCCACCGGCTCAAGATGGGCATCGAGGGGAACCACCTGGGATACGGTTCCCTCACCTACCACTTCATCGACCCCTCCTATCTGGCCAAGGTTCCCACCGACGGCCCTCCGCGGCGGGACGAGATAAAGCGGCACGGCGCGTTCGTGCAGGACTTCTGGGGGATTGGAGAAAAGCTGGAACTCTACGGAGGGCTCCGGGTCGACCGCTACAAGGCGGCGGCCTCCGTCAACCCCGCCATGCACACCCCGACCAAGGAGGTCAAGGATACGGTGGTCTCCCCGAAGTTCGGGGTCTATCTCTACCCCTTCGAGAGAGTCGAGATCTTCTCCACCGTGGGACGCGCCACCCGTTTTCCCACGGCGCCGGAGTTCTACTGGTACTTCGCGGGGTATGATCCCGCCGTCGGGGGCCTGAACCGGAAATCCCTCACCTACGAGGATGCCATGCAGTACGAGGTGGGACTTCGGGCGAACCCCCTGGCCGGGCTGGACACGACCCTGCGGGGCTACTACTACGACGTGGACGATTACATCCGGACCATCTTCGGGTACAAGCCGAGCCGGGTGGTGTATAATATCGACCGGGTGGAGTTTCTCGGCCTCGAAGGGGAAGTGACCTATCGCTTTACGGCACACCTCTCCTGCTTCGCCAACGTCACCTACGAGAAGACGAAGAAGAAGGGGGACATCCTGGACAACAGCAACCAACTCACCGACGAGCTTCCCGAGATCCCCGAGTGGAAATTCAACCTGGGGGCGCGATACGCGAAGAAGGACGGCACCCTCGTCAAGGTGACCTATCGCTGGGTGGACGACCGGGCCATCCCCGTCAATTCCACCACGTTCAAGCCGCTGGGGTCGGGGTGCCCCTCCGGTGCGTGCACCCTGGGAAAAATGGACGCCTACGGCGTCGTGGACGTCTATCTCCGCTACCCTTTCCTGAAAAAGCGGGTCAAGGGATACCTCATCGCCGGGTGCAACAACCTGTTCGATGAGCGTTACGAGGAAACCTACGGGTACCCCATGCCGCACCGGATGTGGTTCGCGGGGTTGAAATTCGATTACTGAGGAGGCGGATCATGAGCATGAATCCGAGAGAGGAAATCCAGAAAAAGATCGAGGCGGGCGATATGCGCTGGCTGTTGTTGAAGACCGGCGAGCTGCACGGGCACTTCTGCCCCTTCGTGGCGCTGGGCGTGAAGGCCTCGGTCATTGCCCTCCGGCGGCTGAAGGCCTTCACGGAGGGGATCGACGAGGACATCCTCGCCATCGTGGAGACCAACAACTGCTTTGCCGACGGCGTCCAGATGACCACCGGCTGCACCTTCGGGAACAACGCCCTCATCTTCAAAGACGTGGGCAAGACGGCCATGACCCTGGCCCTGCGCGGCGGGAGGGGTATCCGGGTTTCCCTGAAGCCCGGATACCCGGAGGAGATGACGGCCGACAATCCCGAGGCGCGGGAGCTCTTCGAGCGGTTCATCCGCCGCCGCGAAAAAGGCACGCCCGAGGAGATGCGGCGCCTGAAGGATGTGTGGGAGGCCCTCTCCTTCGCCCAGTTGGAGGTGCCGGACGAAAGGCAGTTCGACGTCAAAGAGGTCGCCGTCACCTTGCCGGGGCACGCTCCCATCCATCCCTCCCGGACCTGCGCCGAATGCGGCGAGGCCTTCATGGAGACGCGAGGCCGGATCCGGGATGGGAAATTTGTCTGCCTTCCCTGCTCGGGCGACGCCTACTTTGTCTTGGAGGGAAGAGGGATCCGGATGAAATCTTGATTTGATGGTGCCCCTTACGACTAGTCTGTCAATGTCACAACGGTAGCCCCCCAGCCCCCTTCTGCTTCCGACGCCTGGGAAAACGTCTCGACCAATGGAGAGGTGGCGAGGTAATGGTGTACAATTTTTCTTAAGGTTCCCGTTCCTTTCCCATGGATGATGCGAACCCTTTTCACGCCATTTCGATGACACATTTCCAGATAATCTCCCAAAAGCGGACGAACCTCTTTCGGCTGAAAAGTATGCAAATCCAAAACATCCGCCACGGGATACTCAAAAACAGCCGGCGCGAAATCCTCGATCAATCTTTCCACAAGAACCTTATCCGCGCCGGGGAATGAAAAATCCCATAACTGGTCGATGCGAATCCATCGTATCTCTTGACATCCCAATGGGCGGGGTTGCCCCTCTCCCAACAGGCAGGAAAAGGCGTGTAAGGTGATAAAAAAGGATTCATACTCATGGGAAACGGTCAGATATGGAACGACGTGAACGAGAGTAACCCCCAATTCTTCCCGAATCTCCCTCCGCAGGCATTCCTCGGGGGTTTCGCCAGGTTCAATCTTCCCGCCGGGGAATTCCCATAGATTTCCATGCGGCCCTCCCGGATTCCTCTTCGCGATGAGAATTTTGTCTCGTTTGTCACTAAATATGATAGCTGCCGATACCCTCAAGTGCGGTTTTCCCATCTCTCTCCCCCACGACGCATCCCATATCCCTCCACCCTATCCGTGTCAAGAGGAAGTGCTCCAATGGTCTTTTCTTGATTTTATTTGGTCGATGTATTAGTCTAAGTGGGAATCGTTAGGGAAAATTCCTTGAAGGAATGATTACGTCGTTTAGCGAAGACAGGGGTCAAACGCTACGAAAAAAGGAGGTCGCGCTATGAGTCGTTGGTTACCAGTCGGTGATATTTTAAGGATGAATGCCATTCTCTATCCGGATAAAATGGGAGCGAAAGATTTGTTTCGCTCTATGACCTTCAAACAGTGGAACGAACGTTCATGTCGGCTTGCCAATGGCCTGCTGGGGCTTGGATTGCAAAAAGGTGACAAAGTCGCCGTCATCGCTTACAACTGTGTGGAGTGGATGGAAATCTATGCCGCCGTGGCGAAAGCGGGACTGGTCGTCGTCCCCATTATGTTTCGCCTCGCTGGTCCTGAGATTACCTATATCTGTGAAAATTCGGAATCGAAGGCCTTCATCGTGGCCAAAGAATTCGTGGACACCATCAACGGAATTCGAGGGAACCTTGATATCCCAGAGTCCAATTACATCTTTTTCGGAGACAAAAAGGCTCCCGACGGCTACCGCCATTACGAAGACCTCATCGCCAACGCATCGGATGCCGAACCCAAGGTGGAAGTCCATCATCGGGATCCATGGACGATTATGTACACGTCGGGAACAACGGGTAAGCCCAAAGGCGTGGTGCGCTCCCACGAAAGTTATATCGCCCAATATCTGATCAATGAAGTAGAATTCGGTTTCAATAGAAACGACATCGGTCTTTTGGTCATGCCCATGTGCCATGTCAACTCTATTTTCTATTCCTTCGTATTCACCTACTGCGGCGGTGGGGTATGCGTCTACAACACGGTCAGTTTCGATCCGGAAGACCTTCTCCGTGTTATTTCAAAAGAACGGATCACCTACACCTCCCTAGTGCCTACCCACTACATCATGATCCTCTCTCTCCCCGACCAGGTAAAGGCAAAATACGACGTCGATTGTATCCGAAAGCTGATGTGTTCGTCGGCTCCCGCGCGCGAAGATACCAAGCTTGGAATCCTGGACTTCTTCAAAAATTCCGAACTCTACGAGGCGTATGGCTCCACGGAAGCCGGGCTGGTCACCCTTTTGCATCCTGAAGATCAGCTCAGAAAACTCGGTTCTATCGGACGGGAAGTCATCGGTACCGATCGCATTCTCCTTTTGGACGAGAATCGCAATGAGGTTCCCGACGGAGAAGTGGGGGAACTCTTCTCCAGGACCCCCATGGTTTTCGACGAATACTGGAAAATGCCGGAAAAAACCAAAGAGGTCTTTTTCGGGGAATATTTCAGCGCGGGAGATATGGCCTACCGAGACGAAGACGGCTTTTACCATCTGGTAGACCGTAAAAACAACATGATCATCACGGGTGGGGAAAACGTCTTTCCCTCCGAGGTGGAAAACGTCATCGGAAAGCATGAGGCGGTCAAAGACGTGGCCGTGATCGGCATTCCCCATGAAAAATGGGGAGAAGCGGTGCACGCCGTCATCATTCTTCACGAAGGGAAATCGGCAACGCCGGAGGAAATCATCAAATTCTGCCGCGGTAAGATCGCGGGCTATAAGATTCCCAAGTCCGTCGACTTCATCAAAGAAGAAGAAATGCCGAGAACCGGAACGGGCAAGATCCTGCATCGCAAATTGCGGGAACGCTACGGCACATGGAGTGAAAAGAAGTAAGGAAAGGTGGGACAAGGGGGAGGGATAGGCAAAAAGCCCCTTTCCCCTTTCTCTTCCGATCCCAGAGGAGGATTACATGCTAATTTTAGACGGCGTTTCGGTCGAGGTAGCGGGGAGGGAGATCCTCCACGACATCTCATTGGAAGTCAAACCCGGTGAAACCCACGTCCTTTTCGGACCCAACGGAACAGGGAAAACAACCTTGCTAATGACGATTATGGGGTTTTCGGGCTACAAGGTAACCAAGGGAAAAATCTTCTACAAAGGCGAAGACATCACCCATCTCCCTTTGCACGAGCGGGCAAGGATGGGTATAGGCATGTCATTTCAGCGCCCACCCACCATCCGGGGGTTAAAAACCCGCCAGCTCGTCGCCTTGTGCGCCAAGATGAAAAAGGACCCGGAAGAACTCGCCAAACGGTTGAATTTCACGAACTTTTTGGATCGGGATGTCAATAGTAACCTGTCAGGGGGGGAAATCAAAAAATCGGAGCTGCTCCAGCTCATGGCGCAAAATCCCGATTTGGTTCTCTTGGATGAACCAGAATCGGGCGTAGATCTGGAAAACATCGCGTTGGTCGGAGAGGTCATAGCGGAACTCCTCGACAAAGCCATCAAACATTTTGACGAACCGATGATCGAACACAAGAAAAAACGGAAGAAATCGGGAATCATCATTACACACACCGGTTTCATCATGCGCTATGTGAAAGCGGACGTGGGTCACGTCATTCTAAACGGGCGTCTTTCGTGCGCCAGCAATCCCGAAGAAATTTTCGCCTGTGTCGGCAAGTTTGGATATGAGGAGTGCGTGCGATGCATGATCTAAAAGAAAGAGCAAAACAAGCCTTAAACAAAAAGGCCGCCATCGGACGAGACATCGACTTAAGCAAATACAAGCTCGAAACCCCACGGGAAAAGGGATCCCTCGACCGCATCAGCGAAACAGATCTTTTAAGCGCGGGTATCATTCCTTCAGGAGAAGGCCGTTCCGGTAGCTACATTCAAGAAGACCATTCTGTCGCCCACTGCAACATCACCCAAGATGGGGTAGAGATATTAAGTATTGCGGATGCCCTTACCAAATACGAGTGGTTGAAAGATTATTGGTGGAAAGCCCTCGAAGTGGACACGGACAAGTATACGGCTTTCACGGAACTACAACCCCCTCGAGGCTACTTCATGCGGGTGGAAGCGGGGAAAAAGACGCAATTTCCCCTTCAAGCCTGTCTCTACATGGAGGAAGAAGGTGTTCTTCAGGCGGTTCACAACATTGTGATCGCGGAAGAAGGCGCCGAAATGAACATCATTACAGGTTGCACCACCGCCTCTAGCCTTCGCTCAGGCTTGCATTTGGGAGTATCCGAATTCTACGTCAAAAAAGGCGCGAAAATCACCTTCACTATGATTCACAACTGGAAGGAAGACGTTATCGTAAGACCGAGAACGGGGATTATCGTAGAAGAGGAAGGTGTCTTCATCTCCAACTATGTGTCCCTCAAACAGGTGAAAGACCTCCAAACCTTTCCGACGGCGTATCTCAACGGGGACAACGCCATCGCCCGCTTCAGCAGCATCCTGGTGGCGCCGGAGGGTTCCTATCTGGACACGGGGGCCCGGGTTCACCTCAAAGGGAGGGGATCCCGCTCCGAAATCATCTCCCGAACGATCAGCAGCGGCGGCACCATCATTGCTCGGGGGCACCTCATAGGTGATGCCGAGGATATCAAAGCCCACTTGGAATGCCAGGGACTTATCTTGACGGAACGGGGAATCATCCACGCCATTCCCGAGCTAGAAGGGCGGCTCAGTGGCGTAGATATGTCCCACGAAGCGGCCGTGGGCAAAATCGCTCAAGAAGAGATTGAATATCTAATGGCACGGGGGCTATCGGAAGAAGAGGCAACAGCAACCATCGTGAGAGGATTCCTGAACGTGGAAATCGAGGGATTACCACCCGAGCTCAAGAAGGAAATCGACCGGGCCATTGCTGAAAGCGAAAACGACCTTTTTTAGCGGCGGAACGAACGGTGCCGAAAATCGGGGCACATATGTCCATTGCCGGTGGAGTCTCCAAGGCGCTGGATCGGGGAGAAGAATTAGGGCTCGACACGATCCAAATCTTCACAAAAAACGCGAATCAATGGGCGGCGCGCCCCGTTCCGGAAGAAGAACAACGCCGTTTCTTACGTCGGAGAGAGGAAACGGGTATCCATCCCATCATCGCCCACGACAGTTACCTCATTAACTTGGCCTCCCCCAACCGGGCGATGTTTAACCGTTCCCTCAACGCCTTTGAGGAGGAACTTTTACGGTGCGAACAACTGGAAATTCCTTTTTTAGTCATGCATCCAGGATCCCACCTCAACAAAGGAGAAAAATGGGGAATCACCCAAATCGGCCGGGCGCTTCGTGTGGCGTTACTTGAGCAAGAAGCCACACAGGTGCGTGTTTTACTGGAAACCACGGCAGGCCAAGGGACACAAATCGGATACCGTTTTGAACACTTGCGCGACATCATGGATGAGACCGATATGCCTGAAAGGATGGGGGTGTGTTTTGACACCTGTCATGCCTTCGCGGCGGGGTACGATATACGGACGGAAGAGGCCTACGAACAAACCATGGAAGAATTCGATAGAATTATAGGCCTAACGCATCTGAAGGTCATCCATGTCAACGACTCCAAAAAGGCATTGGGATCCCGAATCGACCGGCACGAACATATCGGACGAGGGGAAATCGGAGAAGAGGCTTTTTCTTTCTTCTTAAACGACGAAAGATTGTCGGGTCTCCCCTTTATTCTGGAAACACCCAAAACTGCACCCGACACTCAGGTTCCGATGGACACGGTAAACGTGGAACGTCTTCGAAAAATGATAAGGAAACAGTCATGAAAATCTGCCAAACCCTGATCATCTCCGTCATCGTTGCGATCCTTCTAAATGGGGTGGGATTTTCTTCTCCCCTTAATGAGCTCCCCCCACTCGAATCTCCCACCGTTCAACCTTCCGGGCAAGAAGGAAAACAAGAAATTGCCCCTCCGGCACCGCAAAAAGAAACACCATCGACTGGAGAGGAAGAAAATCAGATAAAAGAAAAACAACAAAAAGAAACGACGGAAAAAGGCACGGAAGCGGTGGAGGAACCAAATCTGCACCCTGATTATCCCTTCTATCCCTCTCTCATTCGAGTAGACGGACAACCTCCCCTTTCCCTCGACCAGTTTGAAGGCGCCCCCGAATGTGGCACGTGCCACAAGCAAATCTATCAACAATGGAAAGGATCGATGCACGCCGCTGCTTTCCACGATCCCATTTGGAAGGCCTTGGTTACTCGCGCATCGGAAGAAACAGGAGGAAAAACGGATCGCCTCTGTATAGGATGTCACAGTCCCCTCGGCCTCGCGACGGAAGATGTTACCACGGCGACCGCCCTCCATTCCGAAGACACCGATCTTGTCTCCACCTTTGGCGTACAATGCGACGCCTGCCACGTCATGTCGGAAAGTCACGGAACCCAGACGCCTTTTGAAGAACCAGGCAACGCCTCCTTTACGTTAAGCCCCGGTCCTCTCAAACGGGGACCTTACGAAAATTGCGACGCGGGTGGCATCCACGAAGGTCTCTGGTCGGCCCTTCACGTAAGCTCAAAAATATGCGCGAACTGCCATCAATCCTTCCACGGAAACCTCCCCGTGGGACGGACTTACGACGAGTGGAAACGATCCATCTACGCTCGTAAAGGCATTCAATGCCAACACTGCCACATGATGCCGGTAGAAAAAGCCGTCGAGGCCGCACGCACCCTTGTGCCACCTCAAATGAGTGGACCGGCATCCGAATTGGCGCCGGAACGATCTCCCTTCTTTCCCCATTGGTTTCTCGGGGCCAACCCCGTTATGGCGAAAGAAGAGGGATTTCAGGACCACGCCCGAGAAATCTTGCACCGCCTTCAAACGGCCGCGGCCATCGAGCTCGAGGTTTCCGATGCCGTCGTAACGCCGGGGAAACTTCTCAGACTCAAAATAAAAGTCAAGAATGTCGCGGCGGGGCACAATCTTCCCACCTCTCTCGCGGAACTGAGACAAATGTGGCTGAACGTCCAAGCAACCGATCAAAACGGGCGAGTATTCTTCCACTCCGGAAACCTAACGGAATCGGGAAATATTGAACGGGATTCAAGGATTTTCGACGCCTACGCCGTGGATGAAAACGGCCAACACACGATCAAACCGTGGAAGATCGATCACTTTCTGTGGAACCGGACCATCCCCCCAAAAGGGGTAGCTATTGAAACCTATACCTTTCTCATACCCAAAAATATTCGGAACGCCGTGAAAATCGCGGTGAAACTCCGATACCGACCTTATCCCCAATCACTCGTAAACCAGCTCTTGAAGGAAAAGGCGTTCGAGGTTCCGATCATCGACATGGTGGAAAAACGGCTGGTTCTCCCGGTTGTAGGGGAATGAGGAAAAAGCTTTTGACACCTCAACCTGTTTATGCTAAAAGAAATTTCACCCAAGGTAAAGTGCCAACGTAGCTCAGCTGGTAGAGCAGCTGATTCGTAATCAGCAGGTCAGCGGTTCGAGTCCGCTCGTTGGCTCCAGCGATTCTAAGGGGTTAGATGCAAAAAAGGCATTTAACCCCTTTCGCTTCCTATCCACTACATATTGTTTTAACCGCCGGTATAGTAGTGCCCCCGCCTTCTCCGGCCAAAGCTTCGAGAATACTCTCCTGTGAATCCTCTCTATGAGCGACTTAAGAGTATGACTAGTTTCACTTTTTTGGCTTCCGCACTATGACCTTCAACGATAAAATATTTTTTTCGTTCCCTACCTTTATCAGGTCACAGCCAGGACGCCGCTTCCTCCTATTCCTTGTGATCCAAAATGTACCAGAAACAGAAAAGCGAGCATTTCCCCCAGAGATTAAATAACGGGCCTCCGCAGGTGACCATCAAGCACCTTCTCAACTCGTATAAGATGAGCCCGAAATATCGCTCCAGCCCGATGACAGATGGTGAATCGCAACGTCTCAGATATCTTTTGTGAAAAAAGTCAGAGTGAAACCATTTCATGTCGGCAAGGACTGAGCTTAAATGGTCATCCCCCATAAAGTAGTTTCATTTGGATGATCTTCAATTTTTTCGAGACAATACCTTCCGCACAATTTACTTATTGCATCGACTCCAAAACCCCTCCCTTTATCAATCCCCCGAAACTCCACGTGGATTCCCCGGAGAAACGGTTCTCTATCTCAGGGTCCCACGGGAGATAGACCATTTCCCGTCCCTCCTTTAGAAAGAACCTTGTAACAAAATCTTCAGACGCCCCTAGGGAAGCAGTCTTTGACTCGCGGCAGAGAGAGGCTATCCCTTCGGGACCTTTTCCCAATCTTTTAGAAACCGTTCAATTCCAACATCGGTCAAGGGATGTTTGGCGAGTTGCTCCATTACCTTAAAAGGAATAGTCGCGATATGGGCGCCCATCCGGGCGGCCTCGAGGACGTGCAGGGGATGCCGGATACTGGCCACGATGATCTGGGATTCGAAACCATAGTTTTCAATGATGCCCAGACAGTCCGCTACCATCTCCATCCCCTCGTGGGCCACGTCGTCCAGCCGTCCCACGAACGGGCTGATGAAGGAAGCCCCCGCCTTCATGGCAAGCAGCGCCTGGTTGGGAGAGAAGACAAGCGTCACATTCGTCCGTATGCCCTCGTGTTCCAACTGACGCACGGCCACCATCCCTTCCATTGTCATGGGAATCTTTACCACCACGTTGGGATGGATCTTCGCCAGGTTCCGCGCCTCGGGGATCAGCTCCTGTGCCGTCATGGAGACCGCCTCCACGCTCACGGGGCCGTTCACCACCTCGCAGATTTCTTTGATGACTTCCAAAAATGGGCGGTTTTCCTTGGACACCAGCGTCGGATTGGTGGTCACGCCGTCCACGAGGCCCATGCTGCTGGCCTTTCTGATCTCGTCGATGTTTGCGGTATCGATAAAAAACTTCATTGATTCCTCCCCGTTATTTTTACGTCATCTTACGCTTCATGGCTTACTATTTACCCAAACTTATATTCCCTTGCCCTGAGCACTGAGCCTTCAGCTCTCAGCTTTTTTATTTTCGCCTTCCTTCTTCTCCGCGATCTGCTTCTGAAAGGTTTTCATACACGCTTCGCTGCAAAAATACCAGGGAACTCCCTCGTGCTTCAGACGATAAGGGGTATCCTCCGGGATATAGGTTCCGCACACCGGGTCTTTCTTCAATTCCTTGCCGCTGCCCGCGGGAGGCACGGAAGAACCTGGCGGCCTTTTGGGTTCGCCTTTGGAAAATCCCCTGATGAGGTAGTAGATGATAAAGCCTAGGATGGCGTAGATGATCAAACGCACGGAATCGATCCCCCGTAAGGTGAAACGCCCTCCCTCGAAAGACCGCTAAGGAGTTGCGCCAAGGTCTTTTTCAGAAGGGGATGCTCCCAGTCCGGGCAGACCTCACACGCCGGAACGAGGACAAAGGCCCGTTTGTGCATCTCTGGATGCGGAATTCTCAGGTCGTTCGTCTCCACGACGGTATCACCGTACAAGAGAATATCCAGGTCGATCTCCCGGGGGCCCCAGCGGTAGCGGTAAACCCTTCCCAGTTCCGTTTCCAGGTTTTTCAAGGTCTTCAAAAGCTCGTGGGGGGATAGGGTGGTTTTCATTCCAATGACCAGGTTGATAAAGGGGGGCTGATCCGTCACACCAACGGGATCGGTTTCGAAAAAGGGGGAAACTTCAAGGTCTTCGATCGCGGGGTGATGTCGCAATCTCTCGATGGCCGCGCAGCAGATTTCCACGCGATTCCCGATGTTCGATCCCACGCCGATAAGGACGTCATAATAATCTTTACTCTTCAAGATTTTCAAGAATGTGTTAAGGTTTTTGTCCCTTTTTCTCAGATTTTTCTTCCGAAGGCTCTTTTTCATCCATCTTAGGTGTCACATCGATCTCATCCTGGCCCGTGGTCGCCTTCTTGAAATTTTTGATGGCCTTTCCCACCCCGCTTCCCAGCTCCGGAAGCCGCTTGGCCCCGAAGATGATGATTACGATCACCAGGATGATGACCAATTCCGTGATGCCGATTCCACCGATCATGGTTTCCCCCTTTCAATAAACACGGGTTGGCGGAAGTGTACGGGAATCGAACCCGCCGTCCCGTTCTTCACGGGACCACTGGATTTGAAGTCCAGGAGGCCCACCAGTGACCTACACACTTCCGCGTAAAAGAATGGCAGATTTCACCCGCAAAGTCAACGAATACTGGCTCACCTGCCGCGTTTGTCCGGGCGATCACCGCCTGAAACCATTTTGCCTTCTACCTTTTATTTTTTTCCCTTTTCCGACCCGACCGGCCTCCGGCTCGCTCCTGCCTTCTTCACCTTCGGCGTGAAACATGGTATCAGGAAACAATATCCGGGACCCGTTTCACACGATACATTTGACACAAGAAGGGGGGAACGAAGTGGAAAAACTGCAAAGCCTTGTCGGTTTGTTGGTTCTCTGCCTGATCGCATGGTTCTTTTCAGAGAATAAAAGACGCGTGAATGTTCGGATCGTCCTGTCCGGACTGGTCCTCCAGCTTGCCCTCGCGCTGCTGCTGATTAAGTTGCCGGGGACGCAAATCATTTTTCTCTGGCTCCAAAAAGGCGTAGCCGCCTTGGAAGAGGCGACCCGAACGGGGACATCATTCGTTTTTGGGTATCTCGGCGGCGG
>CAZOBB010000105.1:0-4896 GCA_964577975.1 uncultured Thermodesulfobacteriota bacterium | reverse complement strand
CAGGAAATCTACCGGGATCTCGCCTTCTTTTCCTTCGCCCCGGTGGTCTCCCTCTCCGCCAAGACGGGCAAGCGGGCGTCGAAGATCCTCGACACGGCCCTGGAGATCTTCCAGCGGGGCCGGCAAAAGATCCCCACCTCCCGGTTCAACCAGGTCCTCCGGGAACTCGTGGCCCAGCATCCTCCCGGGCGTCACCGGGGGAAACGGATCCGGATCCAGTACGGGACCCAGGTGAAGACTTTCCCGCCCATCTTTCTCCTCTTCTCCAACGCGCCGGAAGCCGTCCCGCCCGCCTACCACCGATACCTTTCCGCGCAGTTGCGAGAGGTGTTCGACTTCACCGGCTTGCCGATCAAGCTGGTGTTCAAGAAGAAATGACGCCGTTTGATTTATTTTCTCCAGTCGAGGGGTACAAGTTCCTCTTCAGCTAAGCTTTTGAGGTAGTAAAGCTTCCCCTTGAAATAATCGATGCTGTGCGTAATCTTTTCCCGGGAAAGATGATATTTTGTCAGTATCTTGTCGGGTGTTTTGAGGAGGTTTTCGAGGGATCGGATGGCATGGCGGTAAAAAGCGAATTTTTTTCGCCACCATTTTTTAGAATGTCCCCCATAAAGGGGACCTGCCTCTTTTATGGGTTTCAGGATGAGGGTCGCGTTTTGGGTATCTAACGTGACCATGTAATCGGAGAGGAGATCCATTCCGAAGAGGCCGGATACGCCTTTGCCGAAATGGATGTCGTGAATGATGACGTCCCCACCGGGAAGGGTGAGAGTGCCGAGATTTATTTTTCCCACGTGTACGATCGGAGGAAAGATTATGTCAGATGCCGTTTTAAGGGGGAGGATGGGAGACGAGGTATCCGTGGAGATGCCGGCTTCTCGGGAAATCTGAGGGGAGATGACCGTCAGGGAGGCTCCTGTGTCGAGGAGAAAAAGGCCTGTTGCCCTGTCGTTGAGCGTCATGGTGACAAGAAAGTGATTTCCGGCTTTCCGAAGTGGAAGGTAGATAGCCTTTGAAAAAGAAGAAGGGGGCTGAAGCGGGGATGATGGCTCCGGCGCGGAGGGCGAAATGGGGGGATTGGTTGTCGCTTCCTTGGAATCCTGGAAGGTTTCGTACGATCCGGAGGTGGGAGGAATATCGGTGATGTGAATCGTGCCGTTTTTATCCTTCCACCGGTAGAGGGTTGAGGCTCTTCCCCAAGGAGGGACAAGAAGAGATGGCAGGAGTAAGATGATCCAAAAAAAGTGTTTCATTCGATAATAAAATTATCTCATGTTTTCTGCAAAAGGGCAAGGTACGTAGTGATCTTTTGATCTTTCGTGAATTCCTTTGACATTTTACAATGGCTCTGGTAAAGAATGGTCACTTTGGTGATTCGGGAGGCAAGGTGAACCGGTAACCGTCTTTGTCGGGAGAGAAGGTGCTTTACCTCGTAACGGTGGCTATTCTTTTCGTTTTGTGGATTGTCCTGTCGGGTATTTTCGATACGTTTCATATTACAATCGGGATAGTAATGAGTTTCCTCATCGCCCATTTTTCGTGGGATCTTCTCTTTCAGAATACCAAGATGCCGTTATCGGCGCGCGTGAAAGAGATATGGCGCTTTGTCCTCTATGTCTTTTGGCTTTTATATCAGATCGTTCTCGCCAATCTTCACGTGGCGAGGCTTGTTCTCGATCCTGGGATGCCCATCAATCCGAAGATTATTCGTGTGCCGACCCAACTGAGAAGGGATGTTTCGTTTGTTACCTATGCAAACTCCATCACGTTGACGCCGGGGACCATCACGATTGGGGTAGAACGAGATCATCTCCTTGTTCATGCCATCGACGACAAGGTGGCAGACGACCTTTTTTCTGGCGCGATGGAAAAACGGATTGCGCGTGTTTTTGAGGCTGGCGGGGCGTCATGAGAGTGTTTTTGACCCTTGTGAGTTTTTATTTGTGTGTTCTTGTCTTCATCAATCTCTATCGAGCCATCTATGGGCCCGACATCTTGACCCGCATTATCGCTATCAACGCGATAGGAACCAAGACCGTCATGATTCTGATCTTGATTGGTTTCATTTATGAGCGGGTGGAGATGTTCATCGATATTGCCATTGTGTACGCCCTTTTGAGTTTTATCGCCACCATCGTGGCTGCTAAATATTTCCTTACAAGGAGGAGTATCGAGTAATGTTCCATACACTCCAGGTGATTGTTGGAGGGTGTTTCGTGGTGGCTGGCTTGTTTTTCTTTACCACAGCAACCCTTGGACTCTTGCGATTCCCCGATTTTTATTGCCGATTGCATGCGACAGGGAAGGGGGATACATTGGGGACTTTGCTGATGATCGCCGGATTCATCATTTATGAAGGGTTTCATCTCTTGAGTTTGAAGTTTGTACTCATTCCCCTTTTCCTCTTTCTGGCCAGCCCAACGGTTACCCACTCCATTGGAAGGGCGGGGGTGACCTGCGAGGTGGAACCGTGGGAGAAGAGGGAAAAAGAGGGGGAGGAAGCGGCGTGATACCATCGTTAGACCTCATTTTGCTGGTTATTGTTCTCATCCTTTCGATTGCGGCTATTTCCGTCAAGGATCTCTTGAGCGCGGCCATCATTCTTGGAGGGTTCAGTTTCATGATGGCATTGCTCTGGACCGAGATGGGTGCAGTGGACGTGGCCATCACCGAGGCATCCGTGGGCGCGGGGGTTTCCACCGTCTTCTTCATTGCCGCCTTGCATCACACGAAGAGGAGGTCGAAGGATTGAAACCCCTGAAGCTGCTTGGTCTCATTACCGTAATTGTCACGGCGTTCTTTCTACTCTATGGGGTCAACGATATGCCCAATTGGGGAGATAGCATGGCCCCGGCGAGCGTTCATGTATCGCCCTACTATATCCAACGCTCCCAAGCGGATACCAACGCACCGAATTTCGTGAGTGCCGTATTGGCGGATTATCGGGGTTTTGATACCTTGTTCGAAACGACGGTTATTTTTTGCGCAGGGATGGCGTGTCTCATGCTGTTGAGAAAGGAAGAGGACGATGATTAACCGGTATGACAACCTCATCATCGAGTTTTTCTGTCGAATTATTGCGGCGCCTGTCTTCCTTTTTGGGGTGTATATCGTGTTTCATGGGGAGGCAAGTCCTGGAGGAGGTTTCCAAGGAGGCGTGATCCTAGGGGCGGGATTCATCATGCTGGCCATTGCCTATGGCATGGATTTTACCCTTCAGCGTATACGGGAAAAGATGATTCTTTTCTTGAGCTGTATTGGGGTGTTTATCTATGGAGGAATTGGTGCGGCCTGCCTGTTGTGGCGAGGGAATTTTCTCGATTACGGAAAGCTTCCTCTTCCGGTGGACCATGTCAATGCCATTCGGGGACTTGGGATTATGGGAATCGAGATTGGGGTTGGATTAACGGTGATGGGCGTGATGATTTCCATCTACTACGATTTGATCGACCCGGGAGGGATCCAGCCGGAATTGTCGTCATCAGAGGGAGAGGAATGAATGGAGTTCATTGTCGGTAAGTTTAACTACTGGATTTATATCATCATGATGATGATCGGGTTCTACGCCATGATTGCGAAACGGAACCTGGTCAAGAAGGTCATCGGGATGAATATCTTTCAAACTGCCATCATCCTCTTTTACGTTTCCATCGGCACCAAAAAAGGAGCGACGATTCCCATCCTGGAGGCCGCGCATCACACGGTTGTTCCTCCTGAATCGATCGAGGTGGCCAAGTATATCAATCCTCTGCCCCATGTTTTGATGCTGACCGCCATCGTCGTCGGCGTCAGCGTGACGGGAGTTGCCCTCGCTCTTATCATCCTCATTTACCGGCGTTACCATACCGTTGAAGAAGATGAAATTCTGAGGCAACTTTCATGATCCATCAGGCGCCCGCCCTCACCATTGCCTTTCTTCTTTTGACGGCCTTCTGGGTTCCTATCTTTGGGATGTTAAAGAAGGAGTCGGCCTATTATATTTCATTGATTGCCATTACACTCTCATTTCTCGCCGCCTGCGCGACCCTATACGCCGTGATAACAAGTGGCCCCATCCACTATCACATGGGGGGCTGGCCGCCGCCGTGGGGGATCGAATTTGTCATCGACTACCTCAACGCGGGGCTCCTTGTCCTCATTGCCCTTATCAGCCTTTTGACCACCGTTTCCGCGAAGAAGAGCGTAGAACAGGAGATTCACCGGAGTAAATGGCCGGCTTTTTGGTCTCTCTATCTCCTCCTTGTCATGAGTCTCATGGGGATGACAGAAACGGGGGATATGTTCAATATGTACGTCTATTTGGAGGTCTCCTCCCTCACCGCCTACGGTCTCATCGCCATGGGAGAACGGGGCGCCCTGATGGCGAGCTTCAACTACGTCATCCTGGGGTCGGTGGGGGCGTCGTTCTACCTTTTGGGCGTCGGGTATCTCTACATCGCGACCGGCTCCCTGAACATGGCGGACCTGAGTAAAATCCTGCCCTCCATCTATCAGTCGAAGGTCATCTTCACGGCCTTCGCCTTCTTTATCGTAGGAATCGGCCTCAAGATGGGTCTGTTTCCGTTGCATATGTGGCTACCGGACGCCTACACGCGCGCCCCGTCGGCCATCAGCACCCTCATCGCCCCGACCATGACCAAGGTCAGCGCCTACGTCTTTTTCCGCATCATCCTTTCCGTCTTCAATCCCCAGTTCTCCTGGGAGGTCATCCCCGCCGCCACGCTGCTCCGCTGGATTGCCGCCGCGGGCATCATCTACGGCTCCATCATGGCCATCGCCCAGAAGGACATCAAGCGGATGCTCGCCTACTCCTCCATCAGCCAGATCGGCTACATCGTCCTGGGTATCGCCCTGGCCAACCAGATGGGACTGATCGGGGGGGCCCTGCATATCTTC
>CAZOBB010000104.1:0-6059 GCA_964577975.1 uncultured Thermodesulfobacteriota bacterium | reverse complement strand
CACCTATCACCTGCAGGATCTCTTCTCGGAAAAGTCCGAGATCACCATCATGAAGAAGCTGAAGAACGGGGAGATCGAGATCATCACGAAGAAGGCCCGCAAGATCAAGGCCATGCGGGTGACGAAGCGGAAGGCCAAGGGAAAGGGGCACCGTCTCGGCGTCGCCTACAAGCTGGAGAACGGCACGATGGTCTATGTGCCGGATGAATGAGGTGATAGGGATTTAGTCTGAAGGTTGAAGTCTGAAGGTAGGAATGAAGAAGGCCGTATAAATGCGGGATCATAGAAAACTCAAGGCATTTGAGCTGGCCGATGCCATCGTGGACGTGATTTATAAAGCGACAAGAGAGTTTCCACAAGAAGAGCTGTATGGATTAGCGGCCCAGATGAGAAAGGCAGCCATTTCGGTGCCGTCCAACATTGTTGAAGGGTGTGCGCGCGGTAGCCAGGCGGACTTTGTGCGTTTTCTCTATATCGCCTTTGGCTCGCTTCGAGAATTGCACTACCAATTAGGGCTTTCAAAACGTTTAGGTTTCCTTGCGGAAAGGGACTTTTCGGCCATAGAGCCAAAAATTGTGGAAGCAGAGAAAGTGCTGAATGGCCTCATCGTCTCCTTACGGGAATGAAGTTGCTGTCTTCAATCTTCAGACTTCTACCTTCGGACTTCAGACTTCAACCTTCAACCTAAAAAACGAGTGTACCTGTGTCCAAAAAGATTCTGAAGATTTTTATCGTGTTTATCCTATTGGCGGCCGGCGCGGCCGTCCACGCCGCGCCGTTTACGTTCACCGATTCCACTGGGAGGGCTATCACGATCGCGCATCCCCCGCGCCGGGTGGTCTGCTTGGTGCCCTCCGTGACGGAGATGGTCTTTCGGGTGGGGGGTGGCCAGGCCGTCGCGGGGGTGACCTACCACACCACCTATCCCCCGGAGGCCGTTCTGAAACCGGCCGTCGGCGGGTTCTTCTCGCCCGACGTAAAGCGGATCGCGGCGCTGCGTCCCGATCTCATCTTCGCCTCCCGAATCCAGAAGAGGGTCATCGAGCACTTCGCGAAGACCTGTCCCGTGGTCGTCCTCGAGGCGAACAGCGTGGCCGATGTCTATCGGCACCTGGCGATCATCGGGAGGATCTTCCATCGGGAACCGGAGGCCCGGCGCCTCATCCGGGACATGAAACGGGAGTTCGCCCTCATGGCGAAGAAGGTGGCGAAGATCCCCGCCGCGAAGCGCAAGCGGGTCCTCCGGCTCATGGGGCGCGACCGGGTGATGACCCCGGGCGAGGATTCCTTCCAGAACGAATACATCCGCCTGGCGGGAGGGATTCCCCCCGCCTTCGGGAAGAGGGGGGGCATCGTCACCGTTACCCTGGAGGAGTGGAAGCGGTTCAATCCCCAGGTCATCTACGGGTGCGGCGGGGACCGGACGGTGGTGGACAGACTTCTCTTGCGGCCGGGCTGGCGGGACGTGGAGGCCGTCCGCAACAAGGCCATCTACTTCTTCCCCTGCGCCCTGACCTGCCGGGCCTCCACCCATGCCGCCTACTTCGTGGAATGGCTGTCCGCCACGATCTACGGGGATCGCTACGCGAAGAAGGCCGGCCAGGTCGTACCGGACCACGTAGTCAGCGCCAGGCCCCTCTCCCTCCCCTTTCCCTACGTGAAAGAGGCCCGTGTCCTGTCCAGCCGCGTGGCGGACTTCGTGAACAAGACCCTCGTCATCACCTTCACCCATCCCATGAAGGTCCTTTCCACGCTGGAAGGCCCCCGGAAGGGGATCGCCACCGTGGGAAACCACTACCTGCCGCCCCCCCTGTGGACCGTCTCCCACCGGATGGGGTTTAGAAAGTTCCGCCAAAGGGTGTACGAGGCCCTCCGCCTCCGGGAAAGGACGACGAGCTTTCTCATGACGGGCGCCGACATGGGCCACCTCTCCATCCAGACGAAGCGGTTCCGGGAGATGACGGTCACGGCGCTGGTCACGGCGGGGGTCCGTTCCAATGCCGTCAGGATGGCCAAGGACGTGGGCCGCTACTACGAGCTCGACCCCGGCACCATCAACATCCTCCTGCTGACCAACGGCCGTCTCACGCCTCGGGCCATGGCGCGGGCCATCATTTCCGCCACGGAGGCCAAGACGGCCTCCCTTCAGGATCTCGACATCCGCAGCTCCTACACGGGAAGGAGGCATCAGGCCACGGGGACCGGGACGGACAACATCCTCGTGGTTCAGGGAGAAGGTCCCCGAATCGACAACGCCGGCGGCCACAGCCGGATGGGGGAACTGATCGCCAAGGCGGTTTACGACGGGGTGCGTGAGGCCGTTTTCAGGCAGAACGGCATCGTCCGGAAAAGAAACGTCTTCCAGCGGCTGAAGGAGCGCGGGATTGCCCTTTATGAACTGGTGCCGGCGAAGGGGCTTTCACCCGGCATGCGCCGGAGGGAGGCGGTCAAGGCCCTCGAGTCCCTGCTTCTCGATGCCACGTATGCCGCGTTCATCGAGACCGCCCTGGCCGTCAGTGACCAGGCGGAGATCGGGCTCGTCTCCGATCTTACCCCTTTCCGGCGCTGGTGCCTCGCCGTGGCCTCCCGGATCGCGGGACGGGACGTCCCCGCCCTGGAGGATCTCGTCGCCGACCGGCACCTCCCCAAGGCCGTGAAGCTGGCCCTCAACGCCCTGCTTACCGGAATCGCCCTGAGAAGATGACGACGATCAAACACGGTCTTTTCGGTCTGATCATCCTGGGCGTAATCCTCGCGGGGGGCACCGCCGCCGGCGCGGAGAAGCGCCTCGGGCTTCTCATCATCAATTCCGACAGCGCCATGGTCCTTCAGGCCGTCAAGACGCTCAAATCCCTCCCGGGAATCCGCGTGGCCTATTACACCCACGATGACCTGATCCACGATCCCGCCGCCGCGGCCTTCGTCGAGGGGGCGGACGCCCTCATCGTCGATGTGATGGACCCCCACCTCAGCCGCTACGTGGTGAAACACGTCGACCTGAAGCGGGTCCCCGTCTTCGCCGTGCGCGGTTCCCGCGACGATACCCTCCTGAAACGCCAGGGGTTCCGGTTCGACCGGGAGGTCCAGGCCTATTTCCGGAACCTCAACGTGAAGAATCTCCGCAACATGATCTACAAGGTCGTCCACGACGCCCTGAACCCTTCCGTCACCTACCGGCCGCCGGAGATCCTTCCTCCCTCCGGCGTCTTCCATCCCGGCGCCCCGCACCTCTTCAAGACCTTCGGGGCCTTCCGGCGCTGGTATCGCGGCCGGCCGTCCTTCCGGGGTGACGCGGCGCCGTGGGTGGGGGTGATGATCTTCAAATCGTCCCTCGGACGGGGGCAGAAACAGCCGATCCGGGTCATCGTCCGGCGGCTGGAGACAAACGGCTTCAACGTCTGCGTGGTCTTCGGGATGGCCAAGGACGCCCTGAAATACCTCCTCGGGCCCGACGGAAAGGCCCGCGTGGACCTTATCCTCGCCTTCTCCATGAAGTTCCAGTCCTCCTTAAACGACGAGGTCAAGAACCTCCTCCGCCGGCTGGACGTCCCCGTCTTCAACGTCATCAGCCTCTATTCCGGTACCATCGCCGCGTGGCGGAAGGACCCGAAGGGGATTCCCCCCATGGACGTGGTCTGGTGCGTGGCGAACCCGGAGATTTCCGGCCAGATCGAGCCGACTCCGCTGATCGGCAAGGTCCGGGTGCGGGACGAAGTGACGGGCAGGGGATACTTCGTCCACCGGGCCATCCCGGACACCCTGGACACCCTTGTCGCCCGCCTGAAAAAGTGGATCGCCCTGCAGCGGACACCCAACGGGCGCAAGCGCGTGGCCATCCTCTTCTACAACCACAGCCAGGGGAAGCAGAACATCGGGGCCAGCTACCTCAACGTCTTCCGCAGCCTACGGGTCATCCTCGACCGGATGAAGCGGGAAGGCTACCGGGTGGCCGGGGACAAGGGGCTCACGGAAAGGGAGATCCGGGATCTCATCCTGAAGACGGCGCGCAACATCGGAAGCTGGGCGCCGGGAGAGCTGGAAGCCATGCTGAAGGGGAACAAGGTGGTTCAGGTGCCCCTCGACACCTACAAGGAGTGGTTTGACCGTCTCCCGCGGGCCTTCCGGGAAGGGGTCCTCAGGCAGTGGGGTCCCGTGGAGGAATCGAAGATCATGACCCACGAGGGGAAGCTCGTGATCCCCTCCGTGGTTCTCGGAAACGTCGTCCTCCTGCCGGAGCCGTCCCGGGGGTGGGGGGACGATCCCATGAAGCTCTACCACTCCCCGACCCTCTATCCCCACCACCAGTACGTGGCCGTCTATCTCTGGCTGAAGTACGGGTTCCACGCCGACGCCATGATCCACCTGGGCACCCACGCCACGCACGAGTGGCTCCCCGGGAAACAGGCGGGCCTGACCCCCGCCGACCCGCCCGAGGTGCTGATCACCGACATCCCCAACATCTACCCCTACATCGTGGACGACGTGGGCGAGGGGATCCAGGCGAAACGCCGGGGCCGGGGGGTCATCATCGACCACATGATCCCGGCCGTCAAGGGCTCGGGGCTCTATCGGGAATACAGCCGCCTCTACGACCGGATCCAGGCCTACAACCGCCAGCGCGCCAAGGGGAGCGTCGTGGCGGAAAAGACGCTGGAGTCCATCCGGCGGATGGTGAAAACCCTGGGGATCGACACCGACCTTGGGCTGGCCCGGCTCGACGCCGACACCCTGGAGAAGGTCGAGCACTATCTCATCGAGATGAAGGAGACGATGATCCCTTACGGGCTGCACACGTTCGGGGTTTCTCCCAAGGGGGAGGCCCTGGCCTCCACCGCCAGGGAGATCGTCAGGCAGAACACCAAGGTCGCCCTTGCAGAGGTCACGAAGCGGCTGGCCGCCTCGGGTCCCCGGGAGCTGCGGAACCTCCTGCGGGCCCTAAACGGCCGGTTCATCCCCGCGGGGGAGGGGAACGATCCCATCCGCAATCCCGGCGCCATCCCCACGGGAAAGGACTTCTATGGCTTCGATCCCCAGAAGATTCCCTCCAAGGCGGCATGGAACCTGGGGAAAGAGGCCGCCGAGAAGATCATCCGGGAATCCCTCGAGAAGAAGGGGACCTATCCCCGGAAGGTCGCGGTCATCCTCTGGGCCACGGAGACGATCCGCAACGAGGGGATCAACGAGGCCACCATCCTCTACCTGCTGGGGCTCACCCCGGTCTGGGACGCCTCGGGACGGGTCGTCGGCACTCGGGTCATTCCCGGTCGCGCGCTGAAACGGCCCCGCATCGACGTCCTCGTGAACCCCTCCGGCCTCTACCGGGATCTCTTTCCCAACCTGATGCGTTTCATCGACAAGGCCGTCCGCAAGGCCATGGTGCAACGGGACGTGGAAAACTTCATCGCCGAGAACACGGAGACGATCGAAAGGGCCCTGGTCCGCGGCGGCATGCCCGCCGAAAGGGCCAAGGCCCTGGCCAGGGTCCGCGTCTTTTCCGAGAAGCCCGGGGCCTACGGCACCGGCGTCTCGGAGACGGCCAAGCTCTCCGGGGTCTGGAAGTCGTCCGACGAGATCGTGGGGGTCTACACGAACCACGTGGGCTTCGCCTTCGGGGGCGGAATGTGGGGCGCGCCGGCATTCAATCTCTTCCAGGGGAACCTGGCGGGCGTGGACACGGTGGTCCATTCCATGTCGTCGTCCGTTTACGGCACCATGGACAACGACGACGTCTTCCAGTACGTGGGCGGGATGACCATGGCCGTCCGGAAGGCCACGGGGAAGGATCCCGGCACGGTCTTCACCCTCTCGAGAACGGCGAAAGACGCGAGGGTTCAGGATGCCTCCCGGGTCATCGGCCGGGAACTGCGCACCCGGTATCTCAACCCCCGCTGGATTGAGGCCGTGAAGAAGGAGGGCTACGCGGGGGCGCGCGCCATGTCCGATTTCATGGACAACATGTGGGGCTGGCAGGTGACCATTCCCAAGACGGTGGGGGGCACGAAGTGGCGGCAGGCTTACGAGGTCTACGTGAAGGACAAGTACGGCCTGAAGATCAAGGA
>CAZOBB010000103.1:0-14314 GCA_964577975.1 uncultured Thermodesulfobacteriota bacterium | reverse complement strand
AAGGAGGCCCGCCTGGAAGAGCGGCCCGCCGTCTACGAGGGAACCCATGCCACCGTCTATTTCTACTACTATCGCGACGTGGTCATCTGGGGTGCCACGGCCAAGATCCTGAAACAGCTCCTCGACCGGATCGACTTCCCCCAATGATGAAATCTATTTCTTTGAGGGCGGGGAAAGTGGCGGGATCTTTTTCGGCTTGAGGATCTTCTCCACCTCGATGGTCCCGGACCAGCCCCGCCGTCTGGCCGTTCCTTCCACGGTTACGACCTGTCCGTCAAGGGTGGCGATCCGGTCCTTCAAGGCCCCCGTGACTTGGTAATCGACGCGAGAGCGGCTCTTGTAATTGGTGATGATGGAGACGGAATCCCCGTCCACCGTGACGAGTCCTTCGTAGACACCGGTTCGGACGATGAGGGGCATGCTGTCCTTGTGGACGGTGGATTCTTTTTGATTCTTTGTGCAAGAGGAAAATAGCATTAGAGAAAAAATAAATAGCAAAAGAATGTGGGCCTTGCCTGAAATTCTCATAAGCACTCCTTTTTAATCCTTTGTCTTTTTGTTTAGGGAAAAGGTGATACTTGTTGCCCCTTTTAGGTCACGCTGTGAGATTGTTTCTTTTCCCCCCTTCCATCCGTATTTTTTGAGATGCACCTCTTTTTTATCCTTTAAGGAAACGGCCTTGATCAGACCAAAAGGCACATCCAGACAACAAATCGCTTCTCCCCCGTATTTTACTGAGCGAATCAAGAAAGCCTTGACTCTCTTCCCGTTGGGAAGAGTTTGGAGGGTTTGTCTCAGGAAGGGGAGATCATGGCAATTTGGAAGGGAAGGCAGAAGGCCATTTTTTAGCAGAGAACCCCATGCTGTCCCTTTAAGAAAGATTTCAACCATCGCCTTTGTAAAAAAGAAATATCCGTTTCCCATTTTTATGTAAACTTCTATCGGGTTCGGGATCTGGGAGCAGAGTTTTTTCCCCTCGTAGATAAAGGTCTGTGACTGTAATTTGTACCAGATTTGACCCTTTGCCCGACCTGAGACTTCGATGACGTGCAACCTCTTCCCTGTTTTTGGTGAGAGCCGTTGCCCTAGGTATACGAGCTGAATGGTACCGTACGATGCCCATGCGCCGGGAGAAAGTTTTTGTAGGATTTGGTATTGCAGGTTGGCTAATTTGGATGCCTTGTCATAGCACGAAGCGGCCTCTGCGGCACGACAAAAAAGAAAAAGGAATACTGCCAAAACGATGGAACTTTTTTTATTCATGCCTTCTTCAAGAATCTTGTGATCTTTTGTATTAGTTTCGCATAGCCATGCGGATGTTTCAAGTGTTATCTGGGGTTTAAACGTGTAGCGACACGATGGGGGTTTTTTCTGTTTCATACCTTGACAGGATTCGCCACCTGTGTTAATCGAACAAACGTTTAATAAGTGGGAGGGAGAGCTTATTCGTTCATCAGGCGGAAGTACCTACGAGAAGATTTTAGAAAAAAGCGCGGAAATTTTCGCGCTGAAAGGGTATGAAAAGGCGTCAATGCGGGAAATCGCGGCGGCGTCGGGTGTCAGTCTTGCTGCCCCTTACTATCATTTTGAAAACAAGGAGACTATTCTCTTTCAAATTCAGAAAAAGGGTTTCGAATACCTGGTAAGGAATCTTAAAAAAGTGGTGGCAGAGGATCATTCTCCACGGGAGAAGATGAAAATATTTGTAGAGAACCATGTCCGATATTTCCTGAATAACCGAAACGAGATGAAGGTTATCGTGCACGAATACAATGTTCTCAGCAAAGAATATCAAGAACAGATCTATAAGATAAAAAAGGAGTATACCCGTTTGGCGGAAGAAATCCTTCTCGATTATGCCAGGGAGGAAGGATTAGAGGGATTCAATAGCGTGTATGCCATTATGGCTCTATTCGGAATGATGAATTGGCTTTATACGTGGTTTCGCCCTCGTGAAAAGGCAAGCGAGAAGATAGAAGCATTGATTGATGTGATCGTAAATCTGTTTTTTAGTGGGATTCAGCACTGGAAAGCGAAGTCATAGGAGTAAACGCCTTAACTTTTTTTGTATGTGGGTTTTATAAGGGTTGTAACGAAAAAGGTTTTATGCTAAAGGACAAATCCGTTCGGAAAAGGAGGAACCGCCATGTATGAGTGGGATTTGGCATTGAAGGTTTTCATTTACGGTTTTGCCGGGGTCTTCGTTTGTTTGACGATTCTGATGTTTTCTATTCAAATCTGCGGTGCTATTCTGAAAGGTTACAGAAAGAAGAAGTCGTAGGGAAGGATTCTTCCCCCTCGTAGCTTCAATATTATTCCATTAAAGACCTTAATGGGGAGTGGAACGATGGATGCATTTTCGATGAATAGTTTGCTTTTGAAGACGGGTATTTTACACCTCACGGTAGGCCACATCATCATGTGGGCGATTGGGTTTCTCTTTATATATTTGGGTATTAAGAAGGATTTTGAGCCATTATTGTTGGTTCCCATAGGTTTTGGAATTTTTATAGTAAATCTTCCACTTACCCCCTTGGCGGGAAAGGGTGATCTGATATGGATTTTCTATCATTACGGTCTTGAGTGGGAAGTTATTCCACCTTTGATTTTTATGGGTATCGGCGCCTTGACGGATTTTGGGCCCCTGATTGCCAACCCTAAAACATTACTGTTGGGAGCGGCTGCCCAGTTCGGCGTTTATGTCACATTTTTTGGGGCGATTGCCTTGGGATTTACCGTGAAAGAGGCTGCCTCTATAGGAATAATCGGGGGTGCGGATGGGCCTACCTGTATCTACCTAACGGCTAAGCTGGCTCCGAGGCTCCTGGGTGCTAACGCCATCGCTGCCTACTCTTATATGGCGATGGTTCCTTTGATCCAGCCACCTATCATGAAGCTGATGACGACCAAGAAAGAACGACAAATCGTCATGAAACAGTTAAGACCGGTGTCAAAACTCGAAAAAATCCTCTTTCCCATGATTGCTACCTTGGTCATTTGTCTTTTGGTGCCCGATTCTGCTCCCCTTATGGCGATGTTGATGCTTGGCAATCTCTTTCGAGAATGTGGGGTGGTGCAACGGTTGTCCAATGCGGCCCAGAACGAGCTTCTGAATATCGTGACAATCTTTTTGGGAATCGCCGTAGGAACGACGATGAGAGCGGAGACCTTCTTAAACCCCCAACCCATTTTTATCTTTATCTTGGGACTCGTGGCCTTTTCTTTCAGCACGGTGGGGGGATTGGCCCTGGCGAAGTTTTTTAATCTTTTCCTAAAGGAGAAGATCAATCCCTTGATTGGTTCTGCGGGGGTATCGGCCGTGCCCATGGCGGCGAGGGTTACTCAGCGGGTGGGGCAGCAGGAGAATCCGAGGAATTTCCTATTGATGCACGCGATGGGGCCCAACGTCGCCGGTGTGATTGGAACCGCCACGGCTGCGGGTATGTTTCTCGCGTTTTTGAAATAAGGCTTGACATTAAGAATGTTTCTCAATAAAAGGGTGGTAAAACCACCCTTTTATTTTATGGTGTGAAGGAGGAAAGGATGACAGCTCAGAATCCAGTTAAGATTACGGACACGACATTGCGTGATGGCCATCAATCCATTTTTGCCACGCGGATGCGTACAGAAGATATGATTCCCATTGCCGAAAAGATTGATCAGATGGGATACCATTCGGTGGAAATGTGGGGAGGAGCGACATTTGACGTGATGCACCGTTTTTTAGGGGAGGATCCCTGGGAGAGGATCCGCGTTCTGAAAAAACACATGCCCAATACCCCCTTTCAAATGTTGCTACGAGGGCAGAATCTGGTGGGATATCGAAACTATCCCGACGATGTGGTGGAGGCCTTCGTTCAAGCGGCCTGTGATGCCGGAATCGATATATTCCGAGTTTTTGATTCGGTGAACGATGAACGTAACTTTGAGACCTGCTTCAAAGTGATCAAGCGAAACAAGAAACACATCCAAGGCACCGTTTGTTATTCGCTGACCGAGCGGCGGTTGGGAGGTCCGATTTATAATATCGATTATTTTGTGAACAAGGCCCTTAAAATCCAAGAAATGGGGGCGGATTCTATATGCGTCAAGGATCAAGCCGGGTTGATCTCTCCCTATGACGCCTATGAACTCATTAAGGCCTTGAAGGAAAAGCTGGATGTCCCCGTTCAGCTTCATACCCATTTTACCAGCGGGATGGGGGCCCTTTCGCTTTTGAAGGCGGTCGAGGCGGGCGTGGATGTGATTGATCTTGCCACGGCCCCTTTTGGGATGCGGACGTCAGAGCCTGCCGTTGAACCTTTTATCGTTGCGTTACAGGGAACGGGTCGGGATCCGGGGCTTGATCTCAACAAGGTTTTTGAGATTGGGGAGTATCTCGAATCGATAATTCCCAAATATAAGAGATTTGCCGATCAAACTCGATTTTCCGTCATTGATACGACAGTCCTGGTTCATCAGATTCCGGGCGGGATGACGACAAACCTCGTGAATCAGCTGAAACAGGCGAAGGCGCTGCACCGGCTTCCAGAGGTGCATAAAGAGGTGGCGCAGGTCCGAAAGGAGTTGGGTTCTCCCCCTCTCGTAACGCCGTCGAGTCAATTGGTGGGTGCGCAGGCGGTGATGAATGTCCTGTTTGGTCGTTATAAGATGATTACCAACCAGACCAAGGATTATGTGTATGGGTTGTACGGGAAACCACCTGCTCCCATCGATCCGGAGATACAAAAGATCGTGTTGAAAGGGTATCCTCGAGGAGAAACTCCCATTACTTGTCGGGCGGCTGATCTTCTTGAGCCGGAATTGGAAAAGGCAAAAGAAGCGACCAAAGATATGGCGCAATCGATGGAAGATGTCTTGATCTACGCCCTCTTTCCTACCACGGGGATGCAATTTTTAAAGTGGAAGTACGGGAAGGAGCCGATGCCCGATAGCGTTAAACCCATTACATTGGAAGACGTAAAGAGGGAAGAGGAACTAATACAACTGGCACGGGAGGGAAAACTGATTCGAAAAGAAGATTGCCCGTCGTAAGCGGTAACGCTAAAAAACAAAGGGATGTAGGCGAAAAAGTAAGGAAAAAACGCGTACATCCCTTTTCTTTCATCCTATTTCCTTGTTCGTGTAAAACTTGAAAAAACCCCTTAAAAAGGCTACATTGAGGTATAGGCTCGAAGCGGAGGAGAAACGAGGGTGATTTCGATAGGAATAGATATCGGTTCCGTTAGCACAGATGTGATTGTCATTGATGAGAATGACAACATTTTGATCGATCGGTATCTTCGAAATTTTGGGAAACCGATTCAGACAGCCCTGGATGTCTTGGAAGAGCTCGTCAAGGGCTATGGTCCCTCCGACATCGCGAGGGTAGCCTTCACGGGTACGGGGGGGAAATTGCTGGCGAAATTGAGCGGCGGTTTTTTTGTCAATGAGATCATAGCCCAGACGAAGGCGGTTGTGCGGTTCTATCCCCAGGCCCGAACCATTATGGATATTGGGGGAGAGGATTCGAAACTGATCCATTTGGAAGAGGAAGGCGGTGCCGTCAAGATCCGTGACTTTTCCATGAACACCCTCTGCGCAGCGGGGACGGGCTCGTTTCTCGATCAACAAGCCACAAGGCTGGGGTACAAGATCGAGGAACTCGGCGAGATTGCCATGCGGTCTCAAAATCCCCCCCGTATTGCCGGTCGTTGTAGCGTCTTCGCCAAGTCGGACATGATTCATCTGCAGCAGATCGCGACGCCGGATGAGGATATCTTGGCGGGATTGTGTTATGCGCTTGCCCGAAATTTCAAGAGTAGTATAGGAAAAGGTGAAGAATTTAAGCGCCCCATTGTTTTTCAGGGGGGAGTCGCGGCGAATATCGCCATGCGAAAGGCGTTTATGGACGTTCTTTCGCTTGAGAAGGATGAGTTGATTATCCCCGAGCATTTTACCGCCATGGGAGCGATTGGAGCCGTTTTTCAAGCCCTTGAACAAGGAGTTGAGACGGGCCCTCCCGATTTGGATGCCGTACGGCACTATCTCTCAGAGATTGAGAGGGATGACAAACCGATGGAGCCGCTGTCGCTATCGGCCCATCATTTGAAGGAAACACCGGAGCAAGCCGAGGTGCGAGACACGTTTCGGGGGTATCTAGGGATCGATGTGGGGTCGATCAGCACCAATCTGGTCGTAATTGATGAAAACCTTTCCTTGGTGACGAAACGTTATCTCATGACGGCGGGGAAGCCGATTGAAGCGGTACGGAGTGGCCTCAAGTCGATCGGGGAAGAGATCGGGGATAAGGTTGAGATTCTGGGAGTCGCTACCACAGGCTCTGGCCGGTATCTTATTGGAGATTTTGTTGGAGCCGATGTGGTCCGGAATGAGATTACGGCACAGGCCACGGCGGCGGTTCACATCGATCCGAAAGTGGATACGATTTTCGAGATCGGGGGGCAGGATTCCAAGTACATCAGCATTGATGACGGGGTGGTCGTCGATTTCGAGATGAATAAATCCTGCGCGGCGGGAACGGGCTCCTTTTTGGAGGAACAGGCGGAGCGACTGGGGATTTCCATCAAAGGAGAGTTCAGCCAGCTGGCCCTTTCCGCTAAGACTCCGGTCCGAATGGGGGAACGTTGCACGGTCTTTATAGAATCGGATTTGGTCCATCATCAACAGAAGGGGGCCCAAACAGACGATTTGGTGGCAGGCTTGTCCTATTCCATCGTGATGAATTATCTGAATCGCGTAGTAGGGGATAGAAGGGTAGGGAAGAATATCTTCTTTCAGGGAGGGACAGCCTTCAATAAAGGAGTCGTTGCTGCGTTTGAAAAGGTCCTTGGTCGTCCCATTACCGTGCCTCCTAACCATGACGTGACGGGGGCTATCGGAGCCGCGATTTTGGCTTGGGAGTACAAAAACCAACATCCAGGTCCCTCTAACTTCAAGGGGTTTGACCTTTCTAAACGGTCCTACACCATCAAGACGTTCGAGTGTAAGGGATGTGACAATCGGTGTTTGATCCGGCAAGTGAGTATAGAGAACGAACCTCCCCTCTTTTATGGAAGCCGATGCGAGAAATATGATGTGGTGAAAAAGAAGAAGCGGGTAGACCTTCCGAACCTCTTCGAGGAACGCGAGGCCTATCTCTTGGAGGAATACGAGGGGGATCCCGAAGATCCCACCCGGCCGGATGTCATCGGAATTCCAAGGTTGTTGTTTTTCCACGAATACTTCCCTTTTTGGATAAGATTCTTCAAGGAACTGGGGTTTACACCTATGATCTCCGCGCCGACACGCCGGGATCTTATCCGGAAGGGTGTCGAATCGGTCGTGGCGGAAACTTGCTTCCCCGTGAAGGTGGCTCACGGCCACGTGATCGACCTTCTGGAAAAGGGGGTGGCCAACCTCTTCCTGCCGAGCGTTATTGACCAACCTCCCTTGGTGGAAGATGCCGTCAACAGCTTCAACTGCCCTTACGCACAGACCATTCCCTATACCCTCCCCTCGGCCATCGATTTTTCTTCACGTGGTATCCGTTTACTGACGCCGGTTATCCGTTTTGGCCAGGGTGAGGGTATTTTAAAGAAGGACCTTGCCGCATTTGGGGGCGAATTGGGGGTTTCCAAGAAAGCGGTGTTCGATGCCTATGAAAAGGCCTGGAAGGTTCAGCAGGCATTTTATGATAAATTGTACCGGCGAGGCGAGGAGATCTTGGCGGAGTTGGACAAGACGGGGCGGATAGGAATTGTCGTAGTAGGACGTCCCTATAACAGTTGTGACAGTGGCGTGAATCTCAATTTGCCCAAAAAACTTCTTGATTTGGAAGTTTTGCCTATTCCCATGGATTTCTTTCGGTTGGATGACCTTCCCTCCTCTGAAGGGGTGCGGGACATCTATTGGAAGTATGGCCAGAAGATCCTGGCGATGGCAAAGAAATTGAAGGGGGCGAGAAATCTTTATGCCCTTTATATTACCAATTTTGGTTGCGGTCCCGATTCTTTCATCACGCATTTCTTCCGGGAGGAGAGTCGGGGGAAACCCTACCTTCAACTGGAGATTGATGAGCACAGTGCCGATGCGGGGGCGATAACCCGGTGCGAAGCCTTTCTCGATAGCCTCAGAAACGTTCGGCAACGGGAAAGGGAGAAGAAGAGTGATCGCGTGAACCCGCCGATAAAGAAAAAGCGGTCTTCTTTAAGCTTGGCGGGTCGGAAGATCTATGTGCCCCATATGGCGGATCACGCGTATGCCTTCGCGGCCGCCATGGAGGCGTGTGGATTTGAAGCGGGAGTCTTTCCCGAATCGACGGAAGAAACGTTGGAGTATGGAAGGAAGTATACGACGGGAAAAGAGTGTTTCCCATGCATCGTCACGACGGGAGATTTAATTCGGATTACGAAACAACCGGATTTTGACCCTGAAAAAGTAGCTATTTTCTTCCCCTCGGGGAGTGGACCTTGCCGGTATGGCCAGTATCATCGTTTTCATCGCCTCTTGTTAGACCAGCTAGGTTATTCGAATATCCCCATTTTTGCGCCGGAACAAGATGAATCCCTCTATGATGACGTGAGCGCATTGGGCAAGAAGTTTAGGAGACTCGCTTGGCAGGGAATCGTGGCGGTGGATCTCTTGTATAAGATGCTTCATGAAACGCGTCCGTATGAAAAGGTGGCTGGGACCACGGATGCCGTTTACCGAAGGTGTTTGGAAAAGATTTGTGAAGACATCCGGCACGAGCGCGACCTGATCGATACCTTTCGTGAGATAGTGAAAGAATTTCGGGAAATCGAGGTTGACCGTTCGGAAGAGAAACCCCTTATCGGAATCGTAGGTGAGATCTTTGTTCGCTTGAATCGTTTCAGCAATGAGGATGTGATTCGAAAAGTGGAAGCGTTAGGGGGGGAGGTATGGCTCGCTCCCATGGCGGAATGGATTTATTACACGAATTTTACGGCCAAGATGCGTAATTCCATGCAACGGAAGTGGTTAAGGAACCTGAAGCTCGCCTTGGTGGAACACTTTCAGAAGAAAGACGAAGAGATGCTGATGAATTTCCTTTCTCAATATTTACGGAATTCTCACGAACCGGATACCAGGGAGATCATAGAAAAGGCCTCTCCTTATCTCCACTATTCCTTCGAAGGTGAGGCGATTTTAAGTGTGGGGAAAGCCGTGGATCTCAAAGACAAGGGGGCATGTGGAGTAATCAACATCATGCCTTTTACCTGTATGCCCGGAACCATCGTCAGTGCCATTCTCAAGCGGTTTCGCGAAGAGAATCAACATTTTCCTATCTTGAATATGGCCTATGACGGTCAGGAACAGACCAATACCTTGACGAGGCTGGAAGCCTTTATGTATCAAGCCAAGGAGTATCAACGGCAGAGGCGACAGTCTCAATAAAAATTTAAGAAAGGCGGTCTTTTATGGTAAAAAAATTGTCCTTGCTTTTGGGTGTATGTCTGATGGTTTCAATGGCAATGGGATGTGGGGAGTCGTTGAAATTCTGGAAGAAAAAAAAGGAAGTGGAGGTTGTTCATAAAAAGCTCCCTCCCTTTGAAGAGCTTTTCAATCGCACGGTTGAAATGTACAACACGAAGCATTACAAGGACGCGATCAATGCCTTTCTCTTCTTGAGAGAAAACTATCCTCAAAAGGCGGAGTATCAATCGCGTATTACCCTATATTTGGCCGACAGTCACTTTCATCTGAGGGAGTATCCCGAGGCCATTGCCAATTATGAAGAATTTATAAAGCTTTACCCCAAAAGCCCCGATGTGCCCTATGCCTATTTCCAGATTGGCATGTCCAATTATAAACAGCGAAGGGGTTATGATCGAGATGCAAGTTTCGTGAGAAAGGCGTTGGAAAACTTCGAGAAGGTATTAGCCCTTTCACCTCCGGGGGTTCTTGTAAACGAATCCATTCGGATGATAGCCTTTTGTCAGCGAGAGCTTGCATTGCATGATTTCTTCATAGCGGATTTCTATTTGAGGACGCATCATTATACCTCTGCGATTTTGCGTTACAAGGGGATTCTGGAGCTATATCCAAATCTGAAGGTGTACGACCGAGCCCATTTGGGTATTGCCAAGGCGTATTTGAAACTGAAGGAGAAGAAAAAGGCGTTTCGACACCTAAGTTACGTGGCGAAAAATTTTCCGAACACGTCATACGGGAAAGAAGCGTGGAACCTTTTGCAAAAGGAGTTCAAAGTCGCTTCCCGTGGCGATCTTCCGGACGTGACATTTGAGGCAGGTAAAGAAAGTGATTCCGGAAAAACCGTTCAGGAAGCGAAATCGTCGGTGTCATCTCCCAGGAAGCAGGCGGGAAAGAAAGAAACAGGGGAGGCTTTGAAAAAGGCGGAAAACAAAAAAGAACCCGAGCCTCACGTCTACTTTCCCAAGATTTCGAAAGTGCGGAAAGAGCCCGTGGTTGTTTCCTCTCCAAAAGAGGAAATTCGGCAAGATCGGAAAGGAGCCTCGTCCCTCCCGAACGTGACAAGGGAGAGTGAAGAGGTTTCTGCCAATGAGAAGAGTGAAAAGAAAGAGGGATCTGCTCCGCGTGTTGGGATGGCCGAAAAAGAATCGTCGGGGAAGACTCCTACCGCGAAAAGCTTACCGACTCCTGAAGAAAAGGTCGAAGAACAGAAGCGGGTGAAAAAGGGGAAAGTGGCGGGCGATAGACCCTTGACTTCGAAGGTTTCGGACAAAGAAAGCAGTAAAACGCCCTCCGTCAAAGGGGGAGTCGAATCGGAGTCGGTGCGAAAGCAAAAAGTCAAGTCCCTTCCATCTTCTCCTAAGAGGGTGGAAGAAGCTAGCAAGAAACCGGTTGAGAAGGTGTCCGGAAAGAAGGAATCGGTGGCGAAAAATGAGGGCAAGCAGGCTCAGGTAGAAAAACATGGCGAAGGAAAGCCTGCAACACAAAAGGAAGTGACCGAAGATCAGAAAAAAGTCGTTAAGAAACCGAAGAAGTTGCCGAAAGAAAAAGGTTCGGAAGGGCTCGTGGGTGCGATCGATACCCGTTTGCCAATTCATATAACAGCGGATCACGTGGAGGCGAAATCCGGGCAAAATTCGGTGAGATTCTACGGGAATGTGGTCGCGAAACAAAAAAATGTGACGCTAAGATGTGATGACCTAACGGCTTATTACGTCAAAGGGGGAAAAGCGATAGATAAGATTGTGGCGCGAGGGAAGGTGTCCATCACCCAGTTGGCGAAAAAGGTCGAGTGTGGACGCGCCGTATTCTATAATGCAGAAAGGAAGATTGTTCTCGATAATTCACCGGTTGCGTGGGAGGGGGGAAATCGTATTAGCGGAGACAAGATGATTCTCTATTTGGAGAAAAACGAGATTCAGATATTGGGGTCGAAGAATAAGCCTTCCGAACTGGTGATCTATCCGGAGAAAAAACCCTCTTTTCTCAAAGAGACCAAGTAAATCTGACCTTCAACCCTTCATTATGGGAGGGAAGTGTGACCTCCACACTGGCAGGGTGATGCGTCAAAAGCCGGGAAAGAGCGGGAAAAGTCTCTGAAGTACGGGGATGTTTTCCTTCTTCACGCAGAACATCGAGAAACGATGCTGGCGGTGTGGGGAGAGAATCCTCGAACTGAATAAAGAACCGATTCCCTTCCATCTCGTCTACCACGATGGAAAGAGATTCGCCGCTCCTATCCTTCGCCCTTTCGATAACCCATTGAATCCATTCATCGACGAAGGAGGTGAAGTAGTAGGGCACGCTTTTGATGGGAGGTGTCTGGGGGTTGATATCGAACTTCTTTTCGAGCTTATGTTTGAAGAACATATCTCCCATCCAGAAATCGAGGTTGTCGAGAAGGAGGGCACCGACTTGAAAAAGGGAAGGGGTTTCTTGCTCTTCCGTTTTAACCTTCCACATCATCGTTTCGGCAATTTTCGAAATGATAGTCGCTTGGTTGGTAATTTCCTTCAAATGATGTTGGAGAGGATCAGCCGCATCGATTTTCATGGATAAGAGGTCCGAGTTCATCATGATGAGGGACAAAGGGGTCATGATATTGTGTCCGATACCCGCAGAGAGCCTACCCACGAGCGCTAATCTTTTTTGGAGGTCATTATTGATTGTTGTTTTCTTTTGGTTTTCCCTGTCTTCCATTATCGCTTCTTTTTTTGTGTTGTTGACGCGTTAAGCTTAAATGTTGGGGCAACGGGTGTCAAGATGGGACGGCGAAGTTTGGAGGATTTTTCCATGAAAGCAGTTGTGGGAGCTTGCGTGAAGATGTTTTACCTAAGATTGAGATTGTGGTATAAAGATAAAAAATGCTTAAATCTCAACGTGTTGTCATGCAAAGAATTATAGATATCAGTAAAAAGGACGTCCAGGAGAGGAAACGAAGAAAACGGGAGTTCTGGATAATCGTTGCCGTCTCTCTCCTCTTGGTTGGATTGGCGTATTTTGAGATTCATTATCAAAGATATGCCGGAGAAATTCCACTTAGTAACAATATCATTTTAGTAGCGCTTGTGAATGTCGATGTCATCCTTGCGCTCTTGTTGATTTTTCTTATCACGAGAAATTTTGTGAAACTCTTTTTTGAGAAGAAACGGAGGGTATTAGGGGCAAAGCTTCGAACCAAGCTGGTTTTTGCTTTTATTTCTCTCTCCTTAATTCCGGCCTTGCTTCTTTTTGTGGCCTCTGTAGGGATTATCACGAAAAGTACGAAGAAGTGGTTTCGCTCGCAGGTGGAATCGTCTCTTGCAGGGGCCTTGGAGGTGGCTCAGACCTATTATAAAGAGGAAGCAGAACATATCGTTCGTCTCACAAAACGATGGGCCAATGATCCCCATTTTGTGGAAAAGGTATTGTCTTTACCACCGGAGAAGAGCCAAGCGTATCTCCAGAGCTTGATTCCTGAATACCGGGTCAGCAGTATTATGATTTTTGAAAAGAATAAGATGATGTTGGTGGCGCGTGGGGTTGATTCTTCCCTTCCTGATGAGGCATTGGTTCCTCCTCCTAAAGACGTTTTGCAACTAGGATTCAAAAAGAAAAGGTGTTTCAGTTATGGAACGACATTTTCGTCCGGCCAATTGGTGTATGGAATAACCCCGTTGGCCACCAAAGGGCCGGGTTCGAACTATTTATTGGTAGTTGGTTATTTTTTGAAAGAAGATTTGGTAAAAAAGGTGGAGGAAATTTCCAAGGCCTATATGGAATATAAACAACTGAAGGTCTTAAAGAATCCGATCAAATCAATCTATCTCCTTTCGCTTTTGTTGGTGACGCTTCTGATTTTGTTTTCCGCCACCTGGTTCGGACTCTACTTTTCGAAACAGATCACGGTTCCCATCCAGGAGCTGGCCCAGGCCACGGAGGAGGTTTCCAGGGGAAATCTCGATTTCCAGTTGAAGATCAAAACGAGAGATGAAATCGCTGTTCTCGTCGAAGCCTTCAACAGGATGACCCAGGAGCTGAAGGCGAACAAGGATCAGATTGAGACGACGGCGAAGAATCTCCAGAAACTCAACGAGGAGCTGGAGCAGCGACGGCGTTACACGGAGGTGGTGCTCCAGAACATCGCGACGGGCGTCATTTCGCTGGATCAGGAGGAGCGGGTCTCCACCCTCAACAAGTCCGCGGAGACGCTGCTGGGGGTCCAGGCGGGAAAAATCGTGGGGAAGCGTCTGGACGAAATCCTCCAGGAGCCCCACCGGCGAATCGCCATGGGCCTTCTCAAAGAGGTCAAGGGGAATCCCATGGGACGGATCGAGCGTCAGATCGATGTCCTCATCGGAAACAGCCTGAAAACCCTCCGGATCAACCTGACGGTCCTCAAAGAGGAGAACGGGAAGTACCTGGGGGTCGTGGGGGTCTTCGAGGATCTGACACAGGAACTGAAGGCCCAGCGGATGATCGCGTGGCGGGAAGTGGCCCGCCGGATCGCCCATGAGATCAAGAACCCCCTGACACCCATCAAGCTCTCCGCGCAGCGCCTGCGGCGTCGATACTCCGGGTATTTCTCGGGCGACGATACCGTCTTCCTCGAGTGCACGAACTCCATCATTCAACAAGCGGACGAGCTGAAGGCCCTGGTCAACGAATTTTCCCACTTCGCCAGGATGCCGGAGGCGAACCCCAAACCGGACGACCTGAACGAGATTATCCGGGATACCCTGAAGATCTATCCGGAGGCGCATCCCCATATCACCTTCGACATCCAACTGGCGGAGGACATCCCGGAGATGAACCTGGACCGAGGGCAAATCTCCCGAGCGATCACCAACCTAGTGAATAACGGGATCGCCGCCATGGACGGGGGAGGCACCTTGACCGTCAA
>CAZOBB010000102.1:0-5866 GCA_964577975.1 uncultured Thermodesulfobacteriota bacterium | reverse complement strand
AGGCAATAGGCAATAGGCAAAAGGAAGCTGAAAGGCAGTGACGAGTTGGAGAGTGACGAGAAAGAAAGGGAGGAAGTGAAAGAGTCTGAAGGTTGAAGTCTGAAGTGCGCGGCCATCGGCCGCCAAACTAAAAGACTTCGGACTTCTACCTTTTACCTTCAGACTAAAAAGAACCAGACAAACGAGATCAACGAGACAAACCAGACAAACGAGATCAACGAGACAAACCAGATAAACGAGACAAACGGAACAAACCCTGAATTATGTCCCTCTTTTTTTGTTCGAATTTGACAGGATGTGTTCATCTTTGTATTATTGATTTGTCAAAGGAGGCCGCGACAAATGGGTAAAACGCAATACATCGTTGATGAACAGGGGCAAAAAACCGCCGTTGTTCTTCCTTTAAAGGAGTATGAGGAACTTCTTGAAGATCTTCATGACCTCGCAGTTATAGCGGAGAGAAAAGACGAACCCACATTTGACTTTGAAGAGGTAAAGAAACATTTGGGATTAAATGAGTCAATATAAAGTTAAGTGGAAGCATTCGGCGGTAAAAGAACTAAAGAACGTTGACTCTCGGTATGTCCGACGCATCGTTCAGGCCATTGAACCATTGTCAA
The DNA here is from genome assembly GCA_964577975.1 of uncultured Thermodesulfobacteriota bacterium. Lineage (GTDB taxonomy): Bacteria > Desulfobacterota > S145-22 > S145-22 > S145-22 > JAOZMY01. The sequence continues at coordinate 5,246 of CAZOBB010000102.1, read as the reverse complement.
ATATGCCTTTCCCTCGTGGATGTAGAAAAATATTTGGTTCCGATTCAAGCTATCGTATACGTGTCGGGGATTATCGAGTAATTTACCAGATTGATGAAGGGAATAAAACTATTACTATTTTTCATGTAAGGCATCGAAAGGATGCTTATCGAAAATAAAAAGAGCGGATAAGCGTGCGCATTTGTACTGATTTGTGATGCTTAACGAACCTGTTTTCTAATCCAAATTGAACATCTTGCGGATGGTTTCGACGACGGGGCTGCCGGCGCCGTTTTGCTCCGTCTGCTTAAGCATGACGGAGGGGCCGTGGAGGAGCTTGTTGACGATGGCCTGGGTGAGGCGTTCGATGGCCTGTTTGTCCTTGTCCGAAAGGTTTTTGAGTTTGCCGAGGGTTTTCTGAAGCTCCGCTTTCCGGATGGCTTCCGCGTGGTCCCGCAGCTGCTTGATGGTAGGGACAACTTCCAGGTTGTCCAGCCAGTGGAGGAACTGGTTGACCTCTTCGTCGATGATGGCTTCCGCCTTGCGGGCCTCTTTTTCCCGTTCCTGCTGGTTGGCGGTGACGACTTCCTTGAGGTCGTCGATGTCGTAGAGATAGACGTTGGCAAGGTCGTTGACCTTTTCTTCCACGTCCCGGGGGACGGCGATGTCGATGAAGAACATGGGCCGGTTTTTCCGCTTTTTCATGGCGGCCGCCACCACGTCGGCGGTGACGATGGGTTCCGTGGCCCCGGTGGAGGTGAGGATGATATCGACCTTTTCGAAGAGGCTGTCGTAGTCGGTGAAGGGAACGGCCTGGCCGCCGAAGTCTTCCGCCAGGGCGATGGCCCGGTTGAAGGTTCGATTGGTGATGTAGATTTCGTAGATGCCGGCGTTGATGAAGTGTTTCGCCGCCAGTTCGCACATCTCGCCCGCGCCGATGAGGAGGACCCGGCACACGGAGAGGTCGTCGAAGATCTTTTTCGCCAGCTCCACGGCGGCAAAGCTGATGGAGACGGCGGAGTTGGCGATGCGGGTCTCGGTGCGCACCCGCTTGGCCACGGAGAAGGCCTTGTGGAAGAGGCGGTTGAGAATGAGGCCGGTGGCCTTGTTCTGCGTGGCGAGCCCGTAGGCGTCCTTGAACTGCCCCAGGATCTGGGGTTCCCCCACGACCATGGAGTCGAGGCTGGAGGCGACCCGGAAGATGTGCCGGATGGCGTGGACGTCGGAGAGGGCGTAGATGCAATCCCGGAAGGTTTCCACGGGCACTTGGTGGAACTCGGAGAGGAAGTTGAGGATGTCTTCCGTGTTGGAGGTATCGGATTTGAAGACGGTATAGACCTCCACCCGGTTGCAGGTGGAGAGGATGGCGCTTTCCTTCACGCCTTTCAACTGCTTGAGGAGTCGGAAAGAGTCGGCGAGCTGCGTCTCCTGAAAGGAGAGCTTCTCCCGAACCTCCACCGGGGCGGTTTTGTGGTTCAGGCCGACAACGGTGATGAGATCCCTCATGACCACCGCCCGTAGCTGTGGAGTCCCGAGAGGAGGAGGTTGACGCCCAGGAAGGTGAAGAGGACGAGCGCGAACCCGATGATGGCGACCCACGCGGCCTTTTTCCCTCGCCACCCCACGGTGAGACGCTGGTGGAGCAGGGCGGCGTAGACGAGCCAGGTGATGAGCGACCAGGTCTCCTTGGGGTCCCAGCTCCAGTAGGAGCCCCAGGCGTATTCCGCCCAGATGGAGCCGGTGATGATGCCCAGCGTCAGGAGGGGAAACCCGATGGTCAAAAGCCGGTAGTTCAGTTGATCCAGGAGGGTCAGCGACGGCAGCAGGCTGGTCATCTTGCCGATCTTTTTCTTTTTAATCCGGTGTTCCTGGATGAGATACATGATGCTGAGGCAGAAGGTGAGGGCGAAGATGGCGTCGCCCAGAAAGGCGAGCGTGACGTGGATGGGCAGCCATATACTCTTGAGAATGGGAGCCATGGGGAAGAGTCCCGTGGGAACGGAGAGGCTGATAAGGAGAAAGAGGACAATGATGGGGGTGGCGAAGGAGAAGAGGACGGAGATGCCCTTGTATTTGTAATGGAGGATGAGGAGAAAGAGGGTCAGCCCCCACGCGAAGAAGGTGAGGGATTCGTGCAGGTTGGTGATGGGGAAACGCCCCGCCTGGTAGTAACGTAACAGGAAAGTGAGGGTGTGAAAAGCGAAGCCGATTAGCAGGATCTTCCCAATCCACTTGAGATAGTGGGGTTTCGGGCTGGCGACATAGACGAAGGCGAGTGTCATGCCGATGGCGTATAGGGCAAGGGCCAGGATGGTGAGATAAAGATACATGGCGACTCCTACGGTAATCCTAACGACACGGTTAGCTCGGGGGGAACGCCGTGATTCAGGGCGGAGCGAAAGGCCGCTTCGAGGGCTTCCGACAAGGCGGCCTTGTCGTTCGATCTCAGGTTTTCGACCAGCTCTTTTTGTAAAAGCGCCTCGGAGAGACTGCGGATCTGTTCATGACTGTAGCCGTGCGCCAGAAGGTAGTCCCGGATGGTTCCCATCCATTCGGTTAAGATTTCGTATTCCCGCCCGATTTCCTCTTCGAGTTTTTGCCGGAGCCATTTCGCCAGGGCGGGGCTTTTCCCCGAGGTGGAGATGGCGAGGATGAGGTCTCCACGACGGATATGGGAGGGGACGAAGAAGCCGCACAGCTCGGGGTTGGTGATGTCGTTGACGGGGATGTCCCTTGCCTCGGCCTCCCGGGTGATGCTTTCGTTCAGCGCGGGATCGTCGGTGGCCGCGAAGACTAGGGAAACCCCCTCCAGGTCCGACGGTGTGAAATTCCGCTGGAATCCCTTGATTTTTTTCTCATCGATGAGGGCCTGGATCTCGTCCGTGAAGACGGGGCTGACCACGCGGATTTCGGCCCCCGTGTCGAGGAGGGCCTTGACCTTTCGCGTGGCGACCGTGCCGCCTCCCACCACGAGGACGGGGCGGCCTTCGAGATTGGCCATCAGCGGATAGAGTTTCATACCCCGAATCTTTCCCTCCATTCGTGCAGTGACCGCAGGTTGGGTTCGATGTCTTCCTCCCGGTGCTGCTCCAGGGTGTAGATCGGTTTTACCCCCTGTTTCTTGATATACTCAAAGAGGGGGGTGAAATCAATGGTGCCGCGGCCCATGACCAGATGTTCGTCGTAAACCCCGTGGTTGTCGTGGAGGTGCAGTTCCTCGATGTAGGGGCCGAGGGTGTCAAGCCATTCGCTCAATGGGCACTTCGTGAAGATGGTGAGGTGGCCGATGTCGAGGCAGATGCCGGTGTTTTCCGTGCCGATGCCCTCGACGAGCCGGGCGAGCATCTCCGGGGAGTCGTCGAAGACGTTCTCGAGCAGGACGCGCGTCCCGTATTGTTTCGCCAGTCCGCAGATCTTGCCCCAGCTTTCGATGGAGCGTTCCAGCCAGGCCTCTTCCTTTTCGTAGTAGATCCATTTCACGAAGTTGGGATGGCAGACGATGGTGAGGGGTTTGAAGATTTCCGCGAGGTGGCAGGTGGCGATGAGCCGTTCCATGCTGACGTTTCGTATCTTGTTGTCGAAGGAGGCGGGACGGAGATCCTCGAAAGGGGCGTGGATGGTGCAGGCGAGGCCGTTTTCCGCCAGGCGGTCGGCGACGATCTTGTAGTCCTTTTCCGTGTAGGTGTCCAGGATGTTGGCGTCGAAATAGATCTCCGGCATGAGCTTCATGGCGCACAGGAGGTCCAGCTTCTCGTAGAGGATGTCGAAGGGGGCGTTGATGAAGGGGCCTTGGTTCATGGATTTCTCCTTTCGTTGTCTTAAGTTGTCATGTTTCTGAGTTTTTCCAGCCCGCTGGGTTCGCCGATGGCGATCACGGTATCTCCCGGGTTGAGGGTCTCTTCGGGGGAGGGGTTGAACAGCATGTCCTGGGTGGGGCGCTTGATGGCCACCACGATGACGCCGAAGCGTTCCCGCATCTTCGAATCCCTCAGGGTGTTTCCCACCAGTTTGGAGGAGGGGGAGAGGGTGAATTCCTCGATCTGGAGGTTCAGACCCCGTTTCTGGAAAACGACCTCGGCGAAGTCCACCACGGCGGGACGGAGGATGATATTGGCCATCCGCTGGGCACCCATCTTGTAGGGGGAGACCACCTTGGTGGCCCCGGCGAGGAGGAGCTTTTTCTCGGTCTTTTCGTCGCTGGAGCGGGCGAGGATGAAGAGATTGGGATTGAGTCCCCGGGCCGTGAGGGTGATGAAGAGGTTGTCCGCGTCGGTTTCCACGACCGTGACCAGGGCCTTGGCCCGCCGGATTCCCGCCTGGATGAGGGTCTCGTCGTGGGTGGCGTCTCCCATGACGTAGAGGTAGCCCAGGTCCTCGATCTCCGTGATGGCGTCGGGGTCGTTTTCGATGATGACGAAGGGCCTTTTGGCGTTTTTAAGTTCCTTGGAGATGAAGCTTCCGATGCGGCCGTATCCGCAGATGATGGTGTGATCTTTCAGGTTTTTGATATGTTTCTCCAATTTTTTCCTCCCGAAAAAGAAGAAGATTTCGGATTCCACGAGGAGCTTGGTGAAGCTTCCCACGATGTAGGCCACCATGATGACACTGTAGAGGATGAGCCCCATGGTGAAATATTTTCCCGGCGTGCTCAGGGGCGCGATCTCGCCGTAGCCCACGGTGGTGACAGTGATGATGGTCATGTAGAGGCTGTCCAGCCACGTCCATCCCTCGATGAAGCGGTATCCCACCGTTCCGATGGCCAGTAAGAGGAAGAGAAGAAAGAGGGCGATCCCACCGTGGTAGGTGATCTTCGACCGGATGTAGAGGGGGAGCTTGTTGAAGAGATCCATGGCGCCCCGTTAGATTTCTTCGTCGTCCAGTTCGGGGATTTCCGCGCCGTAGAACATCTGTCCGTAGATGCGGTGGTAGGGAGACCAGTCGGAATCCTCGGAGGCGTGCCTTCGGATGTGGCTGTAAACCCCCATGAGTTTGGCATCCAGGTTGTCGATGAAGTGGAGGGCGATGGCCTCCAGTGTCATGGGGAGCTTGGGGGAGCCGAAGGCGTAGTCCCCGTGGTGGCTCAGGATGAGATGCTTGATCTGCTGAAGTTTCTTTTCGGGGAAGCCGGGGATCTTGGCGGCGGCCTTGTCGATCATCTCCACGCCGATGACCAGGTGGCCGATCAGTTTTCCCTCCGTGGTGTATTCGAAGGAGGGCATGCTGGCCAGTTCTTTTGTCTTGCCCACGTCGTGGAGGACGGCCCCCGT
>CAZOBB010000101.1:0-17574 GCA_964577975.1 uncultured Thermodesulfobacteriota bacterium | reverse complement strand
GCGGAAACGTAGCGTGGTTTTACACCTAATGGGGGCCTGATGGCACAGATAACCACGCAGAAAGTAGTTTTCGGGGACCTTTCCGTCCTGCGCCAGGTGATTGGGATCAACAACGAACACCTGAAGATTATCGCGGACACCCTTGGCCTCCAGTTGAGCCAGCGCGGGAATGAGATCAACATTCAGGGGGAAAAGCTGGACGTGGAGCTGGCGGTGCGACTCCTGGAACAGTTGGGGGGGCTCGTCGAGAAGGGGTATCCTCTCTATCCGACGGATATCGATTACGCCATCCGGCTGCTTTCCGAGAACCACAAGGTCTCCCTGGAGGAGGTTTTTCTCGATACGGTCTATATTTCGGGAAAGCGGAAGGTCATTTCACCCAAGAGCATTCGGCAGAAGCAGTATATCGATGCCATCCGATCTAACGATATCGTTATCGCTATAGGACCCGCTGGAACGGGGAAGACCTATTTAGCCATGGCCATGGCGGTTTCGGCCTTGATGAAACGTCAGGTGGAACGAATTATTCTGGCACGTCCCGCCGTGGAGGCGGGAGAAAAACTGGGATTCCTGCCGGGAGATCTGGTGGAGAAGGTCAACCCCTATCTGCGTCCTTTATACGACGCCCTTCACGATATGATGCACTTCGAGAAGGCGGCCCGTCTCGTGGACCGGGGAATTATTGAAATCGCTCCGCTGGCGTTCATGCGGGGCCGAACCCTGAACAACGCCTTCGTGATCCTGGATGAGGCCCAAAACACCGTGCCGGAGCAGATGAAGATGTTTCTCACCCGCCTGGGATTCGGGTCGAAGGCGGTCATCACGGGGGACATCACCCAGATCGACCTGGACAGCGGCAAAAAGAGTGGCCTTGTTCAGGTGCAGGATATCCTCAAGGGAATTCCGGGGATCGCTTTCATCTATTTTACCGAGAGAGACGTGGTGAGGCATCACCTCGTCCAGCAGATCATCAAGGCGTATGAGAGAATGGAATCCCATCGGGAAGGTCGCGAGCCTCCTTCTGAAAGGGAGGAGGGAAGACGATGAGCAAGAACAAAAATGGTAAAAGCACACGAGCCTATGCGAAAGAGGCCAAGGCATACGCCAAGGAAGATTTAAGGACCTTGTCGAATACGGTTGTAAAAATAGCTGCCAACACGAATGTTCAAGTCTCGCTCCTTTTTGTCGTGTGCGTGGTGTCACTTGCCATCGTTTTGTTTTTTTCACCCTTTCCCTCCTCTAAGAGGATTAAGGTGGGTTCTCTGGCAAAAAGGGATATTCTGGCTTCTCGTGACGTTAAGGTGGAGGACGTGAAGGCGACGGCCTACCAAAAAACCGAGATATTGAAAAAGGTTTACCCTATCTACAATTACGATCCTTCATGGGTGGAGTCGGCTCAAGAAAGAGTGCATAAGGCTTTTACATTCATGAGGGATTATTTCGAGGATATTCTCTCGTTGAGCACGGGATTGGAAGAGCGGAGTGGAGAATCTCCCGGAATATCCGGGCGACGTGACCGATTGAATCTCCTTTTACGAGAGGAGGGGAAACGGCGAAAGGCCTTTGAAAAGATGTTGGGGATTAAGTTGAAAGAAGAGGATTACCTGCTTCTCAAGAAGGAGCGGTTTAGCCCTATCATTGAGAAAAAGCTCGTGCAATTTTTGAGGATTTGCAAGAATCACTGGATTGTGGCATCTCGTGAGGTTCTCCCTGGCAAGGAAAAGGAAGGATTGATTATTCGCAATATTCGAACCGAAAAGGAAACGATTGTCCACGATCCAGACCTGATATTTGATCTGGACGACATTCGAGGTCTGTTTGTAAGCCGTTCAGAAGATATGTTGAAAGGGCTTCCTCCGCGGCAGAGGGAGGTGATTCTTTCTATGGCGCTTCAAATGGTCAGGCCGAATGTGGTTTTTGATAGAGAGGCTACGCAACGCCGGATTCGCAAAGCGATGGAAGAGATTAAACCCGTCGTTCAAGAGATTCGAAAAGGTGATGTCATCGTTCATAAAGGGGAGCGGGTAACCGTTGAACAGCTACAGAAAATCAAGGCCATCGAACGGGAAATGACGGGGGTATGGAAGATTTTTGTTTTCATAGGATTTCTTCTTCTAACTCTTTTTACCATCTATATCCCCTACGATTTTTCTGTGAAGAATATTCGTAAAGTGAGGTTCAAAACCAGAGATCTTTTGTTTTTAAGCCTCCTTCTGGTTGCTTTTCCTTTAGCCCTAAAATTCTATTATTTTATCTCCTATGCTTTCAGGGCGATTTTTCCGTTCATGGATGCCCATGTATTGCTTTTCCTTTTTCCCCTTGCCGCCGCGGGAATGTTTGTCCGTATTGCGCTGAATTCGGAAGTCGCTTTCGTTTTTTCTGTGGTTTTGAGTATATTTTTCGCTCTTGTCGTGGACAATTCCCCTTCTTTTGGAATGATCGTCTTGTTTGTGAATCTTATCGGTGCAGAGTTGGTATCGCGGTGCGAGCGACGTTCCCGGGTATTGTGGGCGGGGCTTGCCTCCGGGGTGCTGGGAGGGGTTCTTTTTGCTTCCTCGCGCATGATTCAGGGAGTTTTTCTTTCTTATGACACGGGATGGGGTGTTCTTTTTGCCGTGCTGGGAGGCTTCTTTTCCGGAGTGTTGGTGCTGGGAGTAACGCCTTTGATAGAAGCGCTGTTTGGCTACACGACGGATGTAAAGCTCTTGGAACTTGCGAATTTGGAACATCCTCTTTTGAAGGAGATGGTGTTGAAAGCCCCGGGAACGTATCATCATAGTATTATGGTGGCAAGTTTGGCGGAAGCGGCAGCCCGCGATATTGGAGCCCATCCTATCCTGGTACGCGTCGGGGCCTATTATCACGACATAGGAAAAATCAAGAAGCCCCTTTATTTCATAGAGAACCAACAGGGGGGAGAGAACAAGCACGACAAGCTTTCTCCGAGTATGAGTAGTTTGATTTTGATTTCCCATGTGAAGGAAGGGGTAGAGCTTGCCAAAGCATATCACCTGGGGAGTGAGATAATCGATATTATCCAACAGCATCATGGAACGAGCCTCATCAAATATTTTTACAATAAAGCGAAGGAAGGGGCCCCTGAAAACAGTGAAATCGACGAGAAGATATTTCGTTACCCGGGTCCCAAGCCCCAGACCCGGGAAGCGGGTCTCATCATGCTGGCGGATGCCGTGGAGGCGACGGCAAAGTCGCTGGAAACACCGACTCCCGCGAGAATAAACACGATTATCAAGGAAACGTTCAATAGGATTTTTCTCGATGGCCAACTGGATGAATGTGAATTGACCCTTAAAAATCTTCATCAGATTGCTGATAGATTCAGAATGGTATTGATGGCGATTTTTCATCATAGGATTGATTATCCCTCAGGGGAAAAACAGGAACAGGCAAAAACGGAAGAGGGGAAGTCGTGGCCGACGTATGGGTGGAGAGCGAACAAAGCCCCCTAGCGATCCGCATTGAGAATGTAGCGTGGTACGGTCGGCGGATCTTAGAAACCGTTGGAAAAGGAAATGCATCTATTTCGGTTGTTCTCACAGACAACGCGGAGATACGGAAATATAACCGTGACTATCTAAAACGTGATAAACCTACCAATGTGATTTCCTTTCCCATGGCCGAAGGAGAGCCCATCGAGGGAAATGCCACCTATTTAGGAGACGTAATCCTTTCTGTAGAAAAGGCCCGTCAGGAGGCGGAGAAATTTGGTTACCATGTTGGAGAAATGGTCTTGCTTTATTTGATACATGGAATACTTCATCTTGTTGGTTATAATCATGAGGGAGTTTCGGAGCAAAGGGCACGAGAGATGGAAAAGCAGCAAATGGACATATTAAAGGATTTAAGCCCTATTCTGAAAGACCAGCCGATTCTGATGGAAGTGGATGAAGGGGGGTAAGCGTTTTAATCGTAGAAGAAGTGGGGTAGGAAAGTGGAAATCTGGGGGATAAAGGTGACGAGCGCCACGCAGAAAAGAAGCAGTAGGATGAAAGGGGCCACTGAGCGCGCGACGCGGGTCAACGGCCATTTCGTGATCCCCATTGTGACGAAAAGGTTCAACCCGAACGGCGGGGTGAGGAAGCCGAACTCGATGACCAATACCATGACCACCCCGTAGTGGATGAGATCGATATGAAACCTGTGGAGGGTTTCGAGAAAAATGGGGGACAGGATGAGCATGGCGGAGACGTCGTCCATGAAGGTGCCCATGATGAGAAAGAGGATATTGACGGCAATCAGAAAAGACCACCAGTTGTGAACGTATTTGATGACGGCATCGGCAACGTGTTGCGGAATCTGCTCAGAGGTAAGGAGCCATACGAACGTCATGGCGCACGACAGGATGAACAGCAAGGCGCCTGAAAGAACAGCGGAGTCCCTCAGGATCTTCGTGAGTTTTTTCAGCGTCAGTTCCTTGTAGATGAAGAATTCCACGAACAGGGCGTAAACGACGGAAACGGCCGCCGCCTCCGTGGGGGTGAAGATGCCGGTATAGATGCCGCCCAGGACGATGATGGGGAGCATAAGGCCCCATATCCCCTGCCTGAGAACTGTGAGGGTTTCGGAGAGGGAATATTTCTTGTGGCTGCTCCATCCGTGCCGCTTGGCCTTGAAGACGGTATAGCCCGCGAAGACGGCTCCGATGAGGATGCCGGGGCCAATCCCGGCCATGAAAAGTTTGGCCACAGAGACGTTCATCACGAGGCAGTAGAGGATCATGGGGATGCTTGGAGGGATGACGATTCCCAAGGACCCCGCCGACGTGACAAGGCCCGTGGCGAACTCCTCGTCATACCCGTATTTTTTCAGCGCGGGGATCATGATGGAACCGATGGCGACGACCGTGGCGGGGCTGCTGCCGGAGAGGGCGGCAAAGAACATGCAGGCGACCACCGTGGCGAGGGCGAGCCCGCCGCTGAAACGTCCTACGAAGGCATTCATGACGTCTATGAGCCGTTGGGCGATCTCTCCCTCCGTCATGATGCCTCCCGCTAGGATAAAGAAGGGAATAGCCAATAGAACAAAGTTGTCCAGCGCATTGAAAAGCTGCTGGGGAAGAATCGTCAGGGGCGTGATGGTGTGAAAATGGATGGCTAGGGTCGTGACGATTCCCAACAGAACGGAAATGGGAAAACTGAGAAGAAGCATGATGCTGAAGGAGATGATGATGGTGGAAATCATGGCATTCCTTGTCAGGGTTGGAAGGGATCGTTATGGATGAACGCCTTTATGTGAAAAAAGGATTTACTGAAAAAGCGTAGTCCCATCGTGAAGGAAAAGGCGGGGATGGAAAGATAAGGGACGTACATGGGAATCCGCATGGCCGCTGTCTTGACTCCAAATCTATAGAGTTTCAGACAATGGAGGATGCCGTAGTAGATAACGACGATAAAGAAAAGGCCAGAACAAAAATTGACGAGGGCTTTCATGAAATGGGCGGCCCTTCCCGGAACCGCCTGAACAACGGCATCCATGGAAAAATGGGCCCCGGTTTTGACGGCGATGCTTGCCCCCAGGAAGGTCATGAAGATACAGATGTAACGCCCAAATTCTTCAAACCAGGTAAAATTATAATGGAAAGCGTAACGAAGGACGACTTGGATGAAAGAGAGAATGACAATCATAAGGAGAGTATAGGCTAAGACCCATTCCTCCAAATGCTCCAACCATCTAAGGATCTTTTTCATTGGCTGCTGATGAGAAGAGCGAAGTGGCGGGAAGACGTGTTCCCGCCACAAATGTTGACATTTAATGGGACTGGTAGTATTTGATTTTCTTTTCGAAGAAATTGAAAAGATCGGGGCCCACAATCTTTTTGTATTTGGCATAAACGGGGGTCATGGCCTTTTTGAAGGCTTCCCGTTCCGCAGGCGTGAGCTTGACTACCTTGATATGTTTTTTCTCCACGACCTTCCAGATCTTGTTCTTGTAGAGGTCCGCGTTGACCTTGCGGTTGACTTTAATGCAGATGTCTGCGGCCTCCCGGAAGATTTTTTTCTCGCTGGCACTCAGGGTGTTCCAGAAATCGGGATTGACGATGATGACACACTCCGTGAGGATGTGGTGAGTTAAGGTGACATACTTATTGACTTCCGTGAACTTCATGAGGACCGACGTCAGCAACGGGTTGTCCTGCCCGTCGATGACGCCTTGTTGGAGGGCGTTGTAGACCTCAGGGAAGGGCATGGGAACCGGCTGGACACCTAATTGCTTGAAGGTGTCAAGGTAGACAGGACTTTCCATGACGCGGATCTTTAACCCCTTCAGATCAGAAGGTTTGTGAATGGGCCTTTTTGAATTCGTCATGTCACGAAATTCGTTTTCTGTCCATCCTATGGCGATGAAACCCTTTTTGGGGAAATAGGAGAAGAATTTTTTCTGAAACTCTTTGTCGTCTAATACCTTATAGGCCGTTTTCCTGTCGGGGAAGATGAAAGGTAGATCGATTAATGCCGCCTGTGGCACGAAGTTGGAAAGAACGGCGGTCGTAATGGCCGCCATTTGCAAGGTTCCGGCTTGGACCTGCTCGGCCATGGACCGTTCCCCTCCTAACTGGCCCATCGGAAAGACCTTGATGTCGATTTTCCCCTTTGTTTTTTCTGCCACGTATTTGGCGAAAGCGAGGCATCCTTGGTGTTGTCCATGAAAAGGTGGAGCCACATGGCCGAATTTCACGACGATTTTTTTCGCTTGGGCAACCGATGTTCCCATTGTCAAGCCTATTGCGAGAAAAGCTAACAAGACAACAATGGTGGTGATCCGTTTCATATCTGATCCTCCTCCTAAAGGTTTGTTTGTTAAAGAGGAATTCTGATTCCTTTCCACCTCCTTTCAGCGGAATCTTCTTGCTTTTTTGCTAACGTTTAGCATAGAAAAAATCGCCAAGTCAAGGAGAAAAGGGAATAAACCTTCGGCGGGAAACGGTGTCTGAAACAGTGCGGATTAAAAAGGGATGGCTTTACCAACCTTGAATGCCGTGGTATAAAATTTTCGTGGGAGGTTGATGAGGGTGAAAAAGAATTTTTTTGTACGGTTTGGTGTGGCGATTCTGCTTGCATCCTTTTTATTTTTAGATGTTCCTTCGCTTTGGGCTTTGCCGGATTTTCCTCCTCCACCCGGTAAGGTGTGGGTAAAGGATGCTGAGAAGTGGGTTCTTGTCCCTGCTCCACCTGCCGATGCCCCGTACAGATGGGTGAACGGACATTGGGAAAAAATTATAGAAATCCCTTCTGGTAAAGTGTGGGTTCCACCCCACTGGGGGAAGAACGGATGGATTCCGGGCCATTGGGAGCCTGTTGTTTTTCCTTATAAAGGAGCGAAGTGGATTCCTGGCCATTGGACACCGGATGGCCATTGGGTGCCGGGCCACTGGACGCGGCACCTTCCTCCTCCCCCTCCGCGGAAGAAACGGGTATGGGTTCCCGGGCACAGGGGGCCTCACGGAAGATGGATTCCAGGGCACTGGCGTTAAGGGGGATGCTGTGGGAAGATGGAGAGATAAAAAGAGTTGTGGCGCAACCTTATGAGAAGGAGTGGATGGCTCCTTCTTCTTTTTCTTTTTGTGCTTGGCATACCGATAGCCCAGGGGAGTGATGTTTTAAGAGTTCCGCCGACTATCCTTAAAAAATTGAAGGCAAGCGGAATAGCCAAAAAAACCGTTGACCTTTACTATTCTTCGGGCACGCCGACAAAGGTTGATGTAAGGATTATCTTAAAAAATGTGAGACATAGGGAGAAATCTGCGGACTATAGAAGATTTTTGGGTAAAAAGGTTATTCAAGAAGCAAAACATTTTCTGTCCACAAACAAGTATCTTTTCGCGATCATTGAAAGGGTGTATCATGTTCCGAGAGAAATAGTGGTTTCGATTTTGATGGTGGAAACGTCACTAGGCAGGCAAAAGGGGAAATATTCTGTGCTTCAAGTGTATACGTCCCTTGCTTCTTTGTTGGATGTAAACGTTCGAAACATCGTGTTTCGTCAAGCCAAGAAGAGGGGAGAGGAGGTTGCAAGCGGGCGTTTTAAAAGAAGGGTGTGGCGGAAAGCAAAATGGGGATGGAAAGAACTTATTTGTCTCTTAAAATTAGGAGCACAAAAGCGGCTCGATCTTTTGCGCTTAAAAGGATCGTGGGCGGGGGCCTTCGGAATGCCTCAATTTGTCCCAACCAGCTATGAATTGTATGGGGTGGATTGGGACGTGGACGGAAAGGTCTGTTTAGATGAGATCCCGGATGCCGTCGCATCGGTGGCATACTACCTTCAATCCCATGGGTGGAAAAAGAAGATGTCTTACGCTTCGGCCTTGAGAATTATCAAGCGCTATAATCATAGTCATCCTTATGCCACCACGATTCTTTCCATGGCCAAGGCGCTTACCAAAAAGAAGAAAAGGTGAAAGGTAGAAGACTCTCCCCATTTGGAGCGGGCAACGGGACTCGAACCCGCGACCCCAAGCTTGGGAAGCTTGTGCTCTACCAACTGAGCTATGCCCGCCTAGGTTATTTTTATCATTCTGGGATCGGGAAGTCAATAACCCGTTATTATGGGAGGCGCATAACGTCTCCTGGACGGTGATTATATTTGGAAAGGAGAAAAGATGAAGATTGATCGAGTGATAGGTCCCATCGGGAGTCTGGTTACGTGTTCAGATAAATTCATAACAAGAGAAAACCCTTTAGGCGTATTGAAAAAGGCAACGATACTCGTTAAGGGGGAAGATGTCGTGTGGGTTGGGAAAAAAGATGATGTTCCGGCGGAGTTTGACCTCTCCGCGGCGGAAATAGAAGAATTTTCCAAGGATACGCTTTTCCCGGGGTTTATCGATGCCCACACGCATCTTATCTTCGCGGGAAGCCGGGCGGGTGAATTCGATATGCGGGTGCAAGGGGCATCTTACCTCGAAATCCTCCAGGCAGGAGGGGGGATCAGCTCGACAGTACGAATGACGCGAGAGGCATCTTATGACGAGCTGTATGATTTGGGGATGCGTCGCTTGGATGCCATGGTGCGGGAAGGGGTGACGACCGTAGAGGTAAAAAGCGGGTATAGCCTCACAGTAGAAGGGGAATTACGGCTTCTGGAAATAGCCCGTGCCCTCGACCGGGGTCACATGGTGGATGTTGTGCCTACTTTTTTGGGCGCCCATACCATACCGGAGTCCTTCAAAGAAGATCCGAGGAAATATGTGGATATTGTTATTCGAGAGATGCTTCCAGCAGTTGTCGAGAAGGATTTGGCAGAATTTTGTGATGTCTTTTGCGAGGAAGGGGTTTTCGATGTGGAGACGAGCCGTGAGATTCTCAAGGCGGCTCAAGAGAAAGGGCTTAAAGTAAAGGTGCACGCGGATCAACTGACAGCCCTGGGAGGGGGAAGGCTGGCAGCGGAGCTAAAGGCAACGTCGGCGGAACATCTAGAATATTTACCTGTCGAGGATATTCCTTTATTTCGGCAGGCCGGTACGGTGGCCGTGCTTTTGCCGGTGGCTGGTCTGTATCTTATGATGGAGAAGACCCCACCTGTCATAGAACTCCTTGAAAATGGAGTCCCTGTCGCAATTGCAACGGATTTTAACCCCGGCTCGGCTCCCTGTATATCCCTTCTGACGACGATGACCTTAGCCGCCATTCAATATCGCCTCTGTTCGGAGGACGTTGTGAAAGGAGTGACGGTCAATGCCGCTAAAGCGGTGGGCAGAGAAAAGCGGATAGGAAAGATAGAAGAAGGATTTCAAGCCGATTTCGTAATTTTCCCTGTAAAAGAGTACAAATTGATAGTCACCTCCTTTGGAGGAATAAGGCCTTCTCGAGTTATGAAAAGGGGACGATGGGTAGGGCTTTCTGATGTACGAAAGCCTATTATGGAAACGACGATGGGGGTGTGACTCAAAGGGCCGGGGAGGGGTCTGGACGATGGGGTGGACTAAATCCTTAAAAGTGCTTGTATCGGCACAGATAATGTCGACTCGTGAGGTGGTTCGAAAGTAATTTCACGGTGTCCCTGCCGTGCGTGGGGAGAAAAATTCTCTGAGTCCATGTGGTTATAGAAATGTTGTTTGGGAGTGAAATCTTCTGAGGTTCCATGGTAGGGAGAATTTTTTTATAGATAAACACCTTACCCTAAAATTTTTCTATCGAATACAATATTTCCACTTGACGAATTTTTTTGTTTATAGTATTTTATAACAAATCTAAAATAGTAAGAGGGTAGGAATTTGCTAGAGAGTAAATATATAGAGATTTCGGATACGTTGAGAAAGCATGGACTTCAAGTGACGTCTCAGAGGATATTAATTTACGATTATCTGGTCCATACGACAGAGCATCCCACAGCGCAGCAGGTTTTTGAAGATGTATCTCGGTTTTTGCCAGGCATTTCGAAAGCCACGGTCTACAACACCCTTGAAACCCTTTCGAGCCATGGTCTGATTCAGAAGGTCAATCCCCAATCGGGTGTGACGCGTTACGATGGAAATACTATGCTTCATTCCCATTTGATTTGTACCCATTGTCACCGTATCGTCGATTGTTTTGGCCGTTTCGTGGAGGAAGAAAGCGTCCCAGAGGGTATCTGGGATGGGTTTAAAATAGAGCGAACTTGTCTTATTTTTTACGGCATTTGTGGAGAATGTCAGCATCGATTGTTCTCGAATCGGGGAGAAAACAAGAGGTCTCGGAGGAAGGGGCGAGGAGAACAGGTAACGCCGTTTGAAGAAAGTCGAGAAAAGGTTGATGCGTGGTTAACAGTGAGGGCAGATGGGTAAGGTTTTGGAAACAGGTTAACATTGATTCAAGAAAGAAAAACCAATAGAGAAGGAGGGTGTGTATGGCAGATGAAGAAGTCGTTGGGTGTGGTAAGCCAACGGGATCGGTTGTTGGCGAACCAAAGAGTGAAACAGAGGAAACAACAGAATCGGTAAGAAAGGAGGATTCTATGGTGATGGTTAAAGTTGGTGGTAAGGCCCCGGATTTCGAGGCGCCGGCATACCATAAAGGTAAGTTTACGAGTGTGAAGCTTTCGGATTATTTGGGAAAATGGGTTCTTTTGTGCTTTTATCCCGGTGATTTCACCTTTGTTTGACCGACCGAATTGTCAGCGGTCGCTGACCGGTATAACGAGTTTCAGGAACTGGGTGTGGAAGTGATAGCCGTGAGCGTGGACAGCATGTTCGTTCACAAGGTTTGGGACGAGGAAGAGCTGGCCAAGATGGTGGATGGCGGCATACCCTTCCCCATGGCGTCGGATGGCGCGGGGAATATCGGAAAGGTTTATGGTGTCTATGATGAGGCCGGCGGCGTGGATGTCCGCGGCCGGTTCATCATCGATCCCGACGGGGTTGTGCAGGCGATGGAAGTTTTGACGCCTCCCGTGGGCCGCAAGGTGGATGAGGCGATCCGCCAGATCAAGGCCTTCCAGCATGTGCGGGAGACCAAGGGTGCAGAGGCCACGCCTTCTGGATGGGAACCCGGCAAACCGACCCTCAAGGTGGGGCCGGACCTGGTCGGAAAGGTCTGGGAAGTCTGGAAACCGTAACAAATTTGCGAATTCAGCCTGGCGGGGGAGCCGTTGCGGCTCCTCCCAGGCTTTGTTGATAGATTAGAAGGAGTTTCAGAGAATGGGAAAAGTTTTGATTGCTTATTACAGTAGAAACGGACACACGGAATCGATGGCGAACTATATCGCCGAGGGAGTCAGGATCAAGGGCTGCGAGGCGGAGGTCAAGCCGATTTCCGAGATCAAGAATGAGAAAGACCTCGAGGGGTATGACGCCTATATCTTTGGCTGCCCCACCTATCACCGGGACATGACGGCCAACATGAAGTCGTTTCTGTTCCTGGCCGAGAAGGCGAACCTGGAAGGCAAACCGGGCGGTGCCTTCGGGTCCTACACCCACTCGGGTGATGCGCCTTTAGAGATCTATGAGACCATGGAATACGTCTTCAAGATGAACGTGACGAACCTTGGTTCCTTCAGATTGAAGGAGGCCGATATCGAAAAGAGTATCAAATCCTGTCAGGACTACGGCGGGGTGATCTGTGAAATGATCGAATAGGAAACAAAAGGGGGTTGCCTGCGTAGGAAGCAGACAACCCCGACTTTTTGAAGGAGGTGCCTTATGCTTTATCCATTGTTTGAATGGCATGGGGTGGGGAACGGGATGCTGATGGCGATCATCGCCACCTATCATATCCTTCCCTGTCACCTTGCCACGGGTGCATTCTGGATAACCTATTTCATGGAACGGAAGGCGTATCAGGAAAACGACCTGGCCATGCTGGAGTTCGTGAAGAAGTACAGCCTTCTGGTCCTCATTTTCTGTTTCGTGACCGGTTCCCTCACGGGCGCGGGAATCTGGTACGCCGCGACGCTCATCAGCCCCCGGGCCATCTCGGGATTGATCCACAACTACGTGTGGGGATGGGCGACGGAATGGGTCTTCTTCCTCATTGAAATCGTTACGATTTATACTTACTACTACACATTCGGAAAAATCTCCCGGAAGGCCCACCTGCGGATCGGTCTGATCTACGCCATGTCGGCGTGGCTCAGCATGGTCATCATCACCGGTATCCTCGGCTTCATGCTGACGCCGGGCAAATGGTCCGAAACGGGACTCTTCTTCGATGGATTCTTCAATCCGAGCTACTGGCCGCAGCTCTTCGTGCGGACGGCCTTCATGTTCGTGGTGGGTGGCTCCTACGCCGCCATCGTGGCCAGCTTCCTGAAGGATCCCGAAGTCAAGTCCAAGGCCATGAAGGTCGCGGCCAAGTGGGGCCTGGGTGGCCTCATCGTCGGCGGACTGTTCACCGTCTGGTATTTCACCAAGATACCCGCCACGGCCAAGACAATCGTTTTCGAGGATCTTGCCTTCACGAAGACCATGTTCAAGGTGGCCATCGGCGCCGGTGTGCTTTTGTTCATCTACTTCGGTGTCTGGGGATTCATGAAATCGAAGACGGCGGGACCCATCCCGGCCATTATTGCCATGCTGGTCCTCTTCGTCGGGATCTGCGCGGGT
The DNA here is from genome assembly GCA_964577975.1 of uncultured Thermodesulfobacteriota bacterium. GTDB lineage: Bacteria > Desulfobacterota > S145-22 > S145-22 > S145-22 > JAOZMY01. The sequence continues at coordinate 4,538 of CAZOBB010000101.1, read as the reverse complement.
GAGACGGTTCGGGAGATGGCGCGCCGGCCTTACCTGATCCCCGGCTATATGTACAGCAACCAGATGATCGCCAAGGACATGAAGCCAAAAGGGGTCAAGAGCGAAGTGGCCAGGTTCAACAAGGAGGGAGTCCTGAAGAACTACTACTTCGCGCCCGACAGCGTCAAGGAGATCGACGAGACCAACTTCATGGCGGCGGGGCGCATCCTCACCAAGTTGGAATGTATCAGTTGCCACACGGTCGAGACGTCGGGATTCTTCTCCATCCCGAAGCTGATGGTCAAGTTCGGAGCGAAGACCCCGGAGGAGGTTTACGACTTCCTCGACGCCCTGGACGATTACAACTATATGCCTCCGTTCGTCGGGACGGAGAAGGAAAAACGCGCCGTGGCGGCTTACATCGCCTCTCTCGTGAATCCCGACCAGAAGGCCGACCCCGCGTGGGTTTTGGGCAAATAACCCTTCACGCGTGTAAAGGAGGATAAAATGGATCTTGCACAAGTCTTGAATGGGTTGCGGGACCCCATGGGCGTGCCGTTCTACCCATGGCTGTTTCAGGTGCTGATGGTGCTGACCTTCGCCCTGCATATCATCTTCGTCAACCTGGCCATTGGCGGATCGTTCATGGCCGTCTACGAGCACTACAAAAAAGGAGAAAACAACAAAAGGCTATCCCGGTTTCTCGCCCGGTCTTCCACGGTCAACCTGTCCGCGGCCGTGGTCCTGGGCGTAGCGCCGTTGTTGTTCGTCCAGGTGGTCTATGATCCCTTCTGGTACGTGTCCAACCTGCTCTCCGCCTGGTGGGCGGTGGGGTTCCTCTGCTTCGTGACGGGGGCGTTTCTGGCGCTGTATGCCTTCTACCTGAAACGGAACCCGGAATCGGGCATGAAGGGATTCGGTTTCTTCGGCTGGCTGACCTTCGGGTTACTGTTGCTGGCCGGGTTTTCCATGCACCTCCTTTCGGTGCAGTTCCTCGAGCCGGAGAAGTGGAAGCTGTGGTACCTGTCCGGAACCGTCATGAACACGAGCGGAACCACGATCTATGATTTCCGGATCTCCCGGTACCTTCACTTCATCATTCCCTCGTTCGCCATCACCGGTGTATTCATGATGCTCTACGGGTGGTTCTTCAGCACCCGGAAGGACATGGACAAGGAGTATCTCCATTGGGTGGCAGTCTCGGGCGCCAAGATGGCGCTGTGGGCCACGATCGTCCAGATCATCATCGGGTTCTGGTGGCTCTTCGACCTGCCGAAGAACCTGAATTTTACCTCGAATATCTTATTGTGGATCGGGGTGATCCTCGGGATCGTGTTCTTCCTGGTATTGATGGCGGCGCAAAAGAATCCGGAGAAATACGCGGTCATCTCGGCCCTGTTTGCCTTCCTGGCGGTCCTGGGGATGTCGGTGTCCCGTGAGGTCCTGAGGATGGTCTACCTGGGGAAATTCAACTACTCCATCTACACCTACAAGTTGAATATCCACTGGGGCAGTACGGCGCTGTTCCTGTTGACCTTCGTCATGGGAATCATCGTCATGGCGTATCCCTTGACGGTGGCGTGGAAATTGGGCCGCTACGGATCAACCACTAAGGAGGGAGCGTAACATGGAAGAGCTGGAACAATTCGGGAAATTGGCCACCGGTTTGATGGTGGCATGGTTCATTGTCGTCGCGGGATTCGGTATCGTCCTTTCCCTGATGAACGGAACCTTCTTTTAGCCAAACAACCGAAAAACGGGCCGGTCCGTCCTGCTTGGCGGACCGGCCGAACCAGAAACTTCTTGATCTTTCACGAGCAATCTTTTGATTGAGGATTAGAGAAAACAGGAATCGAAGGAAAGGAGACAAGAATGGACAAGTATGTGTGTCAAGTGTGTGGGTATGTGTATGACCCCGAGCAGGGAGATCCCGAGAGCGATATCCCGGCGGGGACCTCATTCGACGATCTGCCCGAGGACTGGGTCTGCCCGGTCTGCGGTGCCGGCAAGAGCGAGTTTGCCAAGGAGGAATAAGGGATGAAGCCCATTGAAATTAAACCCAACATCTATTTTGTTGGCGCGATTGACTGGGACAGGCGTTTGTTCGACAACTTGGTTCCGCTCCCGGACGGGACGACGTACAATGCTTATCTCGTCAAGGGAAGTGAGAAGGTGGTTTTGGTGGATACGGTCGATCCCGAAATGTCCGAGGTTCTTTTTGAGTATCTGAAAGGCGTGGACCGGATTGATTATATCATTGCCAATCATGGAGAGCAGGATCATTCGGGGACCCTTCCCATGATTCTCGAGAGGTATCCTGAGGCGAAGGTCTATCTAACCCCACGGGCTAAGGGGATATTTATGGACCTGTTGCATATCCCCGAGGATAGGTTCGTCACCGTTGAGGATGGTGATACCCTGTCACTGGGGGACAAGACCCTTCAGTTCATCCACACCCCGTGGGTTCACTGGCCGGAAACCATGTTGACCTATCTCAAAGAGGACAAGATCTTGTTTTCCGGGGATTTCCTGGGTTCTCACATTGCCACAAACGAATTGTTTGTGAAAGACGAGGCGCGGGTCTATGAAGCCGCCAAACGTTACTACGCTGAGATCATGGTGCCTTTTGCGGGACAGATCAAAAAGAATCTGGAAAAGATAAAGGACCTGGATATCGACATTGTGGCGCCTACACACGGCCAGCTCTATGACAGGCCGGAGTTTATCATCGACGCCTATCACCACTGGGTTTACGATGATCCCAGAAACCTGGTGCTGATTCCCTACATCTCCATGCATGGCAGCACGAAAACGATGGTGGATCATTTTGTCGGTGCCTTAACGGAGCGCGGTGTGGCCGCCAGTCTGTTCAATCTTGCCGCAGGAGTCGTGGATATAGGGAAACTTGCCATGGAGCTTATGGATGCGGCAACGATCGTGATTGGCACACCAACGGTTCTTCTCGGGCCACACCCCAACATCGTCTACGGAACCTACCTTGTAAATGTCCTGAAACCCAAGGCGAAATTTCTGTCCGTTATCGGATCGTACGGCTGGGGAACCAAGGCGGTGGATATAATCAAAGGGCTTTTAACGAACCTTGGAAAGGCGGAGATCCTTGATCCCGTGCTCTGCAAAGGACTGCCAAGAGAGGAGGACTTGAAGGCGATCGAGGCCCTGGCGGAAACGATTTACCAAAAGCATAAGGAAGCAGGATTTGAGTAACCACTTGAAATTATAAGCAGAAATGAGGCCGGGAAGTTTCCCGGCCTTTTTTTGTTGACATTTCTGAAAAGGCTGTGCTACAAAAGTGGCGACAGTAGAATATCCCTTTTGGGTGAAGGGAAGCCGGTGCGAATCCGGCGCGGACCCGCCGCTGTAACCCGTGCCCGGTCAACGAATGGCCGGGAGCCTTTCGGCAGGAAAGGTCACTGTCCCGCAGGAGCGGGGCGGGAAGGCCGCTGAGAGGAAGGGGAGCCAGAAGACCTGCCCAGAAGGCAGTACCCGTCAAGAAGAGACCCTCGTGGTTTGGGGTTTGGCGGGGAAAGACAGAAGCGGATAGAAAACGGTATCCCCTGAGTATGATTGCTCAGGGGATTTTTTTGCAAAAAGATGAAAGGAGGTGGTTTTTTTGAAGACAGGAGCGATTCTTTATCTGACGGGTAATTTATCCCTGGGAGGGGACATCGAGGCACGGAAGATTGCCGAAGATCTGGGAATTAACGTGGACCGTGTGGAGATCGTTTCCGATTCGGTAGGATACGAGGACGTCGTCGACGCGTGGTGGATGTTGCTCACGCGCGGAATGAAACGGGTCATCTGTTTCATGGTTTCGACCATGGACGGACAGCGCTTCAAACTCGTGTCGCAGCCCCTGCGGCTGTGCGGGTGAAAGGAGGGTACGAATTGTGGCAAGCGTGAAAAAAGGGTTCATTCTACTTCTTTTAACATTTGTGTTGGCCTTTCCCGGCGCCCTTTTTGCCGGGGGAGGGGATCTCTCCGCGGTCAAGGCGGAGATTGCGGCCATGAAGAGCCGATTGAAAGCGTTGGAAAACCAGCTCGTGAAGCAGCAGCAGCTTATCCAGAAACAGAACCAGCTCATCCAGTCCTATGAAAAGGCCTTGAAGAAGCAGGAGACGGAACTGGAGGCACAGAAGAAGGAAGTGGCCAAGCAGAAAGAGGTGCTGGCGGAAAAGGGAAAGGAATCCAAGGCCCTCTCGGCTCTCGAAGCGGTCTTGAGCCACATGGAATTTTCCGCCGATGTTACGGGGATCGTCCAGGGCACCTCCAACATGGACGGGGGGGATTCCACCGATGGGGCCTTTACCTTCGATTTCGGCATCGCCACCCACTTCGGGGGGTACGGCAGCTTCTACGTCCACCTGGAAGGGGGCGACGGCGAGGGCCTCAACGACGACGTGCCCAGCTTCAGCGTTCTCATCTACGATGCCGACGCCACCGAGAACACCAAGAACGAGACGGATCTCACCATTTCTGAGGCCTACTACGAGTTCAGCCTCTTCAAGGAGAAGGTTACCTTCAATGTTGGGAAGATGGAT
>CAZOBB010000100.1:0-3282 GCA_964577975.1 uncultured Thermodesulfobacteriota bacterium | reverse complement strand
GACGAAAAACCGCCTATACCCTGGAAATCATCCAGCTTCCCTCGACCCTCGTCGGCGTCAATACCCAGCTTCCCAACCGCTTGATCAAACGGGCGATTCAACACGGTCGGATTCCGGAGCTTGCGGGATACCAATCCCTCCAGGCGGAAAAGCGATACGGCACGAACTCGAGGATCGACATCCTGCTTGCGGACAACGAAAAGCCGCCTTGTTTCGTCGAGGTAAAAAACTGCACCCTGGTCGAGGATGGCACGGCCCTCTTTCCGGATGCCGTCACGACACGGGGGTTGAAGCATTTGAAAGAGCTTCAGGCGGAGGTAGATCGGGGAAACCGGGCCGTGATGTTCTATCTCGTGCAACGGATGGACGCCGAGGTCTTCTCACCGGCGGACGCCATCGACCCGGTCTATGGACGTGAACTTCGAAACGCCGTCAAGAACGGCGTGGAGATCCTGGCGTGGGATGTCACGATCAACCCCGCCTACGTCCGCCTGCGCCGTCCCCTCCCCGTCAGGCTGTAACCTCTTGCCCCCTTTCCCAAGGAACACAGTGCCTCAACCCATCTCTCCAAATCACGAAGAAACGGAACTGAGCAATCACAATTATCCACCGAATAGCCTCTTTTTTCCCTTTCAAAAGAACGGGGGCTTCTTGGAGCCGTCTCATTTTTTTTGCCGCCTGTTAAGAGCTAATCAGAACCTATGTCAAGGACGGGTTGAAATATCCTCCATAATTCTTTCACTATTTCCTTATATGGAAACTTTTCCTTCCTTTTTGCTCGTAACTCCATCTCTTGCATCTTCTCCATGATCTTTATGAGTCCCATCATTCCAACGGATCCCTTCAAGTTATGGGCTATCTGAGACAACTTTTCGTAGTCTTCAGATTCCAGTGCCGAGTCGGCTTTTGTCAAGTTATCTTTCAAGGAGATTGATGCCTTTTTCAAAAATTTCTCTATACTTTCGGAGGATAAACGATACTCGCTCGCCAAAAACGCCCGAATCTCCTCCAAATCGATTTTTTCAGGCAATCCTAGTCCCTCGTCAACACCCTCTTTACGCATCCTCGCGTCCCCTGACTGCTCCTCTTTACCAACGAGAAATTTCTCTAATACATTGACTAAACGGTCAATTTCAAACGGTTTCGTCACATGGGCATCCATGCCGGCCAAACGCGTCTGTTCTCTATCTTCCTCATAGGCATGGGCCGTCATTGCAATCACCGGGAGATGCTTTCCTGACATCTTCCGGGTCAACCTCTGTACCAGAACCCTATCCACTTCAGAATTTGGAATTTCCGATGCACGTCCTTCCTCACACGCCCTTAGAATCTTTACGGCCGTCAACCCATCCATAACGGGCATTTGGACATCCATTAGAACGAGATCAAACTCCCTTTCCGCCAGAATTTCTAGTGCCTCCAATCCGTTGGACACCACCTCCACTTCGTATCCTTCCTTTTCAAGAATCGCACAAGCAAGCATCTGATTCATTTCCGTGTCTTCTACAAGGAGGATTTTGAAATTTTTCCCCTCAAACCTATTTTTCCCAATATCCCTTTCCCTTTGCCCTTCTTCTTTCTTCTCCATGTCTGCTCCCCTTCCCGTATAATATTCCACAACCTTTTCAACCAAGGAAGCAAAATAGACGGGTTTCGTAAGACAGAAAGAAATATAAGTTTCGGTATCTTGCTCACACCGTTTACACATCTTCTTGTCTACACTTACGCAAACAACGTCAACCCTCCCTCCCCCTTTTTCTTTGATTTCTTCTACACTCTTTCTGGCGTTTTTCAATAGATATTCGTCGATAAACACCAACAGCTTTCGTTCGTTTTCCGTTTTGAGGGGGTCCAGAAAAGTTTCCTTTCCTTCTAAGGATCCAAGCTCCATCACAGACGGGGTTACACGCCTCAGCAAATCCCCCAACGATCGTCGAAACCAAAAGTCTCTCCCCGCAACGACGGCATCCAACCCTTCAAACAGTTGACGTATCGAATCTTTTTCCTTCTCCTCTACCCCTCTTTCAAAGGGGATATGGCAGGTAAACACTGTTCCTTCTCCCTCTTTACTCATTACATCAATGGTACCTCCCATACCCTCCACAAACTGCTTGGTAATAGAAAGTCCTAAACCAGTCCCCCCATAACTTCTCGTTATCGTCTCATCAGCCTGCATAAAAGGATCGAAGATGTTTTTTAGCCTTTCCTTGGGTATGCCCACCCCTGTGTCGATGATCTCGAAACGGACTACTACACGATTCTCTTCGAGCCGTTCATTCCTTGCACTCAGCGCAATGTATCCTTGCTTCGTAAATTTTAAGGAATTTCCAAGTAGATTTCGAAAAATCTGTCCGATTTTGTGTTTATCCCCTATGAGACTCAATGGAACATCGGGGGCGATATGACAATATAGCTCAACCCCCTTCTCCACTGCCCCTTGATAGAAAATAAGAAGCGTCTCTTCCATAACCTCTCGTAAATTAAATGCAATCCGTTCAAATGTTATCTTACCCGCTTCTATTTTTGCGATATCCAGAATATCGTTTATCAGGGTGAGAAGGGTGTTTCCGGCTCTCTTTATATTATCAACATAACGAGCTTGCTCGTCGTCCAATTCCATTCTCTCCAAAATTTGTGTCAAGCCAATAATAACGTTCAAAGGCGTCCGAATCTCATGGCTCATATTCGCCAAAAACGTACTTTTCGCTTCGCTCGCCTCTTTCAAACGTTTTTCGATCTCCAAACGTTCCGTTAAATCATGCCCGATGCAAAGGATCTCCTGCAATTTACCTTTCAAATCCCTAATAGGAGTATTGGACCATGAAATCCAAACCCTCTTGCCGTCTGAACAGATATTCTCGTTTTCCTGGTAGGCATAAGCCTCCGGATTCCGCAACAGATCTTCTGCAAAGGCTCTCATATCTCTGCCGGTACTTTCTTGTTCCGGAACGATTGTCCCAACGAAATTCCTACCAATAATCTCACTCGGTTTATACCCAAAAAATTCCAGGCCAAATCGGTTCATAAACAGTATCGTTCCATCCGCGGACAATCTCACGATGATACTTTTAGCCTTGGAAAGAATAATCGTGGACTTGAACTCTTCGAGATTCTTCTCTTCCATATATCGTTCCCGCTTAATCGCCGAGGCAATGACATTGGCTGCTACTAAAAACGCGCTGATCTCCATTTCAGTCCAGGTCTTCTCCTCCAAACAATCCTCAAGCGCCAAGACATAAACCATTTCTTCATCGACTCTCATCGGAATTAGACACAACGATT
>CAZOBB010000099.1:0-10668 GCA_964577975.1 uncultured Thermodesulfobacteriota bacterium | reverse complement strand
GGCCCCCACGCTCAGGGCGCTGGTCAGCCAGTTCCACATCATCCATCCGCAGGTGGTGAAATAGAAGATGGTATCCTCCCGTTTCAGATCGGTATGGAGGACCAACTCTTTCTTGTGATTCAGCAAGACGCCGGGGCCTTGCACCATGCACTTGGGCAGCCCCGTGGTCCCCGACGAATACATGATGTAAACGGGATGATCGAAAGGCAGATGCTCGAACTCGATCTCCCCCGCCTCCTCGGCGAGGAAGTCCTCGAAATGCTCCGCGTTCGGAAGGAAACTGATGTCGGGTTTTTCCCGCGTGTAAGATACAACCACGATCTTTTCCAGCGAAGGGAGCTGTTTCACTACGTTGGAGATTCGTTCCAGAGAGTCGAACTGTTTCCCGTTGTAATAGTAGCCATCCGCGGTGAAGATGACCTTCGGCTCGATCTGGCCGAATCGGTCCATCACCCCCTTGATCCCAAAATCGGGAGAGCAAGACGACCACGTCGCCCCAAGGCTTGTGGCCGCGAGCATTGCAATGATCGTCTCCGTCATGTTGGGCATAAAACCAACCACGCGATCCTTCGGTTTGACACCCAAGGCCCTAAGGGATTTCGCGAGCCTTGCCACTTTTTCATAAAGTTGTTTGTAGGTTGTTCGAACCGGAGATTGTCCTTCACCTTGAAAGATGATAGCCGTTTGATCGTCCCGGTATCGGAGCAAATTTTCGGCGAAATTGATCTTTGCCCCCACGAACCACTTCGATCCCGGCATCTTGTCGAGATCCTCCGCGACCTTGTCGTATTTTTTGCTATGCTTGATGTCGACGAAGTCCCACACGGCCGCCCAGAAATCTGGAATGTTTTCCACAGACCATGCATAGAGCGAGGGGTAGTCGTTGAAATTTTTACCGTGCCTTTCATTCACGAATTGAATGAAACGATACATATTTGTCCGCTTGATTCTTTCTTCTGATGGTTTCCAAAGCATCTTTCCCATCACGGTTCCCCCTTTGTTTGACGAGTTGCAGATTTGTTCCTTACAGTTTTTCTCTTTCCTCTATTTAGATTCGATCACTGCCAGAGCTCGATTTTGACATATCATTACCCACTATGATACTATTCTTCAAAATTAAACAATGAATCCTATTGTGTGTCAAGGAGATTTCACGTTCCATGGAGGATACTGTAAGTTAAAAACCCCTTAACCAAGGAGGAAGATGGAAGAAATGCGATCCCTCTATCTTACAACGACGGAACCCCATTGTGGGAAATCTCTTGTGGCCTTGGGGGTTCTTGAGACCATTTCTCGCACCACCCAACGCATCGGTGTTTTCTCTCCTGTCATTGAGAATCCGGACAAATCGGGCCGCAACAAAAATATCGACCTCCTCCTCAACCGTTTCCAGTTGGATATCGAGTACGAAGCCACTTATGCCCTGACAGTCCGGGAGGCCAGCAGGCTTCTGGCAGAAAGACGTTATGACGATCTCCTCAACACCGTCATTCAAAAATTCCGTCTTTTGGAGGAGAAATATGATTTCGTCCTCTGTCTGGGTTCCGATTACAGCCTGGAACCTGTGGAGTTTAACTTGAACGTAGAGGTGGCACGGAGTCTCGATGCTCACGTACTGATCCTGGGGAGCGGTTTCCGCACCACTTTAAACGATCTCATTGCCGCGTTCAACACCGCCATTGAGGTCTTCAAAGCAAAGGGATGTCCCGTGATTGCTATTGTGGCGAACCGGATTCGCCCGGAAGCCCTCGAAGAAGCGGAAAGGGCTTTGAAAAGGGCCTTCCAGGAGGAAGATCTCACGGTTTCCGTAGTTCCCGACAACATCCTCCTTGCCAGTCCAACCATTCGGGAGATTGCCGACCAACTGAACGCCGAAGTCCTCTACGGTGGCGACAAGATGGATCGGTTGGCCCATCACTTCATGGTTATCGCCATGCAGATGCAAAACTATCTCGCCCGTCTGAAGCCCCACGCCCTCCTGGTGACTCCGGGAGACCGGGGAGAGATCATCCTGAGTGCCCTTCAGGCACAACAATCGACGAACTACCCCCCTATCGCGGGTCTCATCCTGGCCACAGGGGAAAAACCCGCTCCCACCGTTAGGCAGCTCCTGGATGGCCTTCCGAGTGTATTGCCCATTCTCGCCGTGGAGACGGAGACCTATGAAACTGTCACGCGGCTTAATGCCATCCGCTCCCACATCACACCGGACAATCTCAGCAAGATTGAAACAAGCCTGAAACTGTTCGAGGAGCACATCGATATGGAGGCTATCCTCGAACATCTGGGACGGATTCAATCCCGAGGTATCCCGCCAAAGCGTTTCCTCTACAATCTCACCCAGTGGGCCCGTTCCGATCGAAAACGGATTGTTCTTCCGGAGAGTACCGATCCTCGAATCCTGAAGGCAACGGAAATTATCACCAACAAAGGGATTGCCGACATCATCCTCTTGGGAAATGCGGAGGAGGTCACATCACTCATCAACCAGATGGGGCTCTCCATCGACTTGAAAAAGATTACCTTGATCAACCCCGCCACGCACCCCAAGTTGGAAGACTATGCGGCAACCCTGTACGAGCTTCGAAAACACAAGGGATTGACCGAAGAACTTGCCATGGAGACCATGCACGATATTTCCTATTTTGCCACCATGATGGTTTACAAGGAAGACGCCGACGGAATGGTGTCGGGAGCTCAACACACTACCGCCCACACCATCCGTCCTGCCTTTCAGATCGTAAAAACCAAACCGGAAATCTCCATTGTGTCCTCTGTTTTCTTTATGTGCCTTGAGGATCGTGTGCTCATCTATGGAGATTGCGCCGTGGTTCCCAAACCCACAGCTGAAGAGCTTGCCGAGATTGCCATCACCTCTGCTGAAACTGCCAAGGCCTTTGGGATCTTTCCCCGCGTCGCTCTCCTATCCTACTCTACCGGCACATCCGGCTCCGGGGAAGAGGTGGAACGGGTCCGCAAGGCGACCCGGATCGCCCAACAGCGCCGGCCCGATCTCCTCATCGAAGGCCCCATCCAATACGACGCCGCCGTGGACGAGGAGGTGGGACGGTCCAAGATGCCTGGATCCAAAGTTGCGGGTCGTGCCACCGTTCTCATCTTTCCCGATCTCAACACGGGGAACAACACCTACAAGGCCGTCCAGAGGGAAACGGGCGCCATCGCCATCGGTCCCGTCCTCCAGGGTCTCAACAAGCCGGTCAACGACTTGAGTCGAGGTTGCACCGTGGACGATATCATCAACACTGTCGCCATCACGGCGATCCAGGCACAACACGCATAGGGGCATCGTCGTGAAGATTCTGACCCTCAATTCCGGCAGTTCCTCCATCAAATACCGACTCTTCGACATGCCCAGCAAGACCGTTTTGACCGGCGGCCTCATCGAGCGCATCGGTCTTGAGAACAGCCGGATCGTTCACCGGCGCTTTGACGGCTGCGGCACAAGGGAAACAATAGAGGAAATTCCAGTTCCCAACCACGAAGAAGGCCTCAATATCATAGCTGAATACCTCGGTGATAAGGAACACGGAGTCATTACCCACACCTCTGAGGTGGATGCCGTTGGCCACCGGGTCGTCCACGGGGGAGAACATTTCCATGATACCATCCTTATTGATGAGGAGGTGATAGAAACCATCCGGCGTCTGATTCCCTTAGCGCCTCTTCATAATCCCCCCAATCTCGAAGGGATCGAGGTGGCCAGGGAAATCTTTCCTGAAGCTGTGCAGGTGGCTGTCTTTGATACGGCGTTTCACCAGACCATGCCGCCGGAGGCCTACCGCTATGCCATCCCGAACAGCTTCTACACGGAGCACGGTGTCCGAGTCTATGGATTCCACGGCACCTCCCACCGCTATGTGGCCCGGATGGCTGCCGAATATCTCGGAAAACCCCTCGAAGAAACGAATCTCATCACGGCCCACCTTGGTAATGGGGCGAGTATATCGGCGATCCAAAACGGACGATCCATCGATACGAGTATGGGATTCAGCCCCCTTCCCGGATTGGTCATGGGAACACGATGTGGAGATATTGATCCGGCGGTTATATTCTATCTCGCGGAGAGCTTAGATATGCCGATGAAAGAAATTGATGCCTTGCTGAACAAAAAGAGTGGGTTGTTGGGGTTGACGGGTAGCAGTGATCTTCGGGATGTCCTTGAAAAGGCGGAAGAAGGAAATCCGCAAGCGATCCTTGCTCTCGATATGTTTGTCTATCGCATCAAGAAATATATAGGGGCTTATCTGGCGATTTTGGAGCGGGTGGATGCCCTCGTGTTTACGGCAGGGATTGGGGAGAATAGCCCCGTTGTCCGCTGGAGGGTTTGTCAGGGCCTTGAAAATCTCGGTATCTCCATCGCTAGGGAGAGGAACGAAAAGAAAAGAGAGGGGATTTCCGAAATTCATGCGGCGGAAAGCCGGGTCAAGATTTTGGTTGTTCCAACGGATGAGGAACTGGAAATCGCCCTTCAAGTCCAAGCTTTACTGGAATCCCACAAGCCGTTGTAATTCCTTTCTGCCTCTGTTAAACAAAGAAGAAGAGGGTGTTTCGAAAGGAAAGCCATGTCATCCAGGGATACGTTCAAAAAGGTGGGGATGTCTGAGGAAACGATGTATGGCCCTCCGAAAGTTCTCGCGTGCGGGCATACACCGGCGGCTCAACACATCTTGATTGAATTGTTTCGGACCCATGGGCTTGGCCATTTTCCCATCGTCTTTATCCCTGAGGCGGAGGAAGACCGGTGCCTCAAAGAATTTCTTCAGCGGGAGCATTGCTCGGGGTTCGGGAAGAAGGCGGGAAACATACCGGCGCTGATCGTTTCCGGTTTTACGGAGAAAGAGCTCCACGCCCTCCTTGCGGCCTATCGGACCCGGGGAGGTACTCGTCCCCTTCTCGCCACGCTTACGCCTACCTCCGAAACGTGGACGATTGAGTTTCTCTTGAAGGAACTTCGACGGGAGGCGGAGGCGATGAAGGGGGTCCGGCAGAATGGAGTGACACCACCAGAATAGGAGAAACCGTGCAAGATTCTGTAATTATGGCCCTTCCCGAAGCAACTCAATCGGAACTTAGGGCCTTGGGGAAAGCCGATATCCTTATCGGAATTCCCAGTTACAATAACGCAGAAACCATAGGCCACGTCGTCAAGGCCATAAGGCTTGGTCATGCCAAATACTATCCTGAAAAACGGACCGTCGTGATCAACTCGGATGGAGGGTCGACAGATGGGACGCGGGAAGTGGCGTTGGCGGCTTTTCAAGAAGAGGTTTTTGACGTTAGCCTTGTTCAAAGGCCTAAGCGTCCCGTGGAAGGTATTGTCACGACGTATCGGGGCGTTCCGGGAAAAGGATCTGCCTTCAAAGCGGTGTTTGAAGCCGCGAAAATTCTCGACGCCGAGGCATGCGCTGTTTTCGATTCGGATCTACGTAGCATGACACCCGAATGGGTCCATCTCCTTCTGGCACCCGTCTTGGAGAAGGGATACGGCTACGTGTGCCCGTTTTACCGACGCCATAAATACGATGGCACCATCACCAACAGCATCGCCTATCCTTTGACCCGCGCCCTGTACGGACGGCGCGTCCGCCAACCCATTGGGGGAGACTTCGGTTTCTCTGGGGAGCTGATCAGCCATTACCTCGAAAAGGATGTCTGGAATACCGACGTGGCCCGTTTCGGCATCGACATTTGGATGACGACCACGGCCATGGTGGAAGGTTTCAAGATATGTCAATCCTTTTTGGGAGCCAAGATCCATGATGCGAAGGATCCGGGTGCCGATCTGGGTCCCATGTTTGAGCAGGTGGTGGGAACCATCTTTTCTCTGATGGGGTCGTATGAATCGAAATGGAGGGAAGTGAAAGGGAGCCGGCCTACTGCCATCTTCGGCTTTGAAGTGGAAGTTGCCCCCTCCCCCCTTCAGGTTGACCGCGGTCGGATGGTTGAAAAGTTCAAGCAAGGGGTCGACCAGCTTGGGTCCTTCTATCGCCAAATCCTTTCGGTGGATTGCATGGCGAAGCTTTTGGAAGTTCGGGAAATGGTGGAAGAAGGGGCTTTTGATTTTCCAAAGTTGTTATGGGCGAAGATTGTTTACAACTATGCAGCGAGGTTCCAGAAGACTAAAAATCGGAGGAAACTTCTTTCCTCCCTCCTCCCCCTTTACTTTGGATTCGTCGCTTCGTATGTGCGGGAAACGGAGGCCTATGATGATAGAAAAGCGGAAGAGGTGATAGAACATCTCTGTGAGGTGTTTGAAGAGGCAAAGCCCTATCTCCTCCAACGCTGGACTTAGATCGTGGACGGGGATGTGACAATGAAAGAAAAAAAGAGGATTTTGGCTATCGACGACGAAGAGGATATTCGTTTTATCCTTAAAGAGGAGCTTACCGACGAGGGATATGAGGTTTCAACGTTGGGGGATCCGACTCGAGCCCTTGAAGTGATCCGTGAATTCAAGCCAGACCTAATCCTTCTCGACATAAAGATGCCGCAAATGAGCGGTATGGAACTTCTCGGGAAGATCCGAGATGCGTATTACGATCTTCCCGTGATCCTTTTGACGGCGTACGATTCGTTCAAGTACAACCTCCATGCGATGGCATCCGACCAATATGTGGTAAAGTCCGGGAACCTTGCCGAACTAAAAGAAAAAATCATAAAGACCTTGAACGTGGTGGCCTAGACGCAGGGCATCACATGGATTTCTGATAAGCCCTTTTTTCTTGACGTTGGAGAAAAAGGGATTATCTTAAAAGAACGTGACGTGTCGAATGAGGGAAATATGTATATACATATTCTGAGAGGCGTTTTCGGGAAAGGAGATTTTTTTATATTCCATGGGTGAATTTTCAGAAAATTTATCGGATTTGTACTCGGATATTTGTGAACATTCGCCGGAAGGGGTGTTGGTCTTAGACGAGGAAGGGAGGATCCTTCATGCCAATCCAAAATCGACTGAGATCTTGGGATATTCACAAGACCGCCTCTTGAATCGTCCTTTTACAGATTTTTTTTCTACGGAAGAGCTAGGAAAGCCGTTTGGCGGTGTAAAAGGACGTGTCTTTTCTCCATCGGAATACATTGACATCCCTTTAAAGGTAGGGAACAAAGCGGTTTCGCGGGTAGATGTAGCCGTTTCTAGGATTGAGAGGAACGAAAGACAATTCTATGCTGTCTTTATCCGAGACGTTACGCTTCAACGGCGTCTTTTTCTGGACAAGTTACAGAGTGAGGATATACTGTCAAACGTTTTCGAAGCCATTGAAGATGGGATTTCCCTTTTGGATAAGGACTTTACCATCATTCGGGTCAACTCTTGGATAGAAAAAAGACACGCGAGGCATATGCCGTTCTTGGGGAAGAAGTGCTTTGAGGTGTATCAAGAGCGGACGAGCGTGTGTCCCTGGTGTCCGTCGAAACGGGCATTGGAAACGGGGAAGACCCACCGTGCAATCGTGCCGTATCCTCAAACAGGAACACCAGAAGGGTGGATCGACCTCTATGCCTTCCCGTGGAAGGATAAAGAGGGGAACATCAAAGGGGTAGTGGAATACGTCAAAGATATTACCGAGCAGAAGAGACTGCAGGACGCCGTGGTGGAGAGTGAAAAGAGGTTTCGGCTCTTCTTTGAGAATTCCGCTGTGTTTGCCTACATCACGAGGCGGGATGGAAAAATCGTCGAGATCAACAATGCCGCCCTTCAACTGTTGGGTTATACGCGGGAAGAGCTTGTGGAGGGCAATGTCCTGACCCTCTATCCCTACCCGGAAGAACGGGAGCGGTTTATCAAAAAGATCGAAGCCCAAGGATACGTAAAGGATTTTCCCATCCATTTGAGAAGGAAGGACGGTGAGATACTGACCTGTCTTGACACCGCCGTCTTGGTGAGGACCGCGGAGGATTCCCCTCCCCTTTATCAGGGAATCATCCAGGACATCACAGAGCAGCAGAAGCTTCAGGCCGCCTTGGTTTTGAGTGAGAAAAAGTACCGGAATTTCTTCGAAAACTCTCCCATCCCCGCCTATATTAGCACGCTGGAAGGAAGGTTTTTGGATGTGAATGAGGCCACGGCTCGCCTTTTTGGATACACCAAAGATGAATTGTTGGGGATATACCTAACCGAGATCTATGGAAGCCCGGAAGAGCAACAACGTTTTGTTGCCGCTCTTACGGAAAAGGGATTCGTTCAGGATTTTCCCATAAGGCTGAAACGAAGGGACGGCCAAACGATTTCCGCGATGATTACGGCCACCCATCTTGAAGATACGGAAGGAAGGATAACCGGATTCCAGGGGATTATTCGGGATGTTACGGAACAGGAAAAACGGGAAAAGGAGCTTAGCCTTTTCCATATCTTACTCGATCAGATTGATGCAATAGTTATAATCACGGATACCAACGGAACGATCGAGTATGTAAATCCCGCCTTTGAAAGGATCACTGGATACTCGGCAGCAGAGGCACGGGGGCAAAATCCGAAAATCCTCAAAAGCGGAAAACATGACGAAGCCTTTTATAAAAATCTGTGGACAACGATTACGTCGGGACATTCATGGCATGGGCGTTTTTATAACAGGCGTAAGAATGGGACGTTTTATCATGAGGACGCCCATATTTTTCCCATTCGTAATAAATCGGGTGAGATTACGAACTTTGCAGCCATCAAACGGGAGATAACGCGAGAGGTTATGCTGGAAGAACAGCTTTCCCAAACGGCGAAACTCGAAGCACTGGGGAAACTGGTGGGGAGTATCGCCCACGATTTTAACAACATTCTAACGACGATACAGGGATTTGCAGAATTGGGAGTTTCCAAAATATCTTCCAATGTTTCTCCTGTGAATGAGTTTTCGGAAATTTTGAGGGCGTCGAAACAAGCGGCCCGAATAGCCCAACAGTTACTGAGTTTCAGCCGGAAACAGGTTATCTCTCCCAAACCGGTTCGTGCCGGTGATATTATTCGAGATATGTTGCCCCTCTTACAGCGCTACATTGGAGAGGACATCATCTTGGAAACCTCTTTCCGTGCAGGAAAAGATATAATTCTTGCAGATCGGGGGCAGTTAGAACAGTGCATTCTGAATCTTGTAATTAACGCACGGGATGCCATCCGGGAAAAGAAGCCTGCACCGCCCATTAGAAAAATACTGATCGAAACCCAATCCACGATCGTCGATAATGCCTACCTGAAGGAGCATACGGGTATTGCAAAAGGGTCCTATCTCGTCATTTCCGTGAGCGATACGGGTGTAGGGATGGATAAAGAAACATTGAAGAAGATATTTGATCCCTTTTTTACCACCAAGCCGCATGGCAAGGGGACGGGATTGGGGTGTTCCACCGTGTTTGGAATTGTTAAACAGAACGGGGGAGATGTACGAGCCTATAGTGAACCTGGCTTGGGCACAACGGTTAAGATCTACTGGCCTTTGGTGGAAAAGGATGCCGTGGTTGAGCCCGCGGATGCAGAGACGGGTCTGATACCTCTCATGAAGGGGCAGGAAACCATCCTTGTCGTGGAAGATGATCGTGGAATTCGAGAGTTTGCCACCCAGGCCCTTTCCTCTTATGGTTATACCATATACAGCGCGGAGGACGGGAGAAAGGCCTTGGATCTTGTGGAAAGGGAGGGGATTCAGCCGGATCTCCTCTTTACTGATGTGGTGATGCCGAAGATGAGCGGGAGGGAGCTTGCCGACATACTTTCCAAAAAAGTAAAAGATCTCAAGGTACTTTTTACATCGGGATACCCGGAAGATCATATCGCCCAGAATGGATTTCTTGCTCCCCATATCTATTTTTTGCACAAACCTTATACCATCCGCGACCTTCTTCAGAAAGTAAGAGAAATTTTGGATGCTTAACTCTCAGCCCTTTTTATAAAAGCCAAAAGCTGATGGGTGTAGGCGACGGGTTGTTTTTCGTATGTGTTGTGGCCACAGCGGGGAAGCACGGCCAGTTCCCCCTTCGGGAGATGCCGGTAGAAAGCCACCCCCTGTTCCACGGGGAAGAGGAAACTCCGGTCGGGATACAATACCAGTGATGGACATTCCACCTTCATAATTTGGGGTCTTAGGTCAAACATATACCTCCCGTACGCCCCGCCGTAGCGGCAGAACTGGTGGTAGAGCCGTTTTGCGTATCCTTCCCCGTGCCACTTCAGCATCTTTTTCCTGATGGATTCGTCCAGTTCATCGAAAGTTCGGGGAAACTTGGCGGCGTTGAAGGTTTCCATGGGAACCTCACTGTAACATTGGGTACTGGAGGTCAGGAGGGTTTTGACCCGCTTTGGATAGGCCGCCGCGAAATCGACCCCGACCACCCCACCCTCGCACTGGCCGACCAGGTGAAAGGTCTCCAGGTTCAAGGCGTCCACGAGCTGGCGGAGTTCCTCCACACTGTCTTCCCGGTAGGCATCACTGACGTAGAAATCGGGAAATCCTTCCTTCGAAGACTGCCCGAATCCCCGCCGGTCGTAGAGGACGGCCTGGTAGCCGGCCCGGACCACCGCCGGGACGATCTCCTTCCACATCTTCGTGCACCCGAATCCGTGGTGCAGGAAGACGATCGGTTCCCCCTCCCCCTGCACCTCGTAGTAACATTCCACCCCGTTAAGTCGCATCATCGGCATCTGGTTTCTCCGTTTGT
>CAZOBB010000098.1:0-38326 GCA_964577975.1 uncultured Thermodesulfobacteriota bacterium | reverse complement strand
TTACGCGGGAAAGACGATAACCCTGGGCATTCGCCCGGAGGACCTGTCGGAGACCGACGCCGTGGAGGTCCCCGGAACCTTCACGGCCTACGTGGACGTCGTCCAGCCCGTGGGAAACCAGATCTACGTGGACGTCAAGGTAGGCGGCCGCGACCTGCTGGCCTCCATCTCGCCCCAGAGCCAGGTCAAGTCGAAACAGGACATTGCCCTCAAGGCCAGGCTGGAAAACCTCCACTTCTTCGATCCCGAGACCGAAATAGCCATCGACTGAGAAAAACCTGGGATCAGGCCTTGAAATTGTCAATTTCTTGCTCGATATAGAAGCTTATCATTTCGTAGTTCACAGTCTAAGAGGCACCGAACTCTATGCTGAAGACGGGGCAGGAGAGAAAGGGAAGGAGCTGGAAGCGTGAAAGAAGTGAAAGAACTAGAGATGAAAAGAAACTCTAAGCTGAGAAGGGCAGACTCTTTCTTGGTAACCAAACGACCATGGCCGACGTGCTGTACGAATTAAACCACACAATCTAAACATACCGACGAGACTAAACAGACCCTCCGGAGGGAATTGAATTCCAAAAGTTGAAGCGTTTTTTATAATCTCTCTATTCATATCAATACAATCTTTTGAATCGTTCGAACGACCTCTTCCGGGTCGTCGATGATCTGAAGAATGTCCAGGTCGGCGGGGGAAATGGTTTGGTGGGGGACCATTTCGGCCTTGATCCACTCGATAAGACCATTCCAGTAATCGCTTTCCACCAAAATGACTGGAAAAGGACGGATTTTTTTTGTTTGAATGAGGGTAACCGCCTCGAACAGTTCATCCATGGTGCCGAATCCTCCAGGCAAGATGATGTAGGCTACCGAGTATTTGACTAACATAACCTTTCTGACGAAGAAATACTGAAAGCTTAGTTTGATATCGGCATATTCGTTGGGTTGCTGTTCAAAGGGAAGCTCAATGTTGAGTCCAATGGAATGGGATCCCCCTTCCATGGCGCCTTTGTTGGCCGCTTCCATGATGCCGGGGCCACCGCCCGTGATGATGTTGTACCCCTTTTTTGCGAGAAGTCGTGCGATCTTCTCTGCCTTCGAGTAGATAGGATCGGTTCGTTTCATCCGGGCGGAGCCAAAGACAGCGATGGCGGGGTAATAATCAGCCAATTTTTCGAAACCATCTACAAATTCTGCCATGATTTTGAACAATCGCCACGATTCTTTGATCGTCATGTCGTCGATGATGTATTGTTTTTCCTCTGGCATTCTGGCCTCCTTGTAACGATTTTGCAAAAGATTTTACGCTTCTGCGTGGAAGGTTTCAAGTCTATTCCATGGGAAGGAAAACAAAAGCGGCAAAAAAGGGGAGCTTGGTTCCTTCTTTTTTGGAGGGAACCTTCTTATTTTTTGATTCTATTTGCATGAGAAAATGCTTCGTGGTAGTTTTTGGTAAAACCTGAAAGGAGGGTGTGATGGGAGACATAAAATTACGTCCGGTGGAAGAACTGGAGATTGTCGTTTTGGTGGATAATTATATCGATCTCCTTTTGCCGCCGAAAGAGGGTGTGATTCGTCCACCTCTGGCGTTTGGAAGCACCATTCCGGAAGATACGATCCTCGCGGAGCACGGACTTTCGATGTTGTTTCGCTTGACCTACGACGGAAAGACGCATGATGTATTGATGGATGCCGGTTATACCGATAAGGTTCTGCCCCATAATCTCCGATTTCTTAGACGGGATATTTCCCAGGTCGAGTTGATCGTTATGAGTCACGGTCACATGGACCATTATGGGGGGTTGGTATGGGCGGTGGAGCAGATGAAGGAAAAACCCGTTCCGATTGTGATTCATCCCGATGCGTTTGTGACGCCGCGTTTTTTCAAACTTCCGGATGGAAAAGACCTATTGTTTCCGGTGTTGAACAAAATGGCGGTTGAAAAGGTGGGGGGAGAATTCCGCGAAATCGCAGGACCTAGCCTACAGATGGACGGGCGCCTTCTCGTAACAGGGACGGTTGAGCGGACGACGCCTTTCGAGAAAGGGATGCCAAACGCCTATATCAAACGCGGAGATGAGTTGATTCACGACGATATTTCTGATGATCAGGGCTGTGTGATAAACGTGAGGGATGAAGGCATTGTCGTCATATCCGGATGTGCACATGCGGGTATTATCAATACCATCAAGTATGCGCAAAAGTTGACAGGCGTGGAGAGGGTGTTGGGCGTAATTGGTGGGTTTCATCTAAGCGGGCCTATTTTTGAGCCCATTATTGATGACACGATCCAGGCAATGAAAAAGATCAATCCTAAACGCTTGGTTCCCATGCATTGCACCGGTTGGGTGGCGATCAAGGCGTTTGAGGCGGCGATGCCGGAGGCCTTTGCTCTCAATGCTTCGGGAACGACGTATCGGTTTTGATCCATCATGCCGAAAGCTGCGATTCTGACCATAGGCACGGAACTTCTCCTGGGCAAGATTGTCGATACGAACGGCGCGTATCTCGGGGAAAGGCTTTCCGAGGTAGGTTTCGAGGTAGCCGTGCGCGTTTCGATTGGTGATCATTCGGGGGAAATAAGGGACTGGATAAGGAGGCTTTTCAGAGAGGTGGATCTGATCGTTACAACGGGAGGTCTGGGACCTACGAAGGATGACCTGACGAGACAGGAGGTGGCGGAGGCGCTTGGTGTCCCCCTCGAGTTTCACGAGCCACTTCTGGAAGAGATTAAAGCGATTTTTTCCTCTCGTGGTTTTCACATGACGGAGAATAACAAGAGACAGGCGTATCTCCCTAGAGGGGCGAATCCCATTTCGAATCCTGTGGGAACCGCGCCTGCCTTTTCTTTTCAAACCCGGGATGGAAAGGTTCTTGTCTGTCTCCCGGGTGTGCCTAGGGAATTGAAATTCCTGATGGAAGAAAAGGTACTCCCCTTTCTCCGTGATGCTTTTCGTTTGGCAAACACCGTGAAACGAACTAGGATTTTGAAGATATGCGGCTTAGGGGAGAGCGGGGTCGATGAGCAAATTGGAGACTTGCTGAAAACGGAAGGAGACCCTTTCGTGGGTGTATTGGCTTCACCTGACATGATTCGTGTCCTCATTACGGCGGTAGGCGAGGGGGAAAGAGAGGTTGCGAAAAAGATTGAACCCGTTGAACGGGAGATTCGCAGGCGTTTAGGAAGGCTGATTTTTGGTGTGGATGAGGAGACCTTGGAAGGGGTAACGGTGAGGGAACTCGGTCGGCGAGATACCGTTGTTAAGTTGGAAGACACGGCCACGGGAGGGGAGGTTTTGAGGCGTATCCTTCGGCCTTTTGAGGGAGAATATCGACTTGAGGGATGGATGCGGTGGGAATCCTCCGAAGGTCGGCGGGAGAAGGTTCGAGAAATTTGCCTTGCGGTACACTGCAAAGAGGGTGGCGGAGGTGAAGGGCCGAAGGATTTCGAGATCTCTCTGGAAGAGGATGGCAGGGAAAAAAGGGTTCCTCTAAGGTTGGGAGGTCCCAAGGAAAACGTGGAGAGTCGGCTGGCGATTCTAGCAATCGATCAATTGAGAAAATGGCTTGTTTTCGGGACAGATGAAAATGGCCGGAAGGATGCGCCGGCGCGTAAGAGAACCAATCATAAGGGAGGGTAGCAACATGAGCCATCGTGCCGTTGATACGCAGAAGGCTCCCCGAGCCATCGGGCCCTATTCTCAGGCAATCATGGCGGGAGGGTGGGTTTTTGCGGCGGGACAGATCCCCATCGACCCGAACACCGGCGAGATTGTGGAAGGAACAATAGAAGAACAGACGAAACGGGTCCTTGAGAATCTGAAAGCCGTTTTGGAAGCCGCGGGAACGGATTTGTCTCACGTCGTGAAGACAACCGTTTTTCTTAAATCGATGACGGACTTTGGTTCTTTTAATGAGGTTTATGCCTCCTTTTTCTCGGAGCCGTATCCCGCGCGAGCGACGGTAGAAGTTTCAGGCCTTCCTAAAGGGGCCCTTTTGGAAATCGAGGCCATAGCGATTTTAGGATAGACGAGAGGTTTTTGAGGCAACCATCCAGATTGTAAGCAGATGTCGAGGGTGGGCGTGTGAAAAAATATTGGGGAAGGCAGGGGTGTTGAGAGCCGAGGAAGAATGGAGAAAGTATGGAGAGGTGGACCCTTATTTTGGGGTTCTTGCCCATGAAAAATTCCGCAAAGAAAGGTTGTCTCCGGAGCTAAAAAAGGAGTTTTTTGAAAGCGGGAAAAGAGATGTCGCTCAGTTCGTGGAGACGGTATCACGAAGATTTCATAAAGAATTTCCCGTGGAAAGGGTGTTGGAGTTCGGTTGTGGTGTTGGAAGATTACTGATCCCTTTTGCGAAGATGGCTAAGGAGGTTGTGGGCCTTGATGTTTCAGAGGCGATGCTGAAAGAAGCGGCGGCGAATTGTCGAGAGGCGGGCGTGTCCAACGCAATACTCATGCCCTCAAAGGATTTGGAGGCGATTCAAGGAAGTTTTGACTTGGTTTATTCTTATATTGTTTTTCAACATATTCCCCCATCGGTTGGGTTGCCCATTTTCGCAAGGTTAGTCGATTTGTTGAGGGAGGGGGGCATTGGCATTTTTCACTTCACCTATCGGGAAAAGGAGGCGGGTATGCTTCGAAGAGTCGTATCTTGGCTACGACATTATGTTCCTATTGTTAAAGGTGTTGCCAATGTGGTGCGGGGACGTCCTTATGGCTATCCCCTTATGCGAATGTTTTCTTATGAGATGGAAGAGGTGTTTTTTGTTATGCAAAGAAGGTTTGAAGTGGAGGAGTGTTATCTTGAGTTCACCTCTCACGAAGGGTATTTGGGCTGTATCATCTTTTTCCAAAAAGGGGGTAAGGCTGTCACGGCGTAAAAGGGAAAACGCCGCATGTGTCGTTGAGAACACGAAGGGATTTTCCGTCCTCGAAGAATTCAATGACGTTGAGGGCCCCGAAATCCTGGCGTAAATTGAAAACATGACGGAGATCCAATTCTAATACCCAACAGATGATAAGGCTGTTGATACCGCCGTGGGCGACGATAGAAAATTCCTCACCGTGATGCCGTTTAACCAGATGTTTTATGACGGCAACGGATCTTTGCTGGGCTTCAATGAGGTTTTCCCCCCCCGGTATCCGATAATGCACATAGTCGGAGAATTTTTTCTGGGCTTCCTCTGGGTATTGCTCCCACACCTCTTTGAGTGTGAGTCCCTCCCAAAGCCCTTGCTTGACCTCCCGTAAGTCGGGAAATTCTTCTCTTCGAATATGAGGGAAAAATTTGGCGATTTCTTCCGCCCCCTTTTTGGCCCTTTTCAAATCGCTGGAATAGATCCCTTTGAGGGGACGGGATCTTAGGCGTTCCGCCACACGTTGAAGTTGTCGCTTTCCCTCTTCCGTGATATCGACGTCAAGATGGCCATTGTAACGAAAGGTGTTCCCTTGCGTGTTGACCGTTTCTCCGTGTCGGATGAGAAAAAGGCGGGTGGTGGTGTAGAATTTCGTTGGGTTCCAGAGGGTGTCGATTCGTTTCGTCATCATGAAGATAAAAAAGAGAGGGGAGAATCATTTCTCCCCTCTTTATGAGTAGCTGTATTCTTTATCCTTGTCCCATGAGATATTCATGAATGGCATTGGCGGCTTTTCTTCCCGCTCCCATTGCAAGGATGACCGTCGCGGATCCCGTGACGATATCACCCCCCGCGTAAACGCCTTTCTTGGAGGTGGCGCCCGTATCGGGATCGGCCTCGATGTAGCCCCACTTGTTGAGTTTGAGGTCCGGGGTTGTGCTGGGGATCAGAGGATTGGCGCGCGTTCCCAATGCCACGATTACCATGTCGCATTCCATCGTAAAATTGGATCCTTCGATGGGAATGGGACGGCGGCGTCCCGATTCGTCCGGCTCTCCCAGTTCCATGCGGATACATTCCATACCTGTTACCCAACCCTCCTCGTTTCCAATGAAACGAACGGGATTGGTGAGAAGTTCAAATTGAACCCCTTCTTCCTCGGCATGATGGATCTCTTCCGCCCTGGCCGGCATTTCGGCGCGGGAACGCCGGTAGACGATTTTGACCGTTTCGGCACCAAGGCGGAGGGCGGTGCGCGCGGCGTCCATGGCTACATTGCCGGCGCCGATGACGGCGACGACCTTTCCCCGTGCGATGGGTGTATCGTATTCAGGGAATTTATACGCCTTCATGAGATTGGAGCGCGTGAGGTATTCGTTCGCCGAATAGATTCCACAAAGGTTTTCGCCAGGAAGGTTGAGAAAGAGGGGAAGGCCGGCTCCAACGCCAAGGAAGACGGCATCGTGATCTTCCAAAAGTTCATCCACCGTGACCGTCTTTCCAACGACCACGTCGGTTTCAATTTTTACCCCCATTTTCTGGAGGTAATCCACTTCCGCGGCCACGATGGCTTTGGGAAGACGAAATTCAGGGATTCCGTAAACAAGCACGCCTCCAGGGGTATGAAGGGCTTCATAGATGATGACTTCATGCCCTTTCTTAATAAGATCTCCCGCGAGGGTGAGGCTGGCGGGTCCGGAGCCCACCACGGCAACTCGTTTTCCTGTGGAGGGAGGAACTTCGGGAATGGTAACAAGGTTGTGATTGCGTTCGTAGTCCGCCGCGAACCTCTCCAATCGTCCGATGGCCACCGGCTCGCCTTTCTTGCCAAGGATACAGGTCTGTTCACACTGGGATTCTTGGGGACAAACGCGACCACACACGGCGGGCAGGCTGTTTTTATTCTTTAGTTGTCGGGCCGCGGCCGCGAAGTCTCCATCCACGATGTATTGGATGAATTGTGGAATCTCCACTTCAACCGGACATCCCTTGACACACTGAGGTTTCTTGCATTGAAGACACCGTTGCGCTTCTAGTTGGGCTAGTTTTTCGTCGTAACCGTAAGGCACCTCGTCGAAATTGTGGGCGCGGACTTTGGGGTCCTGTTCCGGCATTGCCTGACGAGGGATTTTCTTTCCTTTTTCAGCCATTTTTAAACTGCCTCCTTTACTTTAACTATGCGTGCTTTTGCTTGAAAAGTTCGTAAGATTTCTTTTCCTCTTCCATATACATGCGAAGACGTTGAGTTAATTCGTCGAAATCGACTTGATGCCCGTCGAATTCAGGACCGTCCACACAGACGAAACGGGTCTTTCCCCCTACCGTGACACGGCAGGCGCCACACATGCCCGTGGCATCGACCATGATGGGATTCAAACTCACGGTTGTCGGTACGTTGAATGGCTCCGTCGTTTTGCACACAAACCGCATCATGGGAACGGGGCCAATGCCGACGACCATCTTGACGTTATCTCTTTCTTCGAGAATCTGTTTCAGGACGTCCGTGACGAAGCCATGGTGTCCATAGCTTCCGTCGTCTGTAGTGATCCTGAGATCGTCAGTGACGGCTCTCATTTCATCTTCGAGAATGAGAAGATCTTTGGTTCTTGCCCCGATGATGCCGATGACCTCATTTCCAGCTTGTTTGTATCCACGCGTGATGGGATACAAAACTGCCACGCCCGTACCACCTCCCACGCAGATTACCGGTCCGTCATATTTTTCTATGTGTGTGGGCATTCCCAAAGGGCCGATGACATCGATGAGGGCGTCACCGGGCTCAAGTTTAGCAAGATGGGCTGTCGTTTTTCCCACGACTTGGAAAATGATGGTGATGGTGCCTTTTTCCAGGTTCTGGTTGGCCATGGTTAGAGGGATTCGCTCCCCTTTTTCATCGATTCTCAAGACGATGAACTGACCTGGCTTTGCCTTTTTGGCAACGCGCGGAGCCTCCACTTCCAACTGGCAGACAGTTCCTTCTGCCATAACCTTTTTGTCAACGATTTTATACAAGTTAAACCCTCCTTTGTTTTGAAAAAATTTTCACAAAACCTGCCGGGTGAAAAATGAGGCAGATTGACCTTTAAACGGGGCCTAATACCGCATATAGGTACAGGCCTTGATTTCGTCTTTTCGGGATTCTTCTTCGTAACCGCACACGGTAAAGTAAAGGGCGCGGTCAAAGAATTGAGTAAGCCGTTGACTAAGCTCGAAAACCATGGAGAGATCTAGGACATCATGAAAGGATTTTTCGCTCAGGATTTTATTCCATATCTCCTTTTTTAGAAGCAGTAATGAGTAGATGACTTCGTGGAGAGCGAAACCTTCTTGAAAGCGCTTTTTTCCTAATTCCGTATAATCGTGACTGATTTCCTCCTTCGTTGCTTCGTGACTTATCCAATGTCCTAATTGGGCATAGAAGTTAATTGCCCGTTTATAGAGGATGTTTTCCGGAAAATCCTGATAGGTAGGGGTGAATGGATTTTTTTTCAGGGACTCGAGCCATTTCTTTGCCAACTCGTCGGCGTTGTTTTCGATGAGCCTTACTAGCTCGTTTGTGAACATTTTTAAATCCCCTCCTTTTTCAGACGGTCTTTAAACCCTGGTTTTCCTATCATATCTTCTGAGGGCTGTCAATTCACGATAGGGAGGGTGTTTTGCATGTTTATTCTAGGCCATATTTTTCTACTTTGTATCGAAAAGAACGAAACGTCATTCCTAGAAGTTGGGCCGCTTCCATTTTTCTTCCCCCACATCGTTTGAGGGCTTCGCTCAAATACGCCCTTTCAATGGATTCCAATAGATGGGGGAGGTTGGTTCCTTCTGGAGGGAATTCGCAGGCATAGAAAGGTGGGGGGGTATGTTCGATGGGATCGATTGTTTGAGACCGGTAGACATCCGGTAGAATAATATTGGAATCTTGCAGAGCAACGGCTCGTTCCACCATGTTCTCAAGTTCTCTGACATTGCCCGGAAATTCGTATTTTTCCAATTCTTTAAGAATATAGGAGGAGACTTTTAGCTCTTTGCAGTTATACTTTTTGGCAAATTTCTTGATGAAAAAGTCGAGAAGGAGAGGAATGTCTTCTCGCCTCTCCCGTAGGGGGGGGACGTGGATCCGTATCACGTTTAAACGAAAAAAGAGGTCTTCTCTGAATCGTTTTCCTTTGACCTCATTTTCAATGTTTTTATTGGTGGCGGAGATGATCTGAACGTCTACGTGAATGTCTTTGTTATCCCCAAGCCTTCTGAAAGTTTGATCCTGAAGGACTCTCAGGAGTTTTACCTGGAGGGGAAGAGGGAGTTCGGCAATTTCATCGAGAAAAAGGATTCCCCCGTTTGCCGTTTCAAAAAGACCCGGTTTGTCGGTTGTTGCCCCCGTAAAGGCCCCTTTTTTGTAGCCGAACAGCTCGCTTTCCAAAAGTGTTTCGGGTATTCCTCCACAGTTTACGGGGACAAAAGGGCTCTCCGGGTTTTGGATCTTATGAATGGCTTTTGCCACAACTTCTTTGCCTACACCGCTCTCACCCGTAATCAGGATAGGCGTGCGTGTTTTGGAGACACGGATGACGAGATCCATAAGTTGTTGTATGGATTTGCTTGTACCAATGATTCCTAAATCTTCGTGGCTGTCGGAGAGTTTTTGCTTGAGTCGGAGGTTTTCTTCCTTGAGAAGTTGATGTTCCAACGCGTTTTTGACGACGATTTTTATTTCTTCGATGTTAAAGGGTTTACTGATGTAGTCGTAGGCACCATGTTTCATTCCTTCTATGGCTGTATCATTGGAAGCGTATGCGGTAATGAGGATAACCATGCTGCGGGGTGATTTTTCCTGGATTAGTTTTAGAAGCTCGAGACCCGATAGATCGGGCATTCGGATATCAGAGATAATGAGATGGTAAAAGGTGTTTTCGAGCTTTTTTAATGCTTCTAGTCCTCCGGAAGCGGTATCGGCTTCGTAACCCTCTTTGGTAAGGAGAATTTTGAGTAATGTTCGAATATCGCTTTCGTCATCCACGATGAGTATTTTTTGGAAAACAGAGGGATCCATTTTTCTTCCTTCTTTAAACTGGAATGGAAATGAACACATTGGTTCCTTTTTTCTCTTTCGAAGTAATGATGATACTTCCCCCCAGAGAATTCATGATCTGATAGGCGATGGAAAGACCAAGCCCTGTGCCGTCCGGTCGTGTGGTAAAGAAGGGTTCGAAGATCTTTTTCATTGCCGCTTTGGAAATGCCTTTTCCGTTGTCCCGAATGGCGATTGTGATAGATACATCCTTGGCAGCAAAGACGTCAACGGGAGGGGATGGGACCCTTTCGATAGTAATGATATGGGTCTTTTTGTCTTTTGCCTGGATGGCATTGATGAGGACATTCCAAAATACCTGCTTAAGTTTGTCGCGGTCGCTGTAAATGGGAAGGGAAGGGGGAAGCCTATTTTCGATGCGTAAGCCATCGTCCCTGTTTTCCTTCTTCAAAATAGAGAGGATTTCGTCGATAAGGGGGGACAGGTTGAAATGTTTTAGTTTCCCTTTACTGAACTGCGAAAAGAGGAGGAAGTCGCTGACGAGACGGTTTAGACGATCGGTTTCTCTCAAAACGATATTCATGAGTTCTTTGTCAGATCCGGATAGCTCCAAGCTGTCTTTGAGGACTTGGATGGATCCACTGAGAGAGGCGAGGGGATTTCGGATCTCATGGGCGAGGCCTGCGGCGAACCTCCCGACCGTCGCAAGTTTTTCAGATTCGTGAACCCGATCTTCCATTGCTTTGTAGCGAGTGAGGTCTTGGAAGATTACAATCTTTCCAGAGGCATTGTTTTCGGAATCAAAGAGGGTGGAAATTGAAAAACCTATTACCTTTTTATACCCATTTGGTTTTTTCAGGACAAGCTGGTTGTGCCGGATGGTGTTACGACTGTTTCCGTTATTGGTTAAGCGTTTTGCCAAAGGTGGCAGAACGGTCCGAATGTCTCGATTGAGAAGGAATGTCTTAGGAATTTCCAAAATTTTCTCACCTGCCTTGTTGAGGTAGGTGATAAGATAAAGGGGATCGACCGTCAAAATCCCGCTCTCTATGCTTTGTAGGACGTTCTCGTTGAATCGTTCGAGTTTTTGATATTCCTTCGTTTTCTCAAGTAACTCTTGTTTTCTCTTTTGTAGTTCGGAGGAAAGAACATTGGTGAGTATGGCTACTCCCCACAGGGCAAGAAGCTGGAGTGTTAATCGGTAGATGGTGAACCGGTTTTCCCAAATGAAATTGAAAAATTGGTGATGGAGAAGGGCGTGGAACGGTGCTGTCTTTAAAGTGCTTCCTCCATAGAATAAAGTCGCTACTAAAACGACAAGGAATAATTGCATGCGACTTAGGAAAAGGGCACCTGCAATAATGGCGAAAAAATAGAGGAAGATGAAGATACTTTCCACACCTCCACTGATGGTGACGAAGGCGGTGATGAAGGCGAGATCGATCAGGATTTGAAGAAATATAAAAAATTGAGAATCCTTGAAGGAATTAAATAAGAAAAGGAAAATGACGGAGTAGAGATAGATGGAGGCAGTAAGGATGTACAGTTGTGTATTGGAGGGGATTTGGAGGATGTTTTTGCCATGTTCTGGGATGAGGAGGGATGTTCCGAGGATGAGGGAGGTTATAAATAGCCTGCCAAAGCTGAGAATGAAGGCATTTTCAAAGAGAGATTCCCTTCTACTCTCTTTTTGGTGAAGGAACGGCGCGACCTTTTTAACCGATGGCATTTGCCATGTTGAAGATAGGTAGATACATTGCGATAACGATAGTTCCCACAACCCCCCCCAAAAATACGATCATGAGAGGTTCCAACATGGAGGTTAATCCTGCCACCGCGGTGTCAACTTCGTCTTCGTAAAAGTCCGCAATCTTGTTGAGCATCTGATCAAGGGCACCCGTATTTTCTCCCACGGAGATCATGCGGGTGACCATGGGAGGAAAGACCTTGCTTCGTGCCAAAGGTTCCGCGATGTTTTCTCCGGAGCTGATGTTTTCCCGCGCTTCCATCACGGCGTCTTCAATAACCTTGTTTCCAGATGTACGTGCGACGATTTGGAGGCCATCAAGAATGGGGACGCCGCTGGTCATGAGGGTGCTAAGGGTTCGTGTGAATCTCGCTACTGCTACTTTTCTCAAGAGGATTCCGAAAACAGGGAGTTTCAGTAAAATGGAATCGATCGCCTTTTTTCCTTGGTCCGTCCGGCGGATATAACGGAGCCCCAATACCAGAAGAATGATGACGGCGATGACGTATAAAATATGACTACGGGTAAATTTGCTTGCGTCTACCACTAATTGGGTTAATCCCGGCAGTTGTTGCCCTGCCTCCCGGAACATCTTTTCAAAGGTAGGAATGACAAATACCATCAGGATTCCTACTACGACAATGGCAACGAAAGTGACGATCATGGGATACATTAGCGCTGATTTGACCTTTCTCCGGAGGGCCTCTGCCTTTTCGATGAAGGTGGCAAGACGATTCAGAATGACATCCAGTGTCCCCGCTTCTTCCCCCGCTACTATCATATTGGTATAAAGATCGCTGAAAATTTTAGGGTGTTTTTTTAGGGAAGCGGCAAAAGTCATTCCGGATTCAACGTCGTCTTTAACTTGACTCAGAACCTCTTTGAAGGTAACGTTCTCTTCCTGTTCGGCCAGAATATCGAGGGATTGGACAAGCGGAAGGCCAGCGTCGATCATCGTGGCGAGCTGCCGCGTGAAAACAGCCAGGGTTTTCGCTTTCACCTTTGGTTTGAAAATAACGATATTCTTACTTTCCCGAACCTTCCTGATTTTCGTTGGGATGATGCGTTGCTGCCTCAGTTGGGCGCGAACGACAGTTTCGTTCACGGCCTCCATCGTGCCCGATTGGGTACCACCTCCTACGACCCTTCCTTCCCATTTGAATTTTGGCACGGTTTCCTCCTTACCGTTTTAGACCCCGTTGCGGCCTTCCTTCCATTCCCATCATCTGTTTCAGCTCATCGAGATTGGGGCTTCGTGAGAGTGCTTCTTTCAAGCTGATGAGTCCCTTCTGGAAAAGGTCAAAGAGAGACTGGTTCATCGTCTGCATTCCGTATTTGGCCTGGCCGATTTGCATCTGGGAATAAATCTGATGGATTTTGTCTTCTCTTATAAGGTTCCTTATGGCCGCGTTGGGTATCATCACTTCTACACCCAAGCATCGCCCGCTTCCGCTTGCTTTTGGTATCAACTGTTGGGTGATGATTCCTTCAATGACAAAAGATAATTGGGCTCGGATCTGCGGTTGTTGATGAGGGGGGAACACATCGATGATCCGGTTGATGGTTTCGACGGCAGAGTTTGTATGAAGGGTGGCAAAGGTAAGATGACCCGTTTCGGCGATGACGAGGGCCGATTCAATGGTTTCGAGATCACGCATTTCCCCGATCAGGATAATGTCGGGATCTTGCCGCAGTACGTGTTTGAGGGCTTGGGCGAATCCATGGGTGTCGGAATTGACCTCACGCTGGTTGATGAGACAATTTTTGTGACGGTGAAGATATTCGATAGGGTCTTCAATGGTGATGATATGGGCATGGCGCTCTTCGTTGAGCCGATCGATCATCGAGGCGAGCGTGGTCGATTTCCCGCTTCCGGTTGGGCCCGTGACAAGGATGAGCCCTTTCGGTTTGTGGATAAGCTCTTCGACAACGGGGGGAAGACCCAGCTCCCGCAACGTCATGATTTTGTAAGGAATGGTTCGAAAGGCGCCTGCTACGGCTCCCCGCTGGTAGAATATATTGCCTCGGAAACGACTCAAGTTTTTGATCCCAAACGAGAAATCGAGTTCGTTTTCCTCTTCGAAGCGCTTTCGCTGAGATTCCGTGAGGACACTGTAACAAAGCCGGCGTGTGTCCGCTGCGCTCAAAGGAGCCAAATCCATAGGGACGAGACTTCCGTCAACTCTAAGCTGAGGAGGGGATCCTGTTGTGATGTGAAGATCCGTAGCTCCCCTTTCAAACATTTCTACAAGCAACTCTTTCAGGTCATACATAATGCCTACCCCTTCACATCTAATCTTCTACCGTTACCCGGAGAGCTTCTTCCAGCGTGGAGATTCCTTTCATCACCTTTAACAAGGCATTTTGGCGGAGTGTTCGCATCCCCAATTCAATTGCCTTTCTCTTGAGTTCAAAGCCGGATGCCCGTTTGAGTGTCATGGCTTTGAGCTCTTCGTAATAAGGCATGATTTCAAACACGGAGACCCTTCCTTTGTAGCCCGTATTGTTGCAATAAGGGCACCCTTTACCCTTGTAACAAGTAAATGTTCCGATTTTTTCTCTTGGAACGCCTGCGTTGATCAATACCTCCTCGGGAATCTCGACAGGTTCCTTGCAATGTTCACAGACCCTTCTCATAAGACGTTGTGCCTGGACGAGTATAACCGAGGATGTAACCAGAAACGGCTCGATTCCCATGTCGATGAGACGCGTTATTGCGCTGGGAGCGTCGTTCGTGTGGAGGGTTGAGAGTACCATATGCCCTGTGAGGGCCGCCTGGGTCGCAATCTGCGCCGTTTCATAGTCCCTGATTTCTCCCACCATGATGATGTCGGGGTCTTGGCGAAGGAAAGATCTCAGGGCGGAAGCAAACGTTAACCCGATATCCTCGTGCATTTGAACCTGATTGATACCAGCGAAGTTGTATTCAACCGGATCTTCCGCTGTCATGATGTTGTCAGATTCTCTGTTTAGTTCAATCAAAGCGGAATAAAGGGTCGTGGTTTTTCCGCTCCCGGTCGGACCCGTCACGAGTACCATCCCGACGGGTTGGTGGATCGCGTTTTTGAATAGCTCCAGATCGTCCTCTTCAAAGCCCAACTTGGTCATGTCCAATTGTAGCGAAGATTTGTCCAACAACCGGAGAACGACTTTTTCCCCATAAAGAGTAGGGACGGTGGATACCCGGAAGTCCACCTCTTTCGCCCGTCCTAGTCGAAGTTTAATGCGTCCGTCTTGAGGGAGGCGTCGTTCCGCGATGTCTAACTGGGACATGATCTTGAGACGGGATATGATGGCGTTTTTGATCTTTATGGGAAGCCCCATGGCCTTTCTCAAAACACCGTCAATCCGGTAACGAACCCGAAACTGGCGTTCGTACGGTTCAAAATGTATATCGCTGGCTCCTGTTTTGATGGCCTTGATGAGAATTCCATTGACGAGTTTGATGATGGGAGCATCGATTTCGTTTGTAAGGTCAACGGCTCCCCTCGCATTGTCACCATCTTCATCAATGACCTGCACGTTGTCGATTGCACCGGATACCAGTGCGTCGAAATCATCCACATCCACAATGTCTTCTTCGTTGTCTTCCAAGAAAATGGGATTGTCGTCTTCGATGTCGTCTAACGTATAATCTTTGGCGTCGATATTGGTGACGCCCTTTCCGGCGATTTCCCCCCCTCCTCCGTAGGCCTTTTTGATGGCTTGGACGAGTTCGGTTTCTGAACACAACTTCATCAGGACATTATATCCTGTCATAAATTCAATTTCTTCTGCCAGGATCAGATTACTGGGATCGGCGACGGCGATTGTTAATCGTGGTCCCTGTCTTTCAACGGGCAAAACGAGGTACTTCTTTGCGATTCGCTCGGGTACGAGTTTTAAGACTTCTTCCGGTATTTGGATGCCGTTTAATTTGATGATAGGAAGATGATAGAGCTCACTCAAAAAGCGAAGTAAGTTTTCTTCCTCAACGTAGTTTAATTTGACGAGGGTAGATCGAAGGGTACCACCACTTTGTTTTACTTCTTGAAGGGCCTTTTGAAGCTGATCTTTAGTGAGAAGATTCGATTTGACGAGCTCTTCTCCCAGGTTGATTGCCATGGTGGACCTCTAATTTGCTTATACTTTCATTGAGTTTAGCAATTATTATACATACTTTTTATAAGAAATCAAGGGAATGTGGATATTGTTGGTGTGCCTTTGACGAGGTATATCGTTGGAATGCTTTCCGGGACGATCAAAAGGTGTGGATGAAAATCATAAACAGGGCATGAACAGGGTTATAGAGTCGTTATTGATTTCAATGATAACTTGTGGTAGGACGAGCACATATTGGTTAAGTCGTTAGTGGGCGGACAAAAAATAAGGTAGAGGGGAGACAAAAATGATTATTGAACCGAAAAAGATTATAAATCAGCTGTATCGTTCCATAGGAGGTGCGAAGAAGCATGCGTTAAAAAACCTCAACTGGTTGTTGGAGGTAATGAACCCATACTTTTTTATCACCTTCGCTTCCGAGAAGGATGCTTTATTGAATCTTTGTTTTAACCTTCATACTCTGGGCGAGAATAAACAAATCGTGTTGAAGGATACCGATGAGAAATATATCGTCGCCACTTTGAACAGGCCAGGAACCCTTTTTAATACCCTGGATGGTATCAAAGATAAGGTTATTATTTATGAGGAAATGATTCATTCAAATCGCCCTTTGCCAGGTCGCAAAGAAGAACTTGAGATCCTCAAGTTCCATTTTCTTGTAAATCGGCAAGAGGAAAAAGAGGGCACGCTTTTCCGGGGAAAAGGGCGGATACGGGAGACTCTCAAAGAGGCGTATCCTGCTTTCGATTTCAAGGAGTTTGACAAGATCTTTAGCTTTTTTATCAAAAATAACAAGGACTACGTTCTCCTGTCGCCTCCCTTGAGAGTAGCCCGAGCCATGTGGCTGTATCAGTCGGCGCATCGCGAGGGGGGAATCTTCCTGGATATCGAGCCTACTGTTGATGAAAAAGGAAAGGAAGAGTCGCGTCTGGCGTTTTCAGTTATCAATCCCTTGTTCAAAGGGTATTTGGCGAAGGTTATAGAGATTTTCTATCGTTTGGATATTGCCACACATAGAAATTATATTGTCGAGATTGAAGGAGAAGACGGTCAGCACGTGACCGTGTTGACGGCGTATATCACTACCCGAGATGGAAAACCCATCAAGAAAGATATGCCAATCTATAAATCTCTGGAGGCGGAGCTCTATAACACAAAGGTTATCAACATTTGGGATAGGGTGTATAGAGAACTAGTCACCGGAGGGATTCTGACTGGACCTGAAGGTAGTCTGTTAAGCGCGATGAACACCTTTTCTCATACAAACCTTGCCCATGCTTTTCCTTATCGCTACGACTGGAGTGAGACACAAGATGCCTTTTTTAGTCATCTCCAATTGACAAAGGACATCTTAAATGTGTTTAAGGGGAAGTTCGATCCCGATCCGGAAAAAAGGCTGTCTGCCGATGCGTTGGAAGAGGAGTTTCGTCGAATAGAAGAGATGATTGAAGAGTATAATACGGGTCATGCCTTTTTGGACGAAACGAGGAAGACAATCTATAAAACAGCCTTGCTGATGGTGCGATACACGCTCAAAACGAATTTCTTCGTAAAATATAAGAAGGCGCTCTCTTTTCGATTGGATCCACGCTATATGGAGCATCTTCCCGAGGAAGTAAGGGCGGGGCTACCGCCGGATCTGCCTTTTCGGATTACATTTTTCTATCATCGATATGGATCGGGCTATCATTTTGGCTTTTCAGACATAGCAAGAGGCGGATTTCGAACGATAATTGCGCGTACGAAGGACGATTTTGAGACGGCGATGAACACGATTTTTAAAGAGGCGATGGTGCTTGCTCATACGCAGCAATTGAAGAACAAAGACATCTATCAAGGAGGGTCTAAGCTCGCCGCCGTGATGCGGGCGTTTGATGTCGACGACCGGAAGAGAGAACTAAATAGGCTTTATAATTTACAGCGGGGAATCATCAACGCATTCTTGGACATCTATGTTACGAGGGATGGCAAGCCTGTGGATCCCAATGTGGTGGACTATTATGGGGACGATGAACCAATTGAGTTGGGTCCCGATGAGAACATGCATGATTCGATGATTGAGTATATTGCTAAGCGGGCTAGGGAACGGGGATACATATTAGGGGGAGGAATAATATCGAGTAAAAAGATAGGGATCAATCATAAAGAGTATGGGGTGACCTCGCTGGGTGTGTTGAAATTCGTTCAGCGTACGCTCAAAGAGCTTGGAATCGATTGTGAGAAAAGCCCGTTTACCGTAAAGATTACGGGAGGAACGAATGGCGACGTGGCGGGTAATGAGATGAAATTGCTTTTCGAGCATTGCCCCAATGTTCGAATCACCTCCATCACGGCGGGTTCTGGTGCGATCTACGATCCAAAAGGGATTGATAGAGAGGAGCTTTCTCGATTGTTGCTCAAGGACAACGTGGACAAGTTCTCTCCGGAGAAACTTCATGAAGGGGGGTTTATCCTCTATTCCAGGGAAACGCGGAAGGAAGGATTTGTCGATAAAAATAAAAAGGTGTTGATGACGAAAGAGGGGCCACAAGAGCTTTGGGTGAGTTCCGATGAATTTCATTCCGAGTTTGAAGGGCTCATTTTTTCACACACAACGGATATTTTTATTCCGGCAGGAGGGCGACCCGAAACGATTCATGACGGGAATTGGGAAAAACTCTTCGATGCGGAAGGTAGACCCACGACTCGTGCTATCATCGAAGGGGCGAACTCCTTCATTTCTCCCAGCGCCCGCGAAAAGATACAGAGGCGGGGGGTGATCATCATGAAAGATGCTTCTGCCAACAAGTGCGGTGTTATCTGTTCGTCTTATGAGATCATTGGCGGGTTGCTCATGAGCGATAAAGAATTTTTGGAGAACAAACCGGTGTACGTACCAGATGTTTTGAAGATTCTCGAGAAACGTGCGATTGATGAAGTAAACCTAATTTTCGAGCGTTACCATCTCTTGAAAGGTGAAAAGTTGTACACAGAGATTAGCAATGACATCAGTCGTGAAATTAATGATTTCACAAATCGGATTTATCACTATTTGATGGATCATCCAGAAAAGATTTCGCGGCCCCCTTACTCCAGGATTCTTTTGTTACATTTCCCGGAACTTATTCAGACACGTAAGAAGTTTAGAGACCGAGTTAAATTTTTACCTCTTAAATACCGCATTGCTATGATTTCAACAGAGATTGCCACACGGATCGTGTACCATGGCGGATTTGAAATCCCGTTTGAAGAGAAACTGGAGGGCTTTGCCAAAAAGATAGGAAGTCTGAAGAAAGGGTAAAGGCAAAAAAGGAGGTGAAAGGTTTTTGTTTATGTAGGGTGCGACAAGAGAAACGGGAGGAGGGGACAACCGCAACGTAAAGAAAGGAGGGAGGAGCATGAAACGCGCCGTTCTATTTATTCTTTGTCTAGCAGTAGTATTTATTCCTGTAAAGGGATATAATGCGGGATTTCAAGTATATGTAGAACAAGGGGCGGCAGCCATGGGAATGGGAGCTGCATTCGTCGCGAAAGCTGACGATCCCACGGCCATATTTTTTAATCCGGCCGGTATCACCCAGCTTAAAGGAACCCAGATAACTTTGAATTATACGACAGCATTATTGGATTCGAGATTAAAGGGTGCCTACAATCCATACGCGACGGATCCGAGTGAACCGGCCCACGAGGATATGGAGGAGCATTGGGCACAGATCCCATCTTTTTATATTACACGGCAGATAAACGATAATTGGTATGTCGGATTTGGATTTTTTGCACCCTATGGAACGATGACCGATTGGAACAATAGTTGGGTTGGCCGATATTATTCTGACAAGGTCGATTTAAGAACATACGACTTTAATCCAACGATTGCCTATAAATTCAATGATAAGCTGTCGATAGCGGTTGGATTGAACTATATGCTATCCGATGTGACCATCAAAAAGAGTATCAGTTTACCTCTTACGGCATCGAAAGTGATAAGTCCGAGTTTTGCCGAAAAGGCTTTCCAACGGCCCTATGACCTTGATTTAGACATGGATGCGGATGGGGACGGGTGGGGATTCAATGTTGGTGTTCTTTTTCAACCGACCAAAGAATGGTCTTTTGGGTTGGCCTACCGGAGCAATATTTATATCGATTACGATGGTGATGCCGATTATTACCGCCATGAAGGTGTCCAAGCGATTGACAATCTCATCCAAATGATAGGGGGAATTCCCAATTTTTCCCACCTCCTTTTTCCGGATACCGATATCAGTAGCGAGCTTCGGCTTCCCGATACGGTGGCGTTTGGAATCATGAACAGGAGTATCAAGAACCTGACACTGGAAGTGGATGTTATGTGGACGCGTTGGGAGACGTATGATTCCCTCGATATTACCTTCGACGATATGTTCACCCTTAAAAATTATACGGTCAGGGATGAAAAGGATTGGGATAATTCTTGGACTATCCGTGTGGGAGCGGAGTATCAGGTTAACCCATCATGGGTGGTGCGTGCGGGCTATATCTATGATCAAACCCCCGCACCCAGCAAAACGAGAGCTCCTGAGCTGCCTGATGCGGATAGAAACGATATTTCCATCGGTGTTGGCTATACGACACCCAGTAAAAACTTAAGCATTGACGCGGCTTATCTCATCTCTTTCTTTAAGAATGAAAGGAG
Source organism: uncultured Thermodesulfobacteriota bacterium (assembly GCA_964577975.1). Lineage (GTDB taxonomy): Bacteria > Desulfobacterota > S145-22 > S145-22 > S145-22 > JAOZMY01. The sequence goes on along the minus strand of CAZOBB010000098.1, from coordinate 17,946 downwards.
TGAACAGGAGTATCTTCGTGGCAAGTATGAAACGACGGGACATGTGATTTCGGTGGCCCTGACGTATCGGTTCTAGTATCTCCTTTGAGGGTCAGAGGGGAACACCCGTTCCCTTCTGACCGTCAAGATCTCGGTTTCCTTGGGCCCGAATTTTTGGACGGAGCACCGTTTTTAGGAACTTGAGGGCTTCTTCTTTGTTTTTATCCAGGATAATAGCTTCTAATTGCATGATTTCTTTTGGATCAAGATTGATGGCGACCGTTTTCATGTTATAGCGTCTCCTTGGATTGTCTTTTGGTATCATTTAAATAGTAATCATCCCCAAGAGGATGACAAGAGGGGGCAATGTTTGCGACGAAAGGGGTCTGTGCTATGATAAAGAAAATGAGAAGAGGGGTCGAAAAATAAAAGACGTCATTGGTTCTACCACAGGGCTTAAGTCGTCCCAGATTCAGGCATTGCGGCGGCTATACCGCCGTAAAGTGGACCCACGGCGGTTTATCTCTCAAGAGCTGGCCCGATCGATTCTCGAGATAAGTGAGGAGATTCATCGACAAGTAGGTGTTTTGATAACACGGAGAGGGGAGATTGAAAGTGTCCTTGTGGGGGATGCGTTTTCGATCTTGTTGCCCGATTTGAGTCACTTTCGCATGGGGAAAGGGAATCTTAAGGGGCTTCGGTTTATCCATACGCATATTAAGGAGGAAGGCATTGATCGGGAGGATTTGACCGATCTTAGGATGTTGCGTCTTGATTTGGTAGGAGTTTTGAGACGGGATCGTTCAGGCGGCCCTGGCACGCTGGAAATTGCGTATCTTGATCCGAAGGTGAACGAAACAGGATGCCACGTGGAAAAACTTCCTTACCAAGTATGGATTGATCTTGATTTCCAGGATTGGATCGAGCAACGCATTGGGGAGCTTCAGAAGGTACTGGAAAAAGGGAGGCGAATTGCGGGCCGTCTTCGGGCGATTGTGGTTGTCGTTCCATTGGGTACCCACTGGGACGTGGAAGCGTTAGAAGAGGAAATCATCGAGCTAGCGAAAGCGTGTGAGGTTGACGTTGTTGGTTCAGTTGTTCAGAGGTTGCGGCGCATCCATCCGGCGTATCTTATCGGGGAAGGGAAATTAAAAGAGTTGGTTATGATCAGCATGGAAAAAGGAGCTGATTGTATTATCTTTAATAGGGATCTTAGTCCCGCCCAATTGAACGCCATTAGCCGCATGACGGAGTTAAAGGTCCTGGATCGCACATTATTGATACTCGATATTTTTGCGAGACGAGCGCATAGTCGGGAGGGCAAACTTCAGGTGGAACTGGCGCAACTCAAGTATCTTTTGCCCCGGTTGAGCGGAAAATATACAGCTTTGTCGAGGTTGACGGGAGGAATTGGTGGAAGGGGACCTGGGGAAACGAAGTTGGAGGTGAACCGGCGTAGGGTCAGGGATCGAATCGCCTCTTTGGAGCGTGAGTTGAAACATCTGAAAACGGGACGTGAATTGCGAAGAAAGAAAAGAAAGCGAGGGGGGTTGCCGATTATTTCAATCGTCGGGTACACCAATGCTGGAAAATCGACACTTCTCAACGCCTTGACGAACAGTGACGTTTTTGTTGAAAATAAGCCATTCGCGACCCTCGATACCTCCAGCCGCCTTTTGAGGTTTCCAGAGGATCATCAAGTCGTTATTACGGATACGGTTGGATTTATCCGGGATCTTCCTAAGGATCTCCTTGGTGCCTTCATGAGTACCTTGGACGAATTGAGGGATGCCAATCTTCTTCTTCATCTCGTGGATATCAGCCACCCCGAATTTGAACATCACATCCACGTGGTGGAAGAGATGCTGGAACAGCTCGGTCTCCATGAGATTCCCTCGCTTTTAGTGATGAACAAAATGGATAAGGTGTCTTTCGAAACAGTTACGAGGTACGCTCGAGAATGGAACGCCATAGCCATTTCTGCCCTTGATCGAAACACATTGGTACCTTTGATCGGAAAACTTCGGGAGATGGTTTTCCCATCGTCTCCGCGCCATTCAAGAATGACTTATACTGTGCGGGATCAGGTATGAGAAGGCATAAGGGTTTTTTCAAAAAGTATTTTTTTGCCGGTTTTGCAGTCTTTGTTCCCATCGCGTTGACGCTTTATATTATCAAGGTTGTCGTGTTCAAGTTGGATGCCATCTTTCGCGTGGTTCCTCCAAAGTTTCAACCCGACACCTATCTTCCTTTTCACGTCCCCGGTTTGGGGTTAATTGCCACGCTTATCCTCATCTTGGTTATCGGGGTCGTGGCGAAGAATATATTTGGAAGGAGACTGGTTCATTGGATTGAGTCAATCTTTCGTAATATCCCTTTTGTGCGGGGGGTTTACAATGCTATTTCCCAGTTTGTGATAGCCCTCTTTTCCGACAAAGACGATGTTTTCCGGCAAGCGGCCCTCGTTGAGTTTCCTCGGAAAGGGATCTATTCGATGGGGTATGTGGTCGGGACGAGTGATGCAGGGCTTTTCCCGGGTCTTGGTTCCGATTATATCAAGATGTTTGTCCCGACTACTCCGAACATCACGACGGGATTCTTCGTGATTGTTAGACGCGACCAGATCATTCCTTTGGACATCAATCCACAAGAGGCCTTTAAGATTATCATTTCAGCAGGGGTCGTCACCCCCGACAAAGAGGAAGGTGTTCCATCGAATGTCCCTTCCGAGCATAAATGATTTTTTTGAGAAGAGGGAGACGCTGAGGAAGGTCCTTCCCTCTTACGAAATCCGGGAAAGCCAGATTCAAATGGCGAAGGCGATCCGTCGGGTTGTGATGAAAGGGGGAGTCCTATTTGTCGAGGCCGCGACTGGCATAGGGAAGACCCTTGCCTACCTCCTTCCAATCCTAACGTCGGGCAAACGTGTAGTTGTGTCCACGGCTACGAAAACGCTCCAAGAACAGATTGCGAAAAAGGATATCCCGCTTTTGGAGAAACTTCTTGGTGTGACCTTTGACGTGCTTGTGTTGAAAGGGCGCCAGAATTACCTGTGTAAGCGACGTTTGTCTCGGTTCATGCGTCAACCGCTTTTTTCCTTTGCGGAGGAAACCAAACTTTATGAGCCTTTTCTGGAATGGACCCGCCACACGCGGAGGGGAGATCGCGAGGAATTGAAAGATTTTCCCGAAAACCTTGCTTTTTGGGAAGAAGTCAATTCCCGTTCCGATTTATGTTTGGGAAGTAAATGTCCCTTTTTCAGAGAATGTTTTGTGACAAAATTGAAAAGAGAAGCGGGAAGGGCCGACCTGCTCATCGTGAATCATCATCTCTTCTTTTCGGATCTCGCCTTGCGGCTGAGGGCTCCGGCGGAGGTTTTGCCCCCTTATGACGGGGTGGTTTTTGATGAGGCGCACCGCGTGGAAGGTGTTGCCACGCTTTATTTCGGATGGCAGTTGAGTGGAGGGCAGTTTGAAGAACTGATAAGGGACATTAAGCAATGGAAGGGAAATTCCAATTCGGACAAGCTTTTTGAAGTACTTGATGAATTACAGCGACGTTCCCATAGGTTTTTTGCTTCTTTTCCCTCAGAGGAGGAACGCTTTCGGGTGGTTGTTTCTGGCCTTCCTTCGCGGGTAAAAGAGGAAGGTCGGATGATTCTTGAAAACCTTACACAGGTGGAACAAAATCTCCGGCGTGGGGAGAGACGGGATTTGCCGGATGCCCAAGCCGAGATTGAAATGTTTACCCGTAGGATACGAGCATTCAAGGAAGGGTTACAAACCTTTCTGGATTCTACGAATCCCTCTTACGTCGTGTGGGGAGAGAGGAAGAAAAGGGGAATATTGCTTCATATTTCCCCTATCGAGATAGGACCCATCTTGGGGGAGACCTTTTTCAATGAGACCCCCTTTGCCGTCTTTACCTCGGCGACCCTCTCTGTGGGGGGTGATTTCCGCTTCATTCGTGAACGCGTGGGGGCCCCTGCCTCCTCATCCACCTTGATCCTCTCGTCGCCGTTCGATTACGAAAACCGCGTTCGGATCTTCATCCCTAAAACCTTTCCTTTGCCTGGAACAAAAGAATACGAGGATAGACTTCCCGGCTTGATGAAGAATTTGATTGCACTCAATAGAGGTCGGGCTCTGTTGCTTTTCACGAGTTATCGGCAGATGAACCGAGTCTACGGGTTACTTCACAGGCAACTTTCCTATCCTTTGTTTCTGCAGGGGGAACTTCCAAAAACGGAGTTATTGAAAAAGTTTCGGGAGGAGGCGTCAAGCGTCCTTTTTGCGACAGCGAGTTTTTGGGAAGGAATTGACGTGCCCGGAGACGCCTTGACCGCGGTTGTGATTGACAAGCTTCCCTTTTTCGTCCCTGACGATCCCTTGGAGTCGGCGAGGATGGAAGAGATGAAGCGGAAGGGGAAAAATCCCTTTTTTCAATACCAGGTCCCTACGGCTGTTATAGCTTTGAAACAGGGGATAGGAAGATTGATGCGGCACAAAAACGACCGGGGTATTCTCGCAATCTGTGATAGCAGAATTTACCGTCGGTCTTATGGAAAGTTATTCCTCAAAAGCTTACCCCCCGCAAAAGTCGTGCATTCGCTTCGGGACCTAGAGGCTTTTGTCGAGGAAGCCGTCTGATTTTTCCACGAAGGCATAGGCGCTGTGGTTATGGATACTTTCGAAATTTTCCGCTTCCACGGTAAACCATGTGATGTTCTCGTCTTTGGAAAGTTTGAGGGCGATTTCTCGCACGATATCTTCCACGAACATGGGGTTGTCGTAGGCCTTTTCCGTTACGTATTTCTCATCGGGACGTTTAAGGATGGAGTAGACATCACAACTGGCCGATTGCTCCACGAGATCGATGATATCCTCTATCCAAAAGAACTTCTTGAATCGAAGATTCACCGTAACAATGCTTCGCTGGTTGTGGGCGCCCCTTTCCGATATTTCTCGGGAACAAGGACACAAGGTGGTGACTGGTACGACTATCCCCACATAGAAGTCGTCCACGTCATTGCTTGAGCCACAAAAACGGCAGATATATTCCATGAGCCCCTTGGCCTGGGTTACAGGGGCCTCCTTTTCAATGAAATAGGGAAATTCGATCTCAAGATGGGCGCTTTTCGCATTGAGTGTTCTTTTCATGTCGTCTAGTATCTTGGAAAAATTTCTTATGGCGATGTCCCCACGATAGGTATTGAGTATTTCCACGAAACGGCTCATGTGGGTACCTTTGAAATGCTGGGGCAGATCCACATACATATTGACACTGGCAACCGTGTGTTGGATCCCATTCTTCTTATCCCGTACGGTAATGGGGTAGCGAATATTTTTTACTCCCACTTTTTTGATACGGATGTTCCGGTTGTCGGGGAGATTCTGGATGTCGATGAGCTCAGGAAAAGAGGGTTGGAGGGAAGAATGTTTTTGATTCATTTCATATATCCTGCGCAAGAGTCTCGGGATTCCCATGCATTGACCCGATAAACGGTTACGGGCTCATTGACGAGGCGTTTTTCCAACGACTCGAAGATATAGCGGGCAATAGTCTCTGAAGAAGGATTTTGGTCTCTGAAGTAGGGAAGTTCGTTGAGGTTCTTATGGTCGAGAGTTTGTAGAATTTCGTCAGTTATTTGTTTGAGTTGTGAAAAATCGAGGGCCATATTCCCTTCTCCCAAGGCTTCTCGTCGGACCATGACCTCGATTTTCCAGTTGTGACCGTGAAGGGTTTCACACTTTCCGTGGTAGTCTTTCAGAAAATGGGCGGCGGCGAAAAAACGGATGATTTTTATTTCATACATGCAGAAAGTCTCCAAAGAGATGTTTTATGGTTTTTTGCACAGGATGATGTGAATGTCCATGACATTTGTGCCTGTGGGTCCCGTCTTTACAAGGTATCCCGTCTTTTCCAGAAATGGATAGGCATTGTTGTTTTCGAGATAGGTAGCAGGATCGAGATTCATCGCTTTTGCTTTGGATAGCATTTCACCGTCTGTGAATCCTCCCGCTGCGTCCGTCGGTCCGTCTGTTCCGTCGGTTCCGATGCTCGCGATTAGGACATTCGTATACCCCGCAATTTCCAGCCCTGCCGCCAACGTAAATTCCTGATTTCGTCCACCTTTGCCTTTTCCTTTTAAGGTGACGGTAGGTTCACCCCCTGATAAGATGCAGGCGGGAGGTGTCAGAGGTTGCTGATAAACCACGAGTTGTTTTGCGATAGCTGCAAAGTATTTGGCTATCTCTCTGGCTTCTCCGCATGCTGCATTGGTAAGGATGAGGGGGGTGTAACCGAGGGATTCTGCTTTCTTTGCGGCCGCTTGAAGGGCGATTTGATTGGATCCCACAAATTTAAAAAATACCTTTTCGAACAGAGGGTCTTGGCGGGTCGGTGTTTCGGGAATTTTTCCTTCAGCTCCCTTTTCGAGATGGCCTTTCACCTGGGAAGGGATAGTATCAAGCATGTCGTAGTGTTGCAAGATGCGAAGGGCGTCTTGGTAGGAGCTGTCGTCGGGGGCCGTTGGACCTGAGGCGATGACCGACAGATCGTCCCCGATGACGTCGGATAGAATCAAAGTTACCACTGTAGCGGGGGTGGCCATTTTGGCCAGTTGTCCCCCCTTAATCTTTGAAAGGTGTTTGCGGATTGTATTCATTTCATGGATCGTGGCTCCGCACGAAAGTAGTAGGTTTGTGGTGTCCTGCTTGTCTTTCAGGCTGATTGTTGGCGGTGGATAAGTGAGGAGAGCCGATCCTCCTCCGGACACAAGTACGAAGACAGTGTCTTTTTCTGATGTGTTGTTAAGGATACTTTCTATTTCTTGGGCCCCGCGCATTCCGTTTTCGTCTGGTATGGGGTGGCCTGCCTCGATTTGGCGTATCTTTTTTAGAGGTGCCGTATGACCGTATTTGGTTACTATCAGACCCTCATGAAGATGCTGACCTAGAATTTCTTCCATCGCCATGGCCATCCGAGAAGCCGCCTTTCCTGCCCCTACGACAATGGTTTTACCCTTGGAAAGATCGAAACGGTACAACCCCCTATTATTACCCTTTTTTGTTTGGAAAACACCATCCTCGATTTCAAAATATTTTCCGTCTATTGTACATGTATTTTTGAGGGCTTTGTAAGGATCGACGCTTTGAACGGCGGATTCCACAATGGCAAGAAGGTCGTTGTATAATGGGTTGTCTTGTAACTTCACCAACATGCACCTTAATTTTTTAGCTTTGACTATCACTCAACCACGATGGATGTCAAGATAAGTCTTTTTTTGCAGCGTGGAGAAAGCCTATCTACGTGCATTCATCGGAGTCAGGCCAGGGTATGACAGCTCTGACATCTCGAGTTCGGATAGTAACAGAGTGTTTTCATAGACATTTCCTGGTTTTTGTGATAAAGTAAAAACTAGAATGCGCAAGAGAGAATTTCCATTTTCGAGATTTCTCCGCTTTGTCTTTTTAAGTAAGATGAGGTGGGTCGCTGCTATTGTACTCTCTGTTTGTTTCGTGTTGGGTCTAAAAAACTACGCTTACGCCGGGCAAGACAGGAAGGCGGTAATGAAGTCGGGTGGTGTCTTACTCAATTTCGAAGATGCCGATATCCGGACGATTGCCCGTTTCGTGGGAAAATTGACAGGGAGAAATTTTGTTGTGGATGAATCGGTGAAGGGGCTCGTTACGATTGTGTCCGCCAAGCCGATTCCGGTGTCGAAGGTATACCCCGTATTTCAGGTGGTGTTGCAAAGTCATGGTTTGACAACCCTCGCTCATGGAAGTGTGATTGAGATTGTCCCTATAAAAAACGCGGGCAGGAGGAGTATCCCATTTGTGAGTGGAAAGGAAGTGGCGGATTCAGGTAATCCTTTCATAACACGCCTGTTCCAGTTGAGTTTTGCCGATGCGGAGAAGGTTTTGGGAACCGTGAAACCATTGGTTTCTGAGGGAGGAGAGATTATTTCCTATCCGGATGCCGGTATTTTGTTGTTGTCCGATTTCAGGGATAACGTAAAGAGGATAGCGGCGATAATTCGTAGATTGGATCGGGCGAGGGCAAAAGTTGAATTCGACGTGATTCCGTTACGGTATGCCTATGCTAAAGATCTGACTGAAGAGATTACCAAACTCCTCGAGATGCCGGAGGAGAAACGAAGATTATATCAGTTGGCTTTAGCAAGGGGGAAAACAAAGGAAAAGATTGAGTGGCAGGAGGTGCGGTTGGTTCCGGATGAACGGATCAATGCGATCCTTGTAATGGCCCCACGGCGTGAAATGGTAGAAGTTAAAAATATCATACGCAAACTTGATGTGCCGCCTCAGAAGGACAAGGAAAGGATTCATGTCTTTTATCTTAAAAATGCCGTTGCGGAAGATCTCGCGAAGGTATTGAGGGAGATGTTTGAAACAAATACAGGTGTAGGCTTGAAAACGTCGAAGACATTGGGTGGAAAAACGACCGTATTGAAAAGGGCTGTAACGGGACAGGTGGTCATAACGGCGGATAAGGCAACCAACGCATTGATCATCAACGCCTCTCCTTCCGATTATCCTGTTATTGCGGATGTCATTAAAAAACTCGATGTGTATCGTTCCCAGGTTTACGTAGAGGCCCTCATCATGGAAATCTCGGAAGAAAAGATGCAGCAGTTGGGGGTGCAGTGGTTTGTGACAGGTAAAGCAAGCGTCAAAGGAACAGGAGTGGGGGTCATCGGAAGCTCGGGAGAGACAGGAGATATCTATCCGTTTGCCGCTTCAGTCTCGTCTGGAGCTCTTCCTGCGACCATGCCGTCCGGAATGATCTTGGGGGCATTGGGGGAAAACATTACGTTTGGGAATATCAGCTTTCCTTCTGTGGCCGCCATGGTGGCCGCCATGAAGAAAACCGCGGGCATCAATATCTTGTCGACACCGCATCTCCTGACGCTCGACAACGAAGAGGCGGAGATCGTGGTGGGGAAGAATGTACCTATCGCAACCCAAAAGATGGTAACGGGCGAAGCGGGCGCCACAGGCCTGAATCAAAGCTTTTTGATCGAGCGGAAGGATCTTGGGATTACTTTGAAAATTACGCCGCAGATTACCGAAGGGGACATCGTTCGGCTTTCTATCTATCAGGAGGTTTCTGCAATTTTGCCTACCGATACGCAGAGTGATTTGGGGCCGACCTATACGAAGCGGTCGACGAAAACAGTCGTGGCGGTCAAAGATGGAAAGACGGTGGTTATCGGAGGGCTAATCAAAAATAATGAAACGGACAATACTTCAAAGATTCCTATCTTGGGTGAAATTCCTATCTTGGGGTGGTTGTTCAAATATAAGAAAAAGACGAATGAAAAGACCAACCTTCTCGTCTTTTTGACACCCAAAATCGTTCGGAACCACAAGGCCCTGTCCAAAATCACCAAAGAGAAAAGGAATGATATGGAAAGGGATCGGGCCAATTTTTCCAATACGGGCTCGGCACCCTTTTGACGGTGCATCATTTCAAGGAATCTTCCATGGTCGTGGATTTGTCCTCACGCAAAGAGCAGGTAAAGGAAATGATCCCGCCTGCTTTTGCAAGGCATAATCGCCTCGTTCCCATAAAGGATGCCGGCGAGTTTCTGGAGGTGGGTGTTAGCCCTGACACGGGGCGTGAGGTCGTGAACCTCTTGTCACTCAAGCTTCGCAAGCCAGTTATCGCCCATTCCATGCAGGAATCGGAGATACTCGAGTTGTTACAAGAATATTATGGGGATACGGAGAGTGAAGCGGAAGAGATCATTCAAGATTTGAGTTCGTTGGGGGATGAGGATCTAACCCATGATTTGGAAAAGATGGAAGATCTCCTCGATTCTGATAGCGAGGCGCCGATTATCCGTTTGGTTAATCGGATCTTTGCCCGGGCCGTTCAACTTGGGGCCAGCGATATTCATATGGAACCATTTCGGGAGTATATGAGGGTTCGTTACCGAATAGATGGGGTGCTGTATGAGCGCTTGAAGATTCCCTCGCGTCATCAGAACTCGGTGGTGTCGAGGATCAAGGTCCTTTCAAAGCTCAACATCGCGGAGAAACGATTGCCTCAAGACGGACGGATCCGTCTCCGTGTCGGCTCGAAGGACGTGGATATTCGTGTGTCAACGTTGCCGACCGCCTTCGGTGAGCGGGTTGTTTTGAGACTCCTGGATCAGACGACCCTTTTCCGGGGGCTTCAAGACATTGGGATGGCGCCTGACACGTATGCGACCGTGGAAAAATTGATACGACGAACCCAGGGGATGATTTTGGTCACGGGACCCACCGGAAGCGGGAAGACGACGACATTGTACGCGGCGTTGGATAAGATCAATGAACCGGGTCGGAATATCATAACCATCGAAGACCCAATCGAGTATCAGATCAGCGGGATCAGTCAAATTCCCGTCAATCCAAAGATAGGATTGACTTTCGCCAATGGACTTCGTTCCATCGTTCGGCAGGATCCAGACGTGATCCTCGTGGGTGAGATCCGGGATTTGGAGACGGCGGAAATCGCGATTCATGCGTCTTTGACGGGCCATCTTGTCTTCAGCACCCTTCATACGATTGACGCGGCGTCAGCCGTTACCCGCCTCATCGACATGGGAATTGAGAAGTTTCTTGTCACCTCCTCGGTCGAGGCGATTATCGCCCAGCGTCTTGTCCGAACCATTTGTCCTCATTGTAAAGAGGCCTATGAACCCTCTAGTGCCCTTTTGGACGAGCTGGAGATAAGGAAGCGAACTGGCGGGGTGACTTTTTACAGAGGGAAGGGGTGTGAGGCGTGTATGGGGACAGGATATCTTGGAAGGACAGGTATTTATGAACTTTTTTTGTGCGATGAGGAGATGGAGAAGATCATTGCGAGAACATCAGAGGCAGGGGAAATAAGGAAAGCGGCGGTGGCGCGGGGCATGCGACGGCTGGTGGAGGACGGGGCCTTGAAGGTTTTGGCGGGGGAGACTACCCCCGAAGAGGTATTGCGGGTTATTCAGGAGTAGAGACGGATGCCGGTTTTTTCTTATGAGGCAGTTGGAGAGGATGGGAAGAAGATTCGAGGAATTATTGATGCGGAGAGTTATCGCGCCGCGGTCCATCGCCTTAAATTAAAGAAGCAGATTCCTCTCCGCATCACGGAGGAGACATTCGCGGAGGTGCGCTCACCCTCCGCGTCGGGAAGCGGGCGATTCCTGCGGAGGGTGAGCTCTCGGGAACTGATGGTAATGACGCGTCAGTTGGGGATTCTTCTCCGGGCTGGGCTTTCCGTAACGGGAGGATTGACGGCTCTGATCGCCCAGATGAAAAATCCTTATCTCAAAGGGGTATTGACCAATGTCCGAGAGCGTCTTTCAGAAGGTTCTTCATTGCATGAGGCCCTGGCGGGATACCCCCGTATCTTTCCTCGCCTCTACGTGGAGAGTGTGGCCGCTGGGGAGGAAAGTGGGCGGCTGAGCGAGGTATTGCTCGGGCTTGCGGAATATTTGAACCGGAGGATCGCTCTCAGAAACCGCCTTTTTTCTTCTCTCGCCTATCCGGTGGTCATGGGGATCGTTGCCCTGGGAGTTTTTTTCATTCTGATGATCTATGTATTGCCGTCCGTCGCGGAGATCTTTACGGCTATTCATCAACCTCTCCCCGCGACGACCCGCCTCCTTCTGGGTATTGGCGCATGGATGCGTGCTTACGGAGAGGTTATCCCGGTGGGAGTGATTTTTGTCGGATTTGCCCTCTTTCGTTTGAGGAAATCGGAGAGGGGAAAGGAGCTGATGGATGCAGCACTGTTGAAGGTTCCAATGGTGAATACATGGGTGACGAAGTCTCAAGTGGCCCGATTGGCTCGCACGTTGGCTGCCGTCTTGGCGAGCGGCATTCCGTTGCTTCGGGCGTTGCGACTGGCGCGGGGGATCATTACAAACAAAGTCTTGAGAATATCCTTTGATGATGTGATCCGGCAAATTGGAGAGGGATTACCGTTGGGAAAGGCATTGGAAAGACTGAGTTGGATGCCTCCCGTTGTGGTGCAGATGGTCTCGGTTGGTGAAGAAAGTGGGGGGTTGGAAGAGATGCTTTTGCATGTCGCAGAGATGTATGAAGAAGAAACGGAAGCGGCCATGAAAACGGTTCTGTCTGTGTTGGAGCCCTTCATGATTCTCTTCATGGGGGGAATCGTGGGATGGATTGTGATTTCCGTCCTGCTGCCGATCTTTAACATGAATCAGTTGGTTGGGTGAGGGATCATGAAAAGAAGTGGAGAAAAAGGATTTACGCTTATCGAGCTGATGGTGGTTGTGATCATTCTTGGGATCCTGGCGGGATTGGTTATCCCGAAGATTGTGGGAAAGCCGGAAGAGGCCAGACGCGTGAAGGCGAAGATACAGATTCAAAATTTTGAGAAGGCGCTCCGTCTTTTCTATTTGGATAATGGCTTCTATCCGAGCACCGAACAGGGGTTGAAGGCGCTTGTGGAAAAGCCGACAACGGGGAGGATACCGAAGCGGTATAGGGAAGGTGGCTACCTCGAGGGCCACAAAGTTCCTAAGGATCCCTGGGGCAACCCTTATATCTATATCTCACCAGGAGTCCACGACAAGGATTTTGACATCGTTTCCCTGGGAGCGGACGGTGAAGAAGGGGGAGAGGGAAACGATGCCGATATCGAAAGTTGGAATCTCGATAAGGATCAAGATTCATGATGGGAGCCACACAAAGGTTTTTCCTTGTCCTTCTTGGCGGGGATAAAGAGTTTGGAGGAAAAAAGCGTGAAAAACGGGGGTGAAAGAGAGAGGGGATTTACCCTTCTTGAGATACTTGTCACCCTTACGATTGCCGTCGTCGTGATCATGATAAGTGCCCCGAAAATCTCGGCTCTCTTTCCAACACCGGAGGAGAAGGTAGTTTCACTTTTCCGTTTGGCCATTATGAGAGCGCGATGGCTGGCGGCCCGAGATCAGATACCGGTGGAAATTGTCTTAGATTCGATGGGGCAAGCGATTCAGATCCGGGAGGAAAGACAGAAAGGAGGAAACAAGGTGCTCCTCACTCGCCGGCTTCCTCGAGACGTGCGGATGGTGGGTTTCTGGAACGCGCCTGCTCAAAAACGGAAGGTTATAAGATTTTTGCCGAATGGCCAAGGGGGTGGATTTGGTGTTTTTCTCGAGCGGCAAGGAAGGCGATTGACCGTGGTGGGATACCCCTATCGACCGGGCGTGGAGGTATGGCGTGGATGGATAGAGGAACCTTGGTATGCGGGATGAAGAGGGTTTGACGCTTCTGGAAGTTCTTGTTGCGGTGGTTATACTTGCGGTGTCGTTTGTGGTTTTGATCCGATCTCATATACAATCGTTTCGGATGATCGCAGAAAGCGAAATCCTAAGCCGAGCCGCTATGGTGGGAGAAAACGTCTGTGCTCGGATGGAGGCGTTTGGGTGGAGCGATATCTCCGTGCAACATGGATTTGAACCGGGTCCTCCCCGTTTATTTTACCAGACAAAGGTCATGGTTTCCCCCTATCCTCGGATTCGGAAGATTGTAATTAGGGTGTCGCGTGCCAAGGGGGCACCACCTTTGTTGGAGATGACAAGGTGGATGACCGTAAAATAACCCCTCAAGGATTTACCCTTATTGAGTTGTTGCTTGCGATTGGGCTTTCCGCGTTATTGGTGGGAGTGGTAATGGGAACCTATCTGGCCATTCGGAAAGGCGTTGCCGAAAGTTTGACCTATCACGAGGTGGAGGTGGAAGGAAAGCTTATTATCGACCGGCTAAGACGAGATTTGGAGGCGGCGTATATAGGAAACCCGCTTTATCCTGAGAGGTTCTTTTTCACGAGTAAGGTGGAGGGAGTCCCTTGGAATACGACACGTCTTTCTTTCGCCAGCGCGGAAGCGGGGGATGGAAAAGAAGGCCTCAAAGGGATAGGAGATCTCGGGCGTATTACGTACCGTTTGAAATCATCTGAGAAAGAGGGCAGATACCTTTTGTATAGGGATCTTGCTCCCCTCCAATCTCAATATGTGAGCGAGAAGGAACTGATATCTGACAGGGTTGTTTCTTTCCGTTTGGCCTTTGAAGGGGAGAATCATCTCACGACCAGGCGGTGGGATTCGAGGGCGCAGCGATGGCGTGATAGATTACCCCTCCTGGCCCGTGTCGAGTTGGTACTTAAGGATGCCAAAGGGACGCTTCATACCTTTCGGGGGGATGTTCATCCCCGGCAAGACTGGATGCGCTGAATGGGGGCGAGGAAAGGTTTTTTTCTTGTTCTCGTAGCCGCCGTCGTTGCGGCCCTGATGACGATCCTGATACAGTTTGGGGTGGAGGCTCAGCTGGGAGTGTTGACGGCTGGAAATTTTCGTGATGTGGTAAGGGCGCGTGAAGTGGCGAAGTCGATCATCGAAGGAGCAAAGGCCACCGTGGAGGAAGAGCAATGGCGAAATCCGAACGTCATTGCATTTATTTCGAAAAGAATCATGACGGAGGGGCATTGCGAGGGAATCCTTTCCGATGAGGAGGGCAAGCTTCCCATCAATCAGTTGGTTCTATCGGGAGAAGACGGCCTTGAAATTTTACAGAGGTACTGGCTCATCCGTGACGGATCTCCCGCCTCCTTGCGTGCATTGATAGATTGGATCGACCCGGACGATCGGACGGTATATGGTGAAAGCGAGGCATCTTTTTATGGGAAACTGGGGAAGATCCCGCCGAATCGACCTCTCCAGTCGATCTATGAACTTCCAACTGTTGCTTTCATGAAGAGAGAGAAAGAAAAGTTGGAGAAATTGAAAGAACGCCCTTATGAGGATGACATGACCGTGTGGGGAGAAGGAAAGATAAATCTCCTAACGGCAAATCGGGATGTGCTCCTTTCTTTGAGCGAAGAAATGACAGAGGAATTGGTTGACCGTATTCTTTTGATGCGGGAAGGGGGAAGGTTTCAGACGATGGAGGATTTTCGTCGGCAGATTCCCTTGCCACCAGGGGTGTATAAAACCCTTGAGAAGTGGGGGACATTGACGAGCGAGACGTTTCGCGTCGAAATTCGTATTTCTTTCCGAAAGGTTCGCCTTGCGGTATGGTCGGTTTTTCGCCGTAAAGGGGGGAAGGTCGAAACCCTCTATTACAGGGAGGGGTTATGGCGATCCGAGTGATGGGAGTCTATGCGTCTCACGAAGGAGTGGCGGTCACCCTGTCTTCTGGAGGCAAGTTGCGGCATCATTCTTGGCATTCTTCCTATATTCAACCTGATGGAACGCCCCTCTATCCGGCGGAGGAAATCCATAAACTCGTAACCTCCTTGGCACCCGATGAAGTGGTTTTGTATGAAACCTCAATCGCCATCGCTCCCTTGAAGATTTCTCTGCCGAGACTCAAACCGAAGCAGCTATTTCGAGCGGTGGAGCTTGAGCTTTCTTCCCGCGGAATTGACGAAATATTTAACCCTTCGGTTGGATTTTGCCCCTCGAATCTGAGTTGGAAGAAGGAGAGAAAAAAGGGACTTTCCGGTTTTGCGCTGGTGGCGGATCGCGAGGATCTGGAGAAACTTGAGGAACGATTCCGTCCGCTTGGGATTGCTCCTACGCTTCTTACCTTACCCATCTTCCCGCTTGCTTTCGTTTTTCTTAGACATCGGGGGCGCGCACCTGCTGTCCTTTTTCTTTTGGAGGGGCCCCTTGTCATGATAGCCCTCCTCCGTGACGGGGTTCTTCAGGACATGGAGGTCTTTTGTGGAACAAAAGAGATGGTGTGCGAGAGGATTGCCGCCTATCGTCAGGAAAATTCTGAAGCCGATGTCTTTGGTTTCGAAGCGGTAGCGCCAAGAGGAAAAGCGTCTTTACTTTCCATGCACGACCTCTTCTTCCCTTTGGAGGAAGGGGAGGACGTGGAAAGGCTTGTCGAGAAACGGCAATTTCTGTCGAGGGAGGCGCTGGCTGGATATCTTTCCGAACTGTATGGAATGATTGGAGGTGGGGAATTTGGTGGCCTTCGGGTGAAGCAGGGGGGATTGGAAGAGGCGAACAACTCCAAGGCGGCGAAGATTGCTTCGTTGTTCCTCGTGATGATTCTGTTGGGAGGGGGGGCGGTGATGGGGATTCAGGCGTGGCAGAAACAGAAGGTCTATTCTCTCCAGAAGAGAGCCATGCGAAATCTCGTCAAAACCGTTTGGCCCAACGCTCCCTCGTTGGTTACCATGGAGATGCTTACGTCGCGATTCAGGGAATTGACGCGGGACAGGAGGAAGCTCGCACCTTTTATGGAACCTACCCTCACGGAACGGTGGTCAAAGTATCTTCTCGCCCTTGACAGAGTGGGGAAGATAAGGCTTGTGGAAGTGGAAGAAAAACGAGATATTTTTCGTGCCGTTCTGGAAGGAGAAAAAACACTTCAGCCGCAGCTCATAAAGAAAAGGCTTGAAGAAGCAGGTCAGGGAACGGTGAAGGTGACTCTTGTTGGCAACCAACATCCGCGGTACCTTACGGATGGGAAGGTTTTTGAGGTTCAGGTGGCGCCTTTAAAAGGAACGGAGGCGGAATCGAGTGCTCAGTGAGAAAGAAAAACATTGGGTCTGGTTTGGGAGTGTAGGCATTTTCTGTCTTCTCT
This sequence comes from uncultured Thermodesulfobacteriota bacterium, assembly GCA_964577975.1. Taxonomy (GTDB): domain Bacteria; phylum Desulfobacterota; class S145-22; order S145-22; family S145-22; genus JAOZMY01. Next base: position 1,360 of record CAZOBB010000098.1, on the reverse strand, counting down.
ATGTGGTATTGGTTTTGTCGCCTCTAATTGTATATCAACGGAAAATGGAGAAGCGAATCAGGAGTGAGTGGTTGAAGGTTCAGCGCCTGGAAAAAAGACTCGAAGAGTTCGGAGCCACATCACGGCAAATCCAAGGATTGATTCGAAGGGTGAAAGGAGAACGTCCCGAAGCTCCGGCAAAAGTCCAGCTGTCGCATGTCATAAAGCGTGTTATTGGCAAGGAAGGGGAAATTTCTCCCCTACGTTTTGATCCTGCAGGGGAATGGAATGGGATGACTCTGATGAATTGTTTTTTTCGTGTTTCTACGACTCCTGCGAAGGCCTTTCAATTAATTGACCGTATAGATCATCATTACCTTCCCATGCGTGTCACGAGATGGAAATTGAACAAAAAGAGAAAAGGTTTTGTTTTGGAAGTGAACGTATTATTTCTTGAGGCGGGTCAGAAGCCGTGAAGAATGGACGGAAGTGGCTAAAAAGTCTTTTTGTCTTTTTCATCGTCGTTGTCTGTATTTTTCCTATTGGGTTGATGGTGAGTTTTCCTTCTTTGGCGGTTTATAACACATTGAGATCACTGGATGTTCCTGGAAGCGTGAACCTTTCGAATGTCCGTTTTGATCCTTTTTTGAAGCTTACGATAACGGGGCTCGAGTATTTGCCGGAGCCTAATCCCTTCGTGAAGGGGCTGAAGGTGCGGCGGCTAGTGGCGCGGCCGGCTTGGTCTGCCTTTCCATGGTTTTGGGAAAACTTTTACGTGAATGGCGTTTTGGGTGAAGGACACCTGGAAGGTTTCGTGAGGCTGAGGAATGGGAAAGTAGCCCTGTCCCTGTCGTCTCCCAAACCTATTCCCTTGCCTTCTCCCCTATTGTTGAAACCGGGGGTACGTTTAGAAGGGAGATGGGAGGTAAAGTTGGATTTTCAATGGAAAGGCACTGGAAATACGGCTGGTCCCACGGGGGGATGGAAAATGAAGACGAAGAACCTCCATTTTTGTTGGGGAGCGTCTCCAATAGGACCTATTGATTTGACATTTGCATCAGGTTTTCTCGACGGTACGTTGCAACGATCAGTCCTTACGATAGAGAAACTTGAATTTAGGGGGCCCTTGTTAGACATGGAGGGTAATGCCGTTGTATGGTTGGACCCGTTGACAAGGGGGTTGCGACTTAAAGGGACCCTCTATCTTCGTCCGAAGGTTGGTTTGGAGGTTAGAAATTCAGGATTGGATTCGGCCGTGCGGTTACTTCCGAAGGACCCTCGTGGCTTCCGCTTGGCGTTTTGATTTCCTTTTGATTTTTTCGTGCGTTTTTTTGAAAGTTTGTATAGATAAAATATCGATAATGAATATGATTTAGTAATT